>CAZWPZ010000152.1:0-13460 GCA_964636005.1 uncultured Eudoraea sp.
TACAGACGACCAGACACTTTCTACCAGTGGTGCAGCGGGTAATATCCAGATTGAGGATGGCAATACCCTCAACATCAATGTAGATGATGCGGATGCCGATGCTACTAACGAATACAACACAGGAATCAGTTTTGATGGTACGGATTTAACCATTACCGATGGTGGAGGAAACCAGGTAGTAGACATTAGCGGAGTGAGTACAGACGACCAGACCTTATCTACCAGTGGAGCAGCAGGTAATATCCAGATAGAAGATGGGAATACATTAAATATCAATGTAGATGATGCGGATGCGGATGCCAGTAATGAGGTAAATACCGCCTTTGCAGTAAACGGATCCGACTTAGAAATAACGGATAGTGCAGGCACACTTTCTGTTGCCTTAGGTGATTTAGGAACAGACGACCAGACATTATCTACCAGCGGAGCAGCCGGTAACATCCAGATCGAAGACGGAAATACCCTCAACATAAATGTGGACGATGCAGATGCGGACGCCAGCAATGAGGTAAATACCGCCTTTGCAGTAAACGGGTCCGACTTAGAAATAACCGATAGTGCAGGCACGCTTTCTGTTGCCTTGGGTGATTTAGGTACAGACGACCAGACCCTTTCTACCAGTGGAGCAGCGGGTAATATCCAGATCGAAGATGGGAATACATTGAACATCAATGTAGACGATGCCGATGCGGATGCTACTAACGAATACAACACAGGAATCAGTTTTGATGGTACGGATTTAACCATTACCGATGGTGGAGGAAACCAGGTAGTAGATATTAGCGGAGTGAGTACAGACGACCAGACCTTATCTACCAGTGGTGCAGCCGGTAACATCCAGATTGAAGATGGCAACACCCTCAACATCAATGTAGACGATGCGGATGCGGATGCCAGCAATGAGGTAAATACCGCTTTTGCAGTAAACGGGTCCGACTTAGAAATAACCGATAGTGCAGGTACACTTTCTGTTGCCTTAGGCGATTTAGGAACAGACGACCAGACATTATCTACCAGCGGAGCAGCCGGTAATATCCAGATCGAAGATGGAAATACATTGAACATCAATGTAGACGATGCGGATGCGGATGCCAGTAACGAGGTAAATACCGCTTTTGCAGTGAACGGGTCCGACTTAGAAATAACCGATAGTGCAGGAACACTTTCTGTTGCTTTAGGTGATTTAGGTACAGACGACCAGACCCTCTCTACCAGTGGTGCAGCAGGTAACATCCAGATAGAAGATGGCAACACGCTTAACATCAACGTAGACGATGCCGATGCCGATGCCAGCAACGAGGTGAATACCGCTTTTGCAGTAAACGGAGCTAATTTGGAACTAACGGACAGCGATGGAACGCTTTCGGTAGCCTTGGCAGATTTAGGTACAGATGATCAATTTGACGATGAAGTGAATCTAAGAACACCCATGGACGTGGATGAAGGAGGGGTAGGCTCACCTACAAATGAAACTACCGTGGAAGAAGTAATTCAGGCTATCGCACCAATTACATCCAAGGCAGCCCGTATTTTTTACCCACCATCTATTGCGATAAATGCTTCTACTAATGGAACTGGATTTACAGAAAATCTATATCAGCAATACGTAGACCAATATGGAATGACTTTGGCTTCTTCAGCAGCCAGTACAGGAGCTCCTGCAGCTGTACCAACCTATGCTGCTAATGAATTGTATTACTATGTCACTTACTACGACCCAGCTGTTTTTGCAAATGTGACTATTAGTGCCACCGGGGTTATGACCTATGATATAATTGGTCAACCCGCAGACTACAATTCTTTAATCAATGTAGTTTTTGTAGTTAGATAGTTATAAGCTTAAATACAATCAGAAGAAATTGAAGTTGATCTATAAATATAAACTCTTATTATTCAGTATTGTTTGGACAATATTTGGCATAACCTTCGTTAATGCCCAATTTCTTTTACAAGCACCTACTGGTAATGGCGAAAATAATTATAGGTGGTATGAAGCGAGTAGTCCATCAACAGTTTTGGCTACAGATTTCTTCTATGAAACTAGTGTTCCCGGAGTATACTTTGCAACTTATGATGGAACACTTTGTGGCTCAAACGCGACAGGATATTTTGTCTTAACGGATTGTACTTCTCCAGAGAATCAGGTTACGCTTGATATTTCGGCAAGTGTAACAGGCAGTTCTGCGGTTAGTTGGAGTCCGGCGGTAACCGGAGACCCATTGCGACCCGTTGTTACGGCTACTACCTCCGTTATAAGATATGTTGCGACAGTCAATAAAGCCGGACATTCTAGCGAACTGCCCGGGTTTACGGTAGTTTGTCTGCAACAAGCGGCTACCTTGGTAGATGACTTAATAACACTGGATGAGGATACATCTATTGTAGTGCCTATTTATGATAATGACTCCGACTTGCCTCTTATCGGTAGTCTTACGACTACAGATCCTGCCAACGGAAGCGTATCGATAGATAATAATGGAACTGCAAATGATCCCACAGACGACATAGTCACTTACATACCAGACGCAGACTACAACGGAAATGATTCATTTGACTATACCGTTTGTAATGATAGGGGGGACTGTAGTACAGCAACCGTCGATATAACTGTTCTGCCAATTTTAGATGCAATAGAGGACAATGTTGCTACTACTGTAGATATCCCACTAGATATAATGATGTTGGCAAATGACAACGATTTACAATCTGATGTGACCATCACCTTTACAAATCCTTCCAATGGAACGGTAGTATTAAATGACAATGGTACTGCAACAGATATTTTAGATGACACCATGTTGTATACGCCAAACGCAGGGTTTATCGGGACAGACGGCTTCACCTATACGTTGTGCGATACGGCATCAAATTGTAGTACGGCAACGGTATCCATTCTGGTAAATCCTGTTGTAGTTAATCTTGACACGGACAATGACGGTATAGTTGACAGTTTCGAAGATTTAAATAGCGATGGGGATAACGATCCTTTGACTGATCCGACCGACACAGATTCTGATGGAATACCGGATTACCTAGACATTGATAGTGATGATGACGGGATCCCGGATAATGTGGAAGCCCAAACTACGGCTGGCTATGTACCCCCATTGAATCAAGATACAGATGCTAATGGCCTCGACGATGCCTATGAAAATGGAGGAGGTCTGGGAATTGTTCCTGTCGATACGGACGGAGATGGCTTGCCGGATTATGTAGACTCCGATTCGGATAACGATGGTGTTCCGGATAATATAGAGGCACACGACTTTAATACAGATGGTATTGCAGACTTTGTATTAATTGGTTCCGATAAGGATAATGACGGTTTAGATGATGGTTTTGAAGGTGCACTTACAATAGACATAGATGTCAATGATGAAATTGATGATCCTCAAAACGACTTGCCAGATACAGATGGAGATTTAGAAGTGAACTATAGGGACACCGATGATGACAATGATTTAATTCCATCTGTGGATGAGGACGTAAATAAAGATGGTAATTATGCGAATGATGATATAGATACGGATGGTATTCCGGACTATTTAGAACCTAATTTTAGTGAAGACGACATTGAAATATTTAATGTAGTAACACCAAATGGTGATGGGATTCATGATGTACTTACCATTGATGGACTAGAGAATTTCCCGAATAATACGATTAGAATTTACAATAGATGGGGAGTACAGGTATTTGCCACTAACGCCTATGATACTGCTGGGAATGTTTTTGATGGGACTTCTCAGGGACGTGTAACCGTTGATCAGGATAACATGCTTCCAGCTGGTACCTACTTCTACATATTGGATTATGAAAATGAAAATGGGGTGATGAAGTCACTATCAGGATACCTCTATATTAATAGATAAAAGAATGCGAGAAAAATCAATAGAAATACATCTTAAGAAGAACATACTAGCTTTGTTTCTTTTGGTGACCGTTCTATACGCCGACTGTATTTATGGTCAGCAAGATGCCCAATATACACAGTATATGTACAATACAGTGAGTGTTAATCCGGCTTATGCTGGTTCAAGGGGAAATTTGAGTATAGCAGCACTATACCGATCGCAATGGGTTGGTTTGGATGGTGCTCCAAAGACCCAAACTTTAAATATTCATTCACCAATTGGTTACCAAGGCATGGGACTAGGGTTTTCTATTGTAAATGATCAAATTGGTCCGACATCTGAAACCAATTTTGATTTAGACCTCTCTTACACTATAAAATTGGCCAAAGAAGCAAAATTGAGTTTTGGGTTAAAAGCTAGTGCCCAGTTATTGGATATACGTTTTTCAGAATTGAATCAGGATATAGGAAACCCTGGTGGCCCGGACCCAACACTACAAGATGATATTACCAATAGATTTTCTCCAAATATAGGAGGTGGAGTTTACTATCATACCGATCGATTCTACGCAGGAATATCTGTTCCTAGAATTCTCGAAACTTCACATTTTGATGAATCATCTCTCTCTACGGCAAAGGAGCAAATGAACTTCTACTTTATAACGGGGTATGTATTTGACCTAAGTGCCTTTTGGAGATTTAAACCAGCAATGCTTGTTAAAGCAACACAAGGTACTCCTTTACAACTCGATTTATCGGCCAACTTCATGTACAACGATAAACTTATTCTTGGAGCTGCCTATAGATGGGATGCCGCCTTTAGTGGTATGGCTGGATTCCAGATTAGCCCCGCATTTTTGATTGGACTTGCGTACGACCGTGAAATCACGGAACTGGGTCAGGCCATTTTTAATGATGGTTCCTTTGAAGTGATATTGCGCTACGACTTTATCAAAACAAAAACCAAGATGAAGTCACCACGTTTCTTCTAGTCTTTTAAAAGCACAGAGTTAAATTATATTCAATTTTTTGTATTCCTAACCACTTTATTATTTAAAGATGGTATTTTTACAAAATGGATAGTAAAATAGAAGAGCAAGTTGTGCTTGTAAATGAACAAGATGAAGAACTAGGGACTATGCCTAAGATGGAAGCGCATGAAAAGGCCGTTTTACATAGAGCATTTTCTGTTTTCATCATGAATTCTAAGGGGGAAACCATGTTGCAAAAGAGAGCATCTCATAAATATCATTCCCCTGAATTATGGACCAATACCTGTTGCAGTCATCAGAGAAAAGGAGAAACAAGTATTGAAGCAGGGAAAAGAAGACTTCAAGAAGAAATGGGATTCTCTGCAGAATTAAAAGAGCTTTTCTGGTTTATCTATAAGGCACCTTTTGACAATGGGCTGACCGAACACGAACTCGACCACGTTATGATAGGTACTTATGAAGGCGAACCACATATAAACGAAGACGAAGTATCGGAGTGGAAATGGATGTTGCCAGAACGTATTAAGGTGGATATTGAGAAGAATCCTGATAACTATACAGTGTGGTTTAAAATCATATTCGAAAAGTTCTATGATCACCTAGTTACAAATAAGATAACAAATGAAAGTAAAAGTAAGTAGACGCGCACATTTTAACGCGGCCCACCGGCTTTATCGACCGGATTGGGAAGATGAAAAGAACTCTAAAGTATTTGGAAAATGTAATAATCCACATTTTCATGGTCACAATTACGAGCTAATAGTAAATGTATCAGGAGCCATTGATCCGGAAACCGGATTTGTGGTAGATATGAAAGAACTAAAGGATTTGATACGCACACATGTTGAAGAAACATTGGATCATAAAAATTTAAATTTAGAAGTAGAAGCATTTAAAGATCTTAACCCAACTGCTGAAAATATTGCAGTTGTAATTTATAATTATTTGAGACCTCATATTTCTGAGGATAAAGATCTTGAAATAGTACTCTACGAGACACCTCGCAATTTTGTAACTTTTCCCGGATAGACTAATCGCCCTTAAAAAAAAGAAGAGTATAGATGTAAAAATCTCTAACTTTTATACTTTCCTCAAACCCCATGTAAGACACTTCAAAATGAATATTTATCCATTAAAGTTTGAACCTATCCTTATGCACAGAATTTGGGGGGGAACCAAGTTGGCTTCCGTTTTGGGAAAAAAAGGAAAGGATGGTATAGTAGGAGAAAGTTGGGAACTATCGGGTGTTAAAAATAATGTTTCTGTTGTTTCTAATGGCGTATATAAGGGTTCTTCACTCTCCGATCTAATAGACCGCTTTCCAAGACAACTATTGGGAGAAAGTGTTTTGAGTAATTTTGGTAAGGAATTTCCAATTCTTATTAAGTTCATTGATGCGACAAAGGATTTATCGATACAATTACACCCAAACGATACCTTGGCAAAAAAACGCCATAATTCCTTAGGCAAAACAGAGATGTGGTATATAATGGATGCGGACAAGGGATCCAACTTAATTATTGGTTTTAAGGAAGATGTTACAGAGGAACGCTATAAAGCGAGTCTTGAAAAGGATGGACTTATGGATTTGCTACATTTTGAGACTGTAGACAAAGGAGATAGCTACTTTATAAATGCAGGTAAAATTCACGCGATAGGAAAAGGAATTCTTTTAGCTGAAATTCAACAAACCTCCGATGTTACCTACAGGGTATATGATTATAATAGGCGCGATGCAGATGGAAATTTAAGGGAACTACATACAGAACTCGCCTTAAAAGCGTTAGACTATAAAAAGAAAAATGATTTCAAGCTTAACTACGATAAAACAATAAACAAAGAGAACCTAATGGTTAAAAGTCCCTATTTCACCACAAACTTTTTGCCATTGGATACTAATTATCATATTAACCTTGAAAGCAGAGATTGCTTTACTATTTATATGTGTGTAAATGGCGAAGGGATTATAGCGAACGAATACGGAAAAGCTACGATTAAAAAAGGAGAGACTGTTCTATTGTCGGCTAATTCCAATAAGGCGGAAATATGGACAAAAGGACTTGAACTTCTGGAAATAACTGTATGAAAAGCTTATCTTAACTTAAAAATTAATAAAAATGGCAAGTATTAGAGACTTAAAAAAAGATATAAACTATGTTCTGGGTGATATAATAGAAGCGGTTTATATAGTAGAGGCATCTTTAAATAAGCAAGGCTCCAAGGATGGAACAGCGATTATCGATGACGCTATTGCTACATTTGACGAACTAATATCCAAGGTTAATCAAAAGGGTGTAGAAGATAAAAAAGCCCAAATGAATGGCGTAAAAAAGCAGCTAGAGGAAAAAGCAAAAGGCCTTGTTGATCGCTTGAATGCTTTGTCCTAGACTTAGGAGATAAAATTACTTTGCCAGTAATTCCTTGAGTTCCTTGCCATATTTCCCATTGGATATGGGAGGTGTCAGGGAATTGTATATAGAGTCTAAAAATACTTTATTGGCATCTTGTACTTCCTTAGCAGCAATGTAAGGGGCAATATGGGAATCCTTATTGTTGAGAGCAAAATTTAACGCAAAGACATATCCCCTTCTGATATTTTTGTCGCTTGCTTTTTGGATAGAATCCATAACCAAAGAATCCTTGTTGTTTTCAGGATCATATGCTGCTTGAAGAATTTCCAGATTGGCCTTGTTAAACCTGGACATTATTGCTCGATATTCTTCTAATTTTTTGTGACTTTCTGAGCCCTCAATTTTGGCCTTTGTATCAAAAGCATTCCATATGGTGTTGACTGTTATTGTACCGGGTTCTCCAAAGAAAGTAATTCTGTCATTGACATCGTTGAAATCGTTTTTATCCAGATAGAGATAAAATATTTCTGGACTTTCAAGTTCGGTACTAAATTCAAAATGACCGTCTCCGTCTACTTCTAATGAGTCAACTACTACCAAAACAGTATCAGGAATGTGTTGCAGATAAATTTTACCTTTTTTAAGACCTTTCACCTGCCCTGTGACAGTCATTGTACGATCTGTTTCTTTCTTTGCACAAGACAAAACAAGGATGCCAATTAAAAGGGTGAGAATTATTCTTTTCATCTACTTTAAATTAATCCGGCAAATATCTACAAAGTTTATTATAATTCTAAACTTTTGAAGCTAATTCCATTAATAAAGCACATAAATAAGCACCGGCTGTTCCAACTACATAGCCTAGGACAGCAAGTAAGATACCTACAGATGTAAGAGATGGATGAAACTCGGCTGCGACTACCGGAGCAGAAGCTGCTCCTCCAACATTGGCTTGGCTACCAACCGCCAGAAAGAAGTAAGGAGCTTTAATTAATTTCGCGACAAGAATTAAAAGAATGGCATGAAAAGATATCCAAATCAGACCTACAGCAATTAATCCAGGTTTGTCCAAGAAACTGCTTAAATCCATTTTCATGCCAATGGTTGCTACCAGGATATAGATAAACATACCACCAATTTTGCTGGCACCGGCACCTTCATAGTTCTTTGCCTTTGTAAAAGAAAGTGCTATACCAACGGCAGTAGAAAATACAACCATCCATAGAAATTTAGAACCTAGCGAGGACAGTGCTTTTTCTTTATTGCGAATCACTTCAAAATTATTTTGTAGAAATTCTGAAAAGTGATAACCTGCCAGATGTGCTATCCCTACGGCGGTAAAGGCTAAGCTCAGCATTATTATATAGTCGTAAAGGGTGGTAACTCTTGTAATTTTTGCGGTGTACTCGGACACTTTTGTCTTTAGGGTTTCTATGGAGGAATTGTCTGCTTTAAGCCATTTATCAATTTTATTGGTTTTGCCAATACCCAATAAAATTATGGCCATCCAAATGTTGGCTACCACTATGTCGATTAGCACCATGTCGCCAAACTTTTTTGGATTGTATTGAAAGACTTCCAACATGGCAGCCTGGTTCGCTCCTCCTCCTATCCAACTCCCTGCTATGGTTGAAAGTCCTCTCCAGACAGCATCAAGGTCGTTTCCACCAACTGTTTCCGGAGAAAAAATGGATACCACTAAAATTGCTAGTGGACCCCCAATAATTATCCCTGCTGTACCCGTTAAAAACATAATCAAGGCTTTGGAACCTAAGTTTGCTATTGCCTTCAAATCGATACTTAATGTCATCAATACCAAGGCCGCGGGAAGCAAGTACCTACTCGCTATGAAATACAAATTAGATGTTTCTTCTGCAATAAGTCCTGTACTGGATAAGACAGCAGGCAACATATAACACATTAATAAGGTGGGAACGACGGTATAGAATTTTTTCCAGAAACCAGTCTTTATCGATGAGGTGTAAAAAACGAATCCAAGACATAAACAAAGAAGTCCAAAAATAACGGTATCATCGGTAAGCGGTAGTTGGTTCATAAAAATAGTATTTGGTCCTGAAGTTCTCAAATATAAGGATTTCTTAAAAGCCTGATTCTTATATTAAAACATCAAATATTTAACCAATACGTTATTTTTAGATTAATAGATCGGTTCTTCGGAGCAAAACCATCCACAAAATAATTGTCGTTATATACAAGAAAAAGATCGGAAAGAGGTGCAAAACGCCATTGAAGTCTTGAGTTGATTCCCAGATTATCTCTTTGGTCACTGTACTGGATTAAAGTAGACCAAAAAATAGACTTGCTAAAAGTTACCTCTACTTTTGGGCTTATTAACCAAATGTCGGCACTTGGATAGGGGTCTGGAAGTTCAATCTTGTCATAACGGAGTAGCATGGACAGGAAAACTTTTGGTTGAAATCGAAGGGTCATTCCTCCTTGGACCGTTAATCTGTTACCATTGAAAAATCGACCGAAACTTGGTTCTACAGAATATGCAAATATTTTACGTCTATCCGAACGATATTCAAATTCCAAACTGTTATAGTGATACCCCTGATTTCCGGGAAGTGGAATGGCGCCATCTGTATTAGTAGGATCAAAATCTTCTAATAAAAAGGTATACTTATTTGAAAACTGTGCGCTTACCGCAGATTGGTCGGTAAATCTTGCCTCCCATTGCGCTCTGTATTCAAAATCTGTATTTTGAAAATCTAAACTAGGGCTCCAAATATAGATTGGTAAAAATGAAATGCTGTGGTTTTGAATCCGTCCACGATTCGGCCAGAAAACGCGTTCTGCATTCAAAAAAGTTTTGAAAATATCCTTTCGTCTTACAAAACCTAAATCAGAATCAAAATTTTCACCTATGTATACGATTTTGTTAAAGAATTGCCAGTAACGTGTGTTGTATTCAAGACGTGTTCCCGTAGCCATGTCTTTCCCATTCACACCGGGGTTAAAGGATTTTTGAAAGAAGTATTTCCCACTCCATATGTTATTCGTAGAAATGAGGTTATAGTCTAATCCTAACACACGATTATACTCCTCTTCAGGAGGTAAAAAGTCGTAGCCTCTTAAAGCTTGTCGGTTTATAAAAAACAATCCAATATTCGATCTGGCAAAAACCTTGTGTTGTAATGCCAGCATCATATTATTATTCGAGGGAATTTCGTTAGGCTCATCCGCTGCCGTCTGTATATTCAAGAAACCAAGTCGGAAGTCTCTGGTTAGTTTTCCACTGAGTCTGACCCCTCCTATTATTCTATTTTCGATGGTATTACCTGCGGTGTCCGTCGCAATTCCAATACGCCGCGAAAAGAAGGGATTGGCATCTCTGGCATCCCCAAAACTTCCAAAAAGGTCGTTATTATCAATAAAAAATTGCCTTTTCTCAGGAAGTGATATTTCGAACCTTGTGAGGTTGGTGACCTGGTCATCTACTTCAACCTGAGAAAAATCAGGATTAACCGTTATATCAAGATTCATACTATTCCCTATAGATACTTTTGCATCCCCACCAACAGTAACCTTATTCAGATTTTCGTCATTCTCATAGTCTTGTTGGACAATACCATTTACATAAGGAATAAGAGCAATGGGAGTTCTCGATTTTCCTAATGGTTTTTCAAATATCATATCACCCATAAACGTAAGACCATAAATATTCTGGTTTTGGGGAATATTCATCCAGGTACTGGTTTCATTGGATTGTGTGTCAAACCTATAGCTATTAAATCGCCATTTTTTCTCTCCTTCCTTAAACTTGAAAGAGGTAAGGGGTATCGCAAGTTCTGCAGTATAATAGTCTGCATATATCTTTGAATCTCCTTTCCATTTAACGTCCCATGATATGGTAAACCCTCTCAGGTCTAACCCACCACCAGAAACCAGACCTTCTCTTCTTACACCATAAGGGTTGATGCCAAATAGAAAAGCGTTGTTTCCATCATTAAAAGTGTCAAATAATAAGGTGATATTATCGCTATTACCAGCCCTGAAATCTCTTTTTAAGGATTGTATAGCATAGGACCTGCCTGCAGTTTGCACCTTAATTCCGATATACAAATACTTATTGTCGTATACCATTTTTATATCGGTCTGTTCCCTTGCTTGGATCGAGTCTAAGGGAAAGTATTCCCAGAAATCTTTAGCACTTTCCGCAGTCTCCCAAATAGCTTCATCCAGAATTCCATCTGGAATAATTTTTTGATTCGTAAGTTTTACAGTAAAGGATTTATTCTTTGGTGTTCTTAAATCGGTAGAATTGGGGGTACTTTGAGCATAAAAGAAAATAGGGGAGAACACCAATATGAACAAAGCGAGCTTTCGAATCATTAAAATTGAATTAGTGGGAAAGCGCAAATTTATAGTTTTATTACGTTAAGAATATCCCAAAATTTAACCTAAAGACAGAAAAAGTGACGCAAATTAGCTGAAACATGCTCTAGGCCATTGGCAGCGTTTAACTTAAAGTTAAAATTCCAGCTTAAGATTTACTCTGTCAAGGCTATTTCTTTATTTTTGATTATGCGATTTTTTGTGCTATTCTTTTTTGTTTCTTCTTATGTGAGTCCTATTACTATGCCCATATGGTCTAAGACTGGACATAGGGTAATAGGTGAAGTTGCTGAGAATTATTTGTCAAAGAAAGCAAAAAAAGAACTCAATAAAATTCTTGGTGGTCAGAGTTTAGCGGCTGTATCCAATTATGCAGATTTTATTAAGACAGATAATTCCTATGGAAAGTTCTCCCCTTGGCATTATGTCAATTATCCTTCCGATAAAGACTATTCCGAAGTAACACCAAGCGATAAAGGAGATCTTATTGTGGGTATTAGAAAATGTAAACAAGTTCTAGAAAGTTCAACTTCCACCATAGAGCAAAAAGAGTTTTATTTAAAAATGCTTATTCATTTAATAGGAGATTTACATCAGCCCCTACATGTTGGGAGGTTAGAGGACAGAGGAGGAAATGACATTCCATTGCGATGGTTCGGAAGAGCAACTAATTTGCATAAGCTGTGGGACTCTAATATGATTGATGACTATGGGATGAGCTATTCAGAATTGGCAAAAAAACTTATGGTTGTCGACAGGGAAAAAGTCGCTTTTCTTCAAGAAGGCACCTTGTTGGACTGGGTAGAAGAATCCCAGGATATAGCCAATGAAGTATACGATTCAGTGGAGATAGGCGAAAAACTTGGTTATAAATATGGTTATAAATATTGGGAAGTATTGGAGAATCAGTTGATTAAGGGAGGTGTAAGACTGGCAAAAGTATTAAATGAATTATACGAATAGGGCCAAGTTCACCTAAAAAATGGGGGATTTGTCGAACATTTATACGCAATGTCTTGCTTCTGTGTTATTCGTAATAATTAGTCCGCGAGGAAATTAGTGTTTTTACCTGAATGCTAAAGATAGTGGGCTATAAAAAGATAAAATAGGTATAAAAAAATTGGCTTTAAGCCAATTTTTTTATGGAATAAATCGATAGGTTAGATTTATCCGCTCCCCAATAGTCTTACGTGTTTTAGGCAGTTGATGTTGCCAATGATGCTGCGTAGCTCCCGCCATAATAAGAAGACTTCCATTTTCTAACAGTAATTTGTGTTTCCATTCTTTAGACTTTTTATGCCTCAAATGAAACATTCTTTCCTGTCCTAATGAAATGGATGCAATAACTGGATTCTTTCCAAGTTCCTTTTCATCATCTGCATGCCATCCATTACTATCGCTACCACTTCTGTAAAGATTTAGAAGGCAGCTTGTAAAGGTATGCTTATACAGCTGTTCTACTTTTGCTTTTATTTCCTGTAAAGTGTCCGTAAAGGTTTCGGGCTTCAGTGTTAATCCAGAATAGGTGTATTCTTTTTTATTGTTTGCGTAAAGAGCGGTTAGCCTTGGTTGGGGATATACCTTTCCAAAAACTTTTACCTCTTCTTGCCGCCAAGCAATGGTTGATTTTAAAATGTCGAAATAGGAATTTGCTGTTTCTAGAGAAAAAAACCTTGGGTAATAAAAGATTTCAGCCTCTTTTAGCGGGAGAATAATTTTTTCAGGTTCATCATTCATTACTTCATTACCTTTTTTAAGCTGTTCCTATACTCAGAAGGATTCTGACCAGTAAAGGCTTTAAATGATTTATTGAAGTGCGAAAAATTGTTAAAGCCACTTTCAAAGCATATTTCCGTAATACTTACTGGTCTTTCGGCCAATAGTTTAGAAGCATGAACAAGTCTG
>CAZWPZ010000153.1:0-2855 GCA_964636005.1 uncultured Eudoraea sp.
TCTATCGTTTAATAAAATTCTTAAATTATAATTGTTTTTAGTGCGTACTACTTATTTTTCGGATAAAGTCTTTAAGATACCAGCCAATTTGCCACCTCCCGACTTCAGTCCAGAAATAACATTCTTAGCAGGTGATTGTAATAGACCAATAATTTCGCCTATCATTTCCTCTTTAGACTTGATGTTAACCAAGGTATCTAAATTCTCATCCCCGATATATACCGCTTCCTCTACAAAAGCTCCTTTTAAAAGAGGCTTCTTCGATTTTTTACGGAAATTTTTAATCAGTTTTGCTGGGGCATTCCCAGTTTCTGAAAACATCAGCGAAGTATTCCCTTTTAATGTTTCAGGAAGGTCACCAAACTCTTTTTCAGAGGCCTCCATCGCCTTCGCAAGAAGGGTGTTTTTTACAACAGACAATCTAATGTCTGCCTTAAAACAAGCTCTTCTTAACGCCGATGTACTAATTGCATCTAAGCCCGAGATATCTGCCAAATAGATTGTTGAACTATCAGCTAACTGAGAAGTTAAATCTTCTATAACGGTTGCTTTTTCTTGTCTTGTCATGATTATAAAACGTTATCAGTTAAACAGCTTTAGGATCTAATTGCAAGCTAGGACTCATTGTACTAGACATGTAGATACTTCTCATATAGATTCCTTTTGCCGCTGCGGGCTTTAACTTATTCAAAGTATCGATAAGTTCCTTTGCATTCCCAGCTATTTTATCTGCTGAAAAGGAAGCCTTACCTATGGCGGCATGTACAATACCTGCCTTATCTACTTTAAAATCTATCTTACCTGCTTTTACCTCTGTTACTGCTTTAGCAACATCCATAGTTACAGTTCCGGTCTTTGGATTTGGCATCAGACCTCTTGGACCTAAGACTCTACCAAGTGGACCTAATTTACCCATTGCGCTTGGCATGGTGATTATGACATCAACATCGGTCCAACCGCCTTTTATCTTATCCAAATACTCATCTAACCCCACGTAATCGGCACCCGCTTCTTTTGCTTCTTCCTCTTTATCTGGAGTTACCAAAGCTAAAACCTTAACATCCTTTCCAGTTCCATGAGGTAGTGTTACCACGCCTCTAACCATTTGATTAGCTTTACGTGGGTCAACCCCCAATCTTACTGCAAGGTCTATACTAGCATCGAACTTGGTATTGGTAATTTCTTTTACCAGCGCTGAAGCTTCTTCTATAGAGTAAAGTCTGTCTTTCTCTATTTTAGCCTGAGCTTCTTTTTGCTTTTTTGTTAATTTTCCCATGTTAAAAGTGCTTTAAGATTTTAGAAAGGTCTTTTCCCTGAAACTTTTAAACCCATAGATCGTGCTGTTCCTGCAACCATCGACATTGCCGATTCTACAGTAAATGCATTGAGGTCAACCATTTTATCTTCTGCTATGGTTCTTACCTGATCCCAGGATACGTTTCCTGATTTTACTCGGTTAGGTTCGCCAGATCCTTTTTTAATCTTTGCCGCTTCCAAAAGTTGCACAGCCGCTGGTGGTGTCTTTACTATAAAGTCAAATGACTTGTCTTTATAAACGGTGATAACCACGGGCAAGATTTTACCTTGCTTGTCTTGTGTTCTCGCATTAAACTGCTTACAAAACTCCATTATGTTAACGCCGGCAGCACCTAAAGCGGGTCCAACCGGTGGCGACGGATTCGCTACACCTCCCCTAACTTGTAGTTTAACTACTTTACCTACTTCTTTTGCCATTGTTTTAAATTAAAATTTCAAAGTGTGTCTATTATTGGAAGCAACACAACTTTTATATATACGTAACAATAAAATTAAACTTTCTCTACCTGCATATAGCTGAGTTCTAAAGGTGTCTTTCTGCCAAATATCTTCACCATCACCTCTAGCTTTCTCTTTTCTTCATTTATCTTTTCAACCGTTCCATTAAAACCATTGAACGGTCCATCAATAACCTTTACAGTCTCCCCAAGAATGAAAGGTATAGCTATACTATCGGTATTCACAGCTAGCTCATCTACCTTACCTAACATTCTGTTTACCTCAGACTTTCTTAGCGGCACAGGATCTCCGCCTTTGGTCTCTCCTAAAAATCCAATGACGTTTGTTATCGATCGTATGATATGAATCATCTCACCACCAAGGTTTGCCTTGACCATGATATAACCCGGGAAATACACCCGTTCTTTATTTATTTTTTTTCCATTTCTAATCTGAACTACTTTTTCTGTAGGTACCAAAACCTCTTCCAAGTAATCCGAAAATCCATGTCGTTCTACCTCGCTTTCAATGTAGCCCCTGATTTTATTCTCCTGGCCACTTACTGCTCTTACCACATACCATTTCTTTTCTAATACTTCAGACATAGACCTATTTTTAATTGATTAGAGCATTAAAGTAGAATTGAATAAACTTACTAAATACGGTATCCACACCCCAAGTAGCTAAAGCAAACAGAATAGAAAATACCGCCACAATTACCATTAGATTAGATGATTCTGCTCTTGTTGGCAACGTAACATTATTCTTTAACTCCTCGATAGATTCCTTTATATAGGTTAACATGTGCAACTTACTTTATATTCTTTATTTCCTTCTTCTAAATTTCAGTAAACCGTAGCCAACTAAAACAGTAAATTAGGTCTTGGGGATTCTTTGTTTTCGCACGGGAGGAGAGGCTCGAACTCCCGACACCTGGTTTTGGAGACCAGTGCTCTACCAACTGAGCTACACCCGTTTATAATTACACTGAAAGGTATCCTACAGAAGTAGGACACCCTTAGAGTAATCAATTTTATAGATATTAATCTAGAATTTTAGTAACCTGACCGGCTCCAACAGTTCTACCACCTTCACGAATA
>CAZWPZ010000154.1:0-27523 GCA_964636005.1 uncultured Eudoraea sp.
GGCGACGGGGCCCACCCCTTTCCATACCGAACAGGGAAGTTAAGCCCGTCTGCGCCGATGGTACTGCCGTAACTGGTGGGAGAGTAGGCCGCCGCCTTCTTTGAAAAGCACTTATCTAACGATAGGTGCTTTTTTTTTATATCTACTACAAGAAAGGATGAGAATACTACTTTTATGACATCAGTCGTACCCCGTCCGCAACAATCCAGCGAAGTCTAATTGAATTGATTCCATTCAAAAAGAAATAGATATTCAAAGGCTTTTATACTATTTCGGATATATTCCATTTTCATTTTTTATCTTTAAAAAAAATGTAAAGTGAAAAATCTATTTTCTTTTCTAGCCAGTTGTTTACTACTATTATTTTCTACTCTTGTAAACGGTCAGGACAATCAAATAAAAGCCTTGGTCGGTGGAACACTAATTGATGGATTTGGTTCCGACCCCATCCGTAATAGTGTTATACTCATTGAAGGAGAACGAATACAAGAAATTGGAACTGTCGGAAGCATAGCTATTCCTGCTAATGCCGAAATAATCTCAACGGAAGGAATGACAGTACTTCCCGGACTCTGGGATATGCATGTGCATACCATGATTAATGGTCACTCAGACTACGCTTACTGGGATAAAACCTACCTTCCAATATTGAAGGACGTGATAATGCCTTCTAGCGCACATCAATTATTAATGGCAGGGGTTACTAGCGCCAGAGATCTGGGAGCACCTTTAGAGGCGAGTATTGCGGTAAGAGATGCTATCAACAATGGGGATATTCCTGGAGCCACACTATATGTTTCTGGTCCATTTATACAACATAAGCCCTATCCCGGCACAGAAGCTTTTAGATGGGGTGTCGACAGCCCTGAAGATGGACGTAAAAAAGTAAAGAAGTTAGCAAAAGCTGGTGTGGATGTTATAAAACTCATCGATCAGGATCAAATGAGTATGGAGGAGTTACAAGCAATAGTAGACGAAGCACATAAAAACAAACTGAAGGTGGTTGCACACGGACATAGACCGGAAGAGATACGAAGAGGCCTTCTTGTGGATGTAGACTGCTTTGAACATACCGGACTTTCATCGGCGCCCAGATATCCTGAGGATGTTATTAAAATGATTGAGGAACGAACGGCACAAATGAACAAAGGACCTTTGTTTTGGTGTCCTACCGTTGAAGGATTATACAATTACGAGTACGTCCGCGATAACCCTGAAATGTTAGACAACGATTCCTGGCACTTAGGATTACCAGATAGTATTATCGCGGATATAAAGGGAAGTATTCAACATCCAGACAGACTTCCTTATTTCCAGTTAACTCCGAGTAGGAAGCCTACATTACAGACCAAAATTCAACAATTAATAGACGCTGGAGTTGTATTATTGGTAGGGACCGATAGCGGTATTCCAATGAAATTTCACAGCCAGTCTACCTGGAATGAATTGGATGTTTGGGTAAACGAATTCGGAATAGACCCGATGTACGCTATCCGGGCTGCCACCTACTGGCCTGCCTTATGGATGGGTGTGGCAGACGAAGTGGGTACTATTACACCTGGTAAGTATGCTGATATTATTGCAGTAAATGGAGATGTTCTTCGTCACATTAGTCTTCTCAAGGATGTAGACATGGTTCTCAAAAAGGGCAAACGCTACAAATAATGGAATCCCAATACCATAAGGAAGAGAAGCTAAATGTTTTTTCTCATGGGATTGGAATTGTCTTAGGATTTTTAGGTTTCTTTTATCTTAAACAAGCAAATGCCCGAATAACAGATTATGCTTCATTCGCAATCGTCGTTTATAGCTTATCCATAATTATTTTATTTACCGCCTCTACGGTGTACCATTATGTAAACAATCCTAGTTTAAAAAAACGGTTAAGGATTGTTGATCACATTAGTATTTTCTGTCTAATCGCAGGAACCTACACACCAGTGGCGCTCATTTCTTTAGAAAAAGGAAATGGATGGGTCCTGTTTTATTGTGTCTGGAGTATAGCGGCTATAGGGGCATTCCTAAAAGTGTTTTTTACGGGTAGGTTCGAAGTTCTTTCCCTTCTCTTGTATTTGTTTATGGGATGGTTAATCGTATTCGATATAGAAAATCTGATTTTAAGTACTTCTCTGCAAGGTCAGCTATTATTGGCTCTGGGAGGAGGATTCTATACCCTGGGTATTGTTTTTTACGCTTTAAGGAGTATACCGTATAATCACTTTATCTGGCATTTGTTTGTTTTGGCTGGAGCCATTAGTCATTGGCTTTTTATTTACTTAGACGTTGTCAGATAAGAAACAACCTATCTAATCTCCTAGCGGACTAACGTCACACTTTAAGTCGCCAGTAACAAATTGCATACCGTCTAAAAGAAATTGTAAAAGATCAGGGTTTTCAAAACTTTGTGGATTGTGCGATGGAGAGGAATAAAAAATTCTACCCTTTCCATAATCCTTTGCCCACGCAACATATCTTCTGGTTTCAGTAGGACTTTCACGTAAATCGGATAATTCGTTGGGATCCATATACAGTAAGGGTTTAAAATCATAGGCAAAATAGGCGTCTTTAAAGAAATACGGTTCATCAACATGACTAAATCCTTGATTCTTAAATGCCGCAACCAAAGGGTGTTCCGGATCTGCAAGTTTTACGTTAATGAGTTGTTGTTTGGGGTGATAGTCGAAACTTCCCCCTACCATTTGACCAAAATCTTTCGATTTATTCTGCATTACGATACCGCCATGCATAATCATTAAGCCCTTGCCCGAATGCACGAAATCGATAAGATTGTTTTCGAGCTTTTTAGCTTCTTTGAGTTGCTCATCTTCCGTTCCGTTTGTCTTTTCTGCAAAAACGTCGTAAAATAAATTTCTGTGATCCCTTTTAGAACAAGTATTATTGAGAATTACGGCGTCATATTTTTTTAAATTCTGTTTTGTAAATTCCTCGATATCCTTCGATAGGGTAAAGGTGTAAATTTTAGACTTTTCCCCCAGTATCTTCAATACTGCCTCTGTATGTGGAATATTCCAATGTTCGTACCCTGTATGTAATGAGAAAATTAAGACATGCTTCTTTTTTGTAACAGGAATTGTTGGTCTTTCTGGCGCAATCTCTGTGATTTTTTCCAACCACTTCTCCGTTAATTCAAAAGATTCCAAATCTTGGCCTGAAGCATAAATGAAGCTTAGAATTCCTAAACATATTAGGATAAAATTTTTCATAAAAAGGTATTATCTATGTGGTTTAACCACGATTTACATATTTAATTTCTTAATTGTTTGTCAAAGTAATGTATATTTCCTAAAATTATTCCTAATTAACAAAATCTCTTGACATTTTTTAAAACCAACCGCAATCTAAAATTAAATAAAGCTCTAGTGACCCTGGGAACGTTGAGCATATTTGGTATTTTTTCTTGTGCTGATCGCCAAGGAAATGAAACCAAATTTACGGTATCCAATACCGACCAATTTTCTGTACTAAGGCCCAATATCCTTAAGGGTGAAATAGAGAATAACTTTGGACTTTTTAAAAACTATGGAGACAGTTTAGGAGCGGTACCCCTTCAATCTGATGGCGAAAATAAGTGGTTTCTATCAGGAATAGATGCCGGCACCAAATCCCAAACAGAGTTTATTATAAAAGAAGGAGCAGATAGTCCAGAAAGTTCTTTAATGAAGGTGGCGAAGACAGAAAACGATTTTTTATTGAACTGTGGCGACATACCACTTCTTGCTTATAGATATACAATGCAATATCCACCCCTTGGTGTGGATTCTCTATATGCCAAATCTGGTTATGTTCACCCTCTCTTAAGTCCGGCTGGAGATACCCTGACAAGGATACAACCTCCAGACCACTACCATCATTACGGCCTATGGGGACCGTGGACAAAAACAAAGATAGACGAAAAAGAAGTGGATTTTTGGAACCTGGGATCTGGTCAGGGTACTGTACTTTTCAAAGAATTATTGTCTACCTATCAGGGGCCTTTGTTTAGTGGTGTTAAGGTACGCCAAGAACATATCGATTTAACCGCTAGCGCAGAGAAGCGATTGGCTCTAATTGAGGATTTGGATATTAAGGCTTGGAGGTTGAATAAGGCAAAAGACAGATATATTATCGATTATACTTCAAAATTTACGACTCCTCTAGAGAGCGGGGTGCTGTTTGATGCCTATCGTTACGGCGGTGGCCTGGGATTTCGATTTACAGAGCGCTGGGATAATACGAATAGTGGAGTATTAACATCCGAAGGAAAAACAAGAATGGATGCGGATGGAACTGGTGCGAAATGGTGTATAATAAGTGGTGAAGCCTCTGATGGCGAAGATGTAAATGGAGTTCTTTTTCTCAGTCATGTGGATAATAAATCATATCCGGAACCCATGCGGGTATGGCCAATGGACGCAAACAATGGCCGCGGAGACATGTTTTTTGAATTTTGTCCGATTAGGCATGAAGAATGGTTTATTGAAAAGGGGAAAAAGTACAGTCTGCAGTATAGGCTAGTAGTATTTGAAGGCAAAATGTCCCCAGAGGAGGCAGAAGCTCACTGGAACGCTTTTGCACACCCCACCAGTATAGATATAGATACAAAATAAAACAGTCAAATGAAAAGAAGAAGCTTTGTTAAAAAATCGGGTATTCTTGGTGCCTCTTTGACAGCCTTTCCAACCATAGTTCCGGCACATGTATTGGGAAAGAATGCACCTAGTAATAAAATAAATGTCGCCCAAATTGGATGTGGAAGAATTGCCAGAGTGCATGACATCCCAGATACCATTAAATATGATCAAACAAGGTTTGTAGCCGTATGTGATGTGGATAAAAGGCGTGTTGAGGACGCTAAATTATTGGTGTCCGATTTCTATGAGAAGAAAACGGGCAACGCCAATTACATGGATGTCAAAACATATACAGATTACAGGGAACTTCTTATCAATAAAGATATTGATGCAGTAATTATTAGCACCCCTGATCATTGGCATTCTCAACCTGCTATGGAAGCTGCTTTAGCGGGTAAGGATATTTATTTACAAAAACCTACATCCCTTACTTTAAGGGAAGGACAGCAATTGAGAGAGGTAGTACACAAAACGGGAGTAATTTTACAAGTAGGTACACAACAGCGTTCCATGCCTCAATTTAGAATAGCTGCAGAGTTGGTAAGGAATGGTCGTATAGGACAGATTGAAACTGTGAAAATTGGACTGCCCGGAGACCCGTCGGGGCCTGAGGCACCTGCTATGCCAATACCTAAAGGTTTAAATTACGACATGTGGCTGGGTTCTACCCCGGAAGTACCCTATACGGAAATTGGCGTACATCCACAAGGGGACTATAGCAGACCTGGTTGGTTACGCTTAGAACAATATGGAGCGGGTATGATAACAGGTTGGGGACAACACCATTACGATTCTGCTGCCTGGGGAATGAACACAGAGTTGGATGGACCAATTAGCGTGGAAGCCATAGCGGAATTTCCTAAATCAGGACTATGGAATGTACATGGTGACTTCCTTGTAAAACAGGAATATGCCAATGGTATCACCGTCTACACGAGCGGCGGATATCCAAACGGCATAAGGTATGAAGGCACAGATGGATGGATATTCGTATCCAGAGGAGATTATGTGGCTTCAGCTTCCGACCCGGTGGCAAAAGAAAAGAGTAGTAAAGCACTGGATGCATCGGACCCTAAAATTCTTAATTCTGTTATAGGTGAAAATGAAATTCATCTCTACAAAAGTGACGATCAGCATGGTAATTGGTTAGACTGTATTGTCTCCAGAAAAGATCCAATTTCAACCATAGATGTTGGTCATAAAGCCTGTGCCGTATGCCTGATTAGTCATATTGCCATGAAAATGGATGGGAAGTTAGTCTGGGATAATACCTTAGAGAAGTTTACCGATAATGACACAGCTAATTCTTATTTAGAAAGAACCCAGCGAAGACCATATGGAACGAATTATGTATCCCTATAGTTTTAAAGTCTAATTTTTCTCCATAAAGAATATTCGGATGAAGCCCCTTTTGAGCGCCGTACTTTTGGTTGTTTTCTCATTTTCCTGTAAGGAGAGCAATAAGTTGCAGGCACAGGAGCACGAAAATAATAAAATGGAACCACGATTTATGACACTGGCTCCGGGCCACTTTCATGCTGCTCTGGTTTATAAGAATTCTTATGAGGGAGTATCGCCTTATTTTGATGTCTTTGCTCCTGAGGGACCCGAATTAAATGATTTTTTAACCAAAGTAAACACCTATAACACTCGTACCGAATCGCCAACGAATTGGGTGATAGAAAAACATATTTCTGAGAATTACTTGGATAATATGTTGGCAGAGAAACCAGGGAATGTTTTAGTAGTAGCCGGCAAAAATGCGAGGAAAATAGACTATATACAAGAAGCAGTAAAAGCAGGGATACATGTCTATGCAGATAAACCTATGGTTATCAATCCAAAAGGATATGAAGTATTAAAAAGTGTTTTTAAAATTGCTGAAAAGCAAGATGTATTAGTTTATGATATAATGACGGAAAGGTTCGAGATAACGACCATTATGCAGAAAATTTTGTCGCAAGTACCTTATCTCTTCGGAGAATTAGAGAAAGGTAGTCCATCAGAACCAGCCATAAGCAAGGAAAGTGTTCATCATTTTTCGAAGGTGGTTTCGGGGCAACCACTTGTGAGACCTCCGTGGTTTTTTGACATTAGACAAGAAGGGGATGGTCTGGTAGATGTTACCACACATCTGGTAGATCTTGTTCAATGGGAAGCTTTTCCGGGTGAAATCATAGATACTACAGCTATCGAAATGATCTCTGCAAAACGATGGGCTACCGTGTTAACAAAACAGCAGTTTGAAGAGGTTACGGGTAAAAAGGAGTTTACAAATGATATTTTACAAGACGTTGTTGACGGGAAGCTGCATGTGGCATGTAACGGCGAAATGGTGTATACAATAAATGGTAGTCACGCGAAAGTTTCGGTTAAATGGGACTATGTAGCTCCAAAAGGTACTGGTGACACCCATTTTAGCATTATGCGAGGAAAAGGTTCAGATCTTATTATTAAACAAGGTGCCGATGAGGGATATAAACCAGCACTGTATATAAGGCGAAAATTGGCTGGGATATCGGAGGCAAACTTAAAAAAGGCTCTCATGGAATACGTAGAACCACATTATCCAGGGATTAGCTTTTCGAGGGTTTCTGATGGATATTGGAAATTAAATATTCCCGAGGTATATAAGGTTGGGCACGAGGCTCATTTTGGCCAGGTAACCGAAAATTTTCTAAAATATTACGCACAGGGCAAGCTGCCTTCCTGGGAAGTTCCTAATATGTTGGCAAAATACTACACTATAATGCAGGCTTATAAAATGGCTGGTGAGGAAATCGATTAATTGGAAAGGTAGTCTTTATAATCGTTATAAAAATTCTCTAGTTTGTCCATTTCACAATAAAAAAACTCCATCGTTTCTCTCCAACTATTCTTATCGTGAATAGACACTTTCTTTTTCTCCACATATATCCTGGATATTTCTTTATTATTCTCTAGGAAGTACGACTCTGTAAAAATGGCCTCTGGGGAGTACGAAGATTTAAGTAGTTGTTCCAGGGATAAAAGTTTTTCCCAAAGTTCCATTCTCTTATTTAAGTCTCTCGATTCAATGTCCATGGAAACTATAGCACTCTTCAGAGTAAATGAAAACTTTAAAACAAGACCTTTTACTTGTGTGTTATATAGTAGCCATTTTCTGGGAAAAGACTTTCCGAAGGAAGTCCAGAATTCTTGTCTTAACTTTTTAGATTCTTCTCTACTAAACATCAAACAAAATAAGCGATTAATATCCCCAGCAAAATCATAAGGATTTTTCTGAGATTGAACTGGTGACCTTCTGAGGTTTCGAACAGAATTACCGTAGAAATATGAAAAAACACCCCAATAACCAGAGAAGTCAATTCACCATTGTAACGCTCTAAAAACAAAACGTTAGTAGACATAAAAGTTCCCAGGGGAGTCATTAGTGCAAAGAGCACAATAAACAGCAACGCCTTCTTGAACGGAATGGTAGAGCTTATAAAAAAGAAACTTAAGATTATTGCAACTGGAATCTTGTGTACCAATATTCCGTACAGAATCGAAGAATCCCCTTGTACCGGCACACCTTCTAAAAGAGCGTGTAAGGATAGACTGATAAAAAGCAGCCAAGGGAAGACTGGAGGTACATGGTGGTGATGCATATGTCCATGTTCTGCACCCTTAGAGAAGAATTCTAGAATAACTTGTACCAGAATACCTAACATAATAAAGAGTCCTGCTGTTTTAGGTTCCATCGATTGGTATACCTTGGGCAATAGTTCAAATAGAGTGAGTGCCAGGAGAAAGGCACCACTAAAGGCTAGCAATAGTTTATAGGGGGCAGATTTCTTTGGCTTCACACTATATACGAAGGCAAAACTTAGTAATACAGCCAGTACTGGAAGTATATAAATCATTTGTGTTTGGCTAGATTGTAGCAATTTCAAAACGGCTTAAAATTGCCCTGTAAAATTAGTGTATTTTTGCATCAATCATAAAGTACGATATGCGTAATAATTTTAAGATGGTAGCCAAGACCTTTTTTGGTTTTGAGGAACTATTGGCAAAAGAAATAAGAAACCTTGGGGGTACAGAAGTTAAACCAGGGGTTAGGAACGTTTCCTTTAAAGGAGATACCGGATTTATGTATAAAGCAAACCTATGTCTTCGTACAGCCATAAAAATCCTCAAACCCATCCATTCGTTTACTGTCAGAAACGAGCGAGAATTATATCGCAATGTATATGAAATGGATTGGAGTAAACACCTAAATACACAGAAAACCTTCGTTATTGACACCACAATAAATTCGGAGGTATTCACTCATTCGCTTTTTGTCTCCCAAAAGTCTAAAGATGCCATAGTGGATAAGTTTAGGGCAACACATGGCAAAAGACCGAGTGTGGATACTCAGAATCCTGACCTTAGAATACACATACATATCCATAACAAAAATTGTACTATTTCTCTGGACACTTCCGGGAATTCATTGCACCACAGGGGATATAGAACTGCTACCAATATTGCACCAATAAATGAAGTTTTGGCTTCGGGCCTTCTTCTCCTTAGTGGTTGGGACGGACAATCGAATTTTTTAGATCCTATGTGCGGTAGCGGAACTTTCCTAATAGAGGCCACAATGATAGCCTGCAATATTCCAGCTAATATTAATAGAAAGGAATTTGCTTTTCAAAGATGGGATGATTTTGATGCTGAACTCTATGATAAAATTGTAGAGAGTAGTTTAAATAAGACCAGAGAATTTCATTTTAAGGTTCTCGGATTTGACAAGGCCCCATCAGCCGTAGAAAAAGCTTCAGTCAATGTCGAGAACGCAGAGTTAATGGATTATATAGAAGTAAAAAGACAGAACTTTTTTGACTCTAAAAAAGATGGTGAGGCACATTTGCATATGGTATTTAATCCCCCTTATGGAGAACGCTTGTCTATCGAAATGGAAGAGTTTTATAAAAATATCGGGGATACTTTAAAACAGAATTATTCTGGAACAGATGCCTGGCTTATTACTTCGAACTTGGAGGCATTAAAGTATGTTGGCCTTAGACCTTCTCGGAAGATAAAAGTATTTAATAGTCATTTAGAATCCAGATTGGTAAAGTATATTATGTATTCTGGATCGAAAAAAGCAAAATTTAATAAGAAGAATTAACTATGAATCCTAAATTCAAGGCCCTACTGTATAATTTTATCGGATTTGCAATCGTTTTCCTGTGTTTTCGTCTTTTACTAGGTTATCTCTTGCCACTGACGCCAATTTTTCTGGCCTTTACCTCAGCCATAGCAGCTACTTTTTTAGCTCCCAAGTTTGGGGTTGTAGGAAGTTCAAAAAAAAAGAAAGTACTAATGAAGTGGATATTTATCAAAGGAAGCAGAGAGGTTTAACTTATTCCGGATTAGTATCTTTATTTTCTATCGGCTTTTTTACCTTTTTCTTAAAGATGGGAATAAAGTAGGAAAGAGTATAATTGTAATTACCGCCAAAGTTGCTGTTGTCACTTACTCTACCATACCCAGGTATCCATAAGTTTGTAAACCCTTCTCCCTTAGTATTGGTTATTAAATAGGCCAACCTGGCCGTGGCGCTGAGGTATAAATTTTTGATGAGTTCTACCTTAATTCCAATTAGAAATTCTAGCCATGTTGCACTTAATGACTTAAATTCTTGTGGTGCGGTTAATCCTTCTGCAAACCCATTTGGAACCCAATACCTATTACTGTCGAATACGGTGTTTCTATTGAGATCCTGACTAAAAGTACTTCCCACAAGCCTTCCTCCAATAAAAATAGCATTGGACATTCCATACCAATTTTCGTATGTATTATAATCAACGCCTAGTTTTAAATAACTTCCTGAAGCCGTATAGTTATACAATTCTACAACATTGATATCATCAACATTATCCAATAGTTCCTTTCCAGTAAACTCCTCGTTTCCTAATTCTGCTGCGAGATAGAGCTTATTGGTAATTCTAAAATCTCCCACAAGTTCCAAACCTCTATAATTTTCATCAATCAAGCCGCGTATAGGTTTGCTTAGATCTATACCAATTCTCAAACCGTAACGCTCTGAGGATATAACAGAATCTGCAACTTGTGTCTGCAAGGAGTCTGTTTGTCCATATAACGAATACCCTAGAACTAGGACACAAATACTAATGATAGATCTTAACATGCGTTATCGTTTGGTTTTGGACTTCTGGAGACACTATTTCTATATCTTTTATCCAGTTATCTGTATCGGCTTCAAGTGTTTCTGAAAGATTAGAATAATTTGCGATAAAGCCACACGCTCTGGAAATATATACCTCTTGGGTATTGTATTGAAATCTAAGATTGTCGGTATTGCCAATTTCCTGGCCGTCCTCATTGTCCTCTGATTCTGAGATAAAGAGGAAGGAAGTATCTCCTTGATTTATTCGCAATGGAATTCCAATGGAATCTTGGGTAGATCTGTCGGTAAATGTATTGACAGTACTATTTTTATCCTGCCCAACAATTCTTAGTCTGGTAACCGTCTTCGTTGTTTCAGGATTCTCAATATCGTAAAATTGAATGACTAATAAAGGAGTGTCACCATCAACACAAATATCATCCTTTTCGCAACTCGCGTTAAATAACAGTATAAAGAGCGAACAGAGTGATGCTAAGACTAAAACAATACCTCTAAGGGGTCGTATAGTTTTAATTTCCATATAAAAGTCAGAGGTTTCGTTTTTTCAAAAGTACAACATTTTCTACGTGATGTGTTTGCGGAAACATGTCTACCGCCTGCGATTTTTCGATAACATAGGAAGCATCCATTAACGCTAAATCTCTGGCTTGCGTTGCACTATTGCAACTGACATAGACAATTTTTTTTGGCGCAATACGCAAAATCTGTTCGACTACTTGTTTGTGCATACCATCTCTTGGGGGGTCTGTAATAATAACATCGGGCTTACCTTCCTTGTCTATCAGTGTTTTGTTAAAGATATTTTTCATATCTCCAGCAAAAAAGCGAACATTTTTAACCTTGTTCTCTACTGCATTCAAGTTAGCTGCTTCTATCGCTTCAGGAATAGCTTCTATCCCTACCACTTTGGCCGCTTTTTTAGCAACAAATAATGCAATAGTTCCAATACCGGTATATAAATCATAGACTACTTCGTCTCCCTTTAAGTCGGCAAAATTTCTGGTTATCTTGTATAGTTCATACGCTTGTTCAGAATTCGTTTGATAAAACGACTTTGCGGTAATCTTGAAACGTAAATCTTCCATCTCCTCTACAATGTACGATCTTCCGGAGTAGCAATGAACATCTTGGTCGTATAGGGTATCATTACCTTTGTTGTTTATGACGTACAACAAGGAGGTAATTTGAGGAAATGTATTTTTAAGATATTCTAGCAATAGCTTCCTTTTAAATTCGGCATCAACGAAGAATTGAATAAGGACCATAACTTCCCCGATGCTGGAAGTCCTAATCATAAGGGTCCGAAGTTCTCCTGTACGATCTTTTGGGTTAAAAAATTCAATTCCATTTTCTTCTGCAAATTGCTTTATCGATAAGCGAATACTGTTAGAGGGCTCGGCTTGTAAATGGCATTCCTGCAAATCGAGAATTTTGTCCCACATTCCAGGGATATGAAAACCAAGGGCATTTTTATTTGGAATTTCTTCTTCAGAATGAATCTCTTCCGGAGACAACCATCGTTTACTAGAAAATGAAAATTCCATTTTATTCCGATAGTAGTACGATTGTCGGGAACCTAAAATAGATTCTGGGGTAGGCAGACTAAGATGCCCAATTCTCTGAAGGTTATTCGAGACCTCGTTCTGCTTGTACTCCAATTGATATTCGTAACCCATATTCTGCCATTTACACCCCCCACATATTCCAAAATGTGTACATACAGGAGCCACACGCTGCTTAGAAAGATGGTGAAATTTAATTGGGATGCCTTCGTAATACGCTTTTCTCTTTTTTGTTGTCTGGACATCACATACATCCCCTGGCACCGTATTACTGAGGAAGATGGTCCGTCCATCCGGTGCTTTAGCAACACATTTACCCTTGGCGGCAGCATCAAGCACTTCTATATTTTCGAAGATCTTCCGAACCCCTTTTTTTCTCATGAAGCAAAAATACTATTTAAGGTGAATCTTTAATCTTATCTTGATGAGGATTTCAAAAAAACGTAAAAATATTTGAACCTCTACCAAAGGACGCCGTCTTTAGTATGAAAGCAAATGGATAATTTTAGACAAGTTTTTGACGGTCTGTTGTTCTTACAGTATCGTTCTGGGAACAAGAAAGCACTAAACGAACTGGCAAAACGATATCATGACAAGATGTTAGCCAAGGCGTATTGGTATTCAAAGGATGAAGATGTATCATTCGATATTGTGCAAGAGACTTGGAAAAAGGTATTAACAAGGTCTCACCAGTTAAAAGACCCAAACAAATTTGGTGCGTGGGTGCTTCAAATTGTAGCAAGAAAGTCTATTGACTACCTTAAAAAAAATCGCAGGGAAAGGGAAGAGATAAAAAAAGTGCAATTGACGAACAGCTCGCAGCAATCTGCAGAAACAGATCCTAGACTTCCAAAACTTGGCGATGCCATTTTTAAATTGCCGGAAGAGCAGCAAATGGTATTGCGATTATTTTATCGGGAAGCGTACTCGATTAAAGAGATTAGCAGTATGCTAGAGATTTCTCCAGGTACTGTAAAATCTAGACTTTATCATGCGCGAGAGAAATTACGAACCCTATTAAAACAAGAAAACAATGGATAAAGAAAAAGACAAGATCGATGATTTGATTAAAGAATCACTTACCAAAGAAGAAGCTGCATTTTATGAAGATTTAGAGGAACGAGGATTGATGGGTAAAATGGGAGAGGTATTTAGAGGAAAGTTGGGATGGCTGGCAATTATTATGAATATCGTACATGTACTGGTATTTGTTGTTTTTGTTTATTGTGTAATAGCTTTTATGGAAACCGATGATGTAGTTCTAATGCTGCGCTGGCTTGCTTTAGGATTTAGTTGTTTAATAGTAATGGCGATGCTAAAACTCTACATTTGGATGCAGATGAATAAAAATGACATACTAAGAGAGTTAAAACGACTAGAACTACAGATGGCTGCATTTCTCATGAAAGGGAAAGACCATAGGAATTCCTAAAATACTATGGGATTAGAAGTGCTTTTTGTAGCTTTGTAACGATCGGATGATTTCTCTCCAGAAGAAGGAATTGCTATTGTTTATTTTTAATAAGATAGATTATGTCAGTTATGGAAAAAATTTCTTCTAAGGATGCGATTGCTTTAGAAGAGCGTTATGGAGCCCAGAACTATCATCCACTTCCAGTAGTTTTGAGTAGGGGAGAAGGTGTTTTTGTTTGGGATGTAGAAGGAAAAAAGTATTATGATTTTTTGTCGGCCTACTCAGCTGTAAATCAGGGACATTGCCACCCACACATTATTAATGCCTTAAAAAATCAGGCAGAAAAACTTACCTTAACTTCAAGGGCATTTTACAACGACATGCTTGGCAAGTATGAGAAGTTTGTATGTGAATATTTTGGATTTGATCGTGTTCTTCCCATGAATACGGGAGCAGAAGCGGTGGAAACAGCCATGAAATTAGCAAGAAAATGGGGATATGAAATTAAAGGGATACCTTCCAATCAGGCCAAAATAGTAGTTTGTCAGAATAATTTTCACGGACGTACGATATCCATTATATCTGCTTCTAACGATCCGATAGCAACAGAAAATTTTGGTCCTTTTACGCCGGGAATTATCTCTATTAGATACAATGACCTCAGGGCCTTAGCAGAGGTTTTGGAGGACAAAAATATTGCAGCTTTTATGGTTGAACCTATACAAGGGGAGGCTGGTGTTTATGTGCCAGACGAGGATTATATTAAAAAAGCATCCGAATTGTGTAGAGCGAACAACGTCCTCTTTGTGGCAGATGAAGTTCAGACTGGTGTGGCAAGAACAGGTAAACTTCTTGCAAGTTGCGGATCTTGTGCCTGCGAAAATGGAACTTGCAGCACAACACCAGATGTTAAGCCAGATATATTGATTTTAGGAAAGGCACTTTCGGGAGGTGTTTTCCCGGTTTCTGCAGTTTTAGCAGATAATGAGGTAATGCAGGTAATAAGGCCAGGTAATCATGGAAGTACCTTTGGAGGGAATCCAATTGCCTGTGCGGTAGCCATTGCAGCTCTAGAGGTTGTAAGAGATGAAAATCATGCAGAACGTGCTGCTTACCTAGGAGAGCTTTTCAGAAGTGAGATGAAAAAACTAATTGCCGAAAGTTCTTTAGTAAAATTGGTACGTGGAAAAGGCTTATTAAATGCAATTGTCATTAATGATACAGAAGATAGTTCTACGGCATGGGAGATATGTCTGGAATTGAGAAATAATGGTTTGCTAGCAAAACCTACTCATGGAAATATTATAAGGTTTGCCCCTCCGTTAGTAATGACAGAAGATCAATTGTTAGACTGTGTGTCTATTATTTCAAGGACAATAAAAGCCTTTGAGAAAAGGTAATTGTATTAATAAATCAATTAAAAAACCCGATAATTTGATTATCGGGTTTTTTAATTTTATTTGGAATTTAGAACTCTTAAGAACGAGAACGAACCTCTTTAATTCTTGCTTTTTTACCAGTAAGACCTCTAAAGTAAAAAATTCTTGCTCTTCTAACTTTACCTCTTTTGTTTAATTCGATTTTTTGCAAAGCTGGCATGTTAATAGGAAATATTCTTTCTACACCAATAGTTCCAGACATTTTTCTAATCGTAAAAGTTTCTGTCGCTCCAGATCCTCTTCTCTGTACCACAACCCCTTTAAAAAACTGTGTTCTGGTTTTTTCACCTTCTTTTATTTCGTAGTATACGGTTATCGTATCTCCCGAACTAAATTTTGGAAATTCTTTCTTGGGAATAAACTCGTTTTCTACAAATGAAATTAAAGATTCCATGATTTTATATTTAAATTATAGAAAAACCAACATTCACGTACCTCGTCAGAGGTTGATTTTAATCGCTTGCAAAAATACTCCTAAAATTATGACTTACAAGTATTATGGGTATATTTTTTTAAAAAAATCTAATCTTCTTTCAAAAGATCCGGCCGTAGCGTTTTTGTTCGTTCGAACGCTTTGTTTTCGCGCCATTCTTCAATAGCAGGAAAGTTACCACTTAGTAGTATATCCGGGACCGAATCTCCCTTATACTTTCTCGGTCTGGTATATACTGGAGGTGCCAGTAAACCATCCTGAAAGGTGTCTGTTAAAGCCGAGGTTTCATCATTTAAGACTCCGGGTAATAGCCTAATGATACTATCGCATAAAACGGCCGCACCCAATTCACCTCCAGAAAGGACATAATCTCCAATGGATAATTCTTTGGTAATATAATTGTCCCGAACACGTTGGTCAACACCTTTATAGTGCCCGCACAGAATAATTATATTCTGCATTAACGACAGCGAATTCGACATTTTTTGATTTAGGGTATCCCCATCTGGGGTCATATAGATTACCTCGTCGTATTCCCGTTCCTTCTTCAGGGCAGATATGCATTTGTCTATAGGTTCTATCATAAGAACCATTCCGGCTCCACCACCATACTGATAATCGTCTACCTGGTTGTAACTTTTATCGGTATAGTCTCTAAGATTATGAAGGTGTACCTCCACAAGACCTTTTTCTATGGCTCTTTTGAGTATGGACGCCTCAAAAGGACTTTTTAATAATTCCGGTAATACCGTAATAATATCTATGCGCATAAGGCTCCGTGTTTGTTAACCGTCACTTAATCAGTGTGTTGCCAAAAGTAATGAAAATACCCATCACTTTTTTTCCAACCTAACCCCTCATATAAGAACTGCGCTGGATTATCTGTAGCCGTTTCTAAGGCCAATCCTTTATAATTTTGTTCCTTACAATACTCCTGGGCTTTAAGCAAAAGGGCTTTACCAATTTTTTTCTTTCGAAATTCTTCTTCGACAAATAAGTCGTTTAAGATGTATAGCGGGCGAAGACTAACCGAAGAGAAAGAGGGATAAAGTTGACAAAAACCTGCAGGAACCTCATTGTAATAGGCTAAGAAGATACTTGATTCTTTATTAGCAAATCTCCTGGTGAGGAATTCTGATGCAGCCGTAATATCGGAGGCTTGTTTGTAAAATTGACGATATTTATCTAATAGTATACTGAGAACAGGTAGTTCTTTTTCTGTAGCGCGTACTATATTTATCATTATTCACTTAAAAGGGGCTTCCCGCAGAAATCGTTATTTAGATTTCTTGTATTTATTGATTTCGTCCTGTAATTGTCGGCTTATTTTTTGTTCTCTTTCCAGGGCCCTCCTTCTATGATCTTCATATTCCGTTTCCAATTCTGCAAGGTTGCTCTTTGCATCTTGTGTCAGGATGTTGCTTCTTCGGAACTTATAAATAAATAATAGGAGTAATAATAACAGTCCAATGATAATAGTCCATAGTATTACATTGTAAGTCGCCTTTGAGACCTGCGCTCCGACAAGTGACATGCTGTCTTTTTCGTCGGTTACTGTAGCTAAGTTGTCTGTTGTTTCTTTTAGTTTGGAATTTAAAGTCTCTATAGTCGCCTCATGCGTACTTATCGTATTTTTTAGTTCGGCAGCATTTGTTCGCGCGGCTACAACGGAATCCAAAACATTCTTTTTCAGTTTGTCCAAATTAATAGTGCGCACCACTTCATACCGCTTTCCTTCAGCATTGTAATTGCCAGATTTTTTATATAAGTATTGGAATTGACTTTCTATAGTGCCTTTGTCCAAAGATAATTCCTCAGTTTTTTCACTGTCTTGTGCAAAGTGCAAATGGCTTGTAAGCAAGGCGATTATTAAACAAAATTTGCTAAAACCTTTCATGGAATAAATTGTAAAAATTAATATATCGATTTAGAGAGAACTAAAGTACTTCTTTAAAATTAATTAAAAAAAAAAAAGACTTTTAGTCATCGAATTTAAACGGTTCTACTCAGCTGATAATTAGACTAATATTCTTTTAATAATAAGTAAAACGTCTAACTTTGGCAATATATTTTGCAAGTCTAATGACTTGATGGGAATAACCGTATTCGTTATCGTACCAAACATATAACACCATATTTTTTCCACTGCCTGATACTATAGTTGCATTGCTGTCATAAATAGCCGGCGAGGAGGTTCCCACAATATCGGAAGATACCAGTTCATTATTTAGAGAGTACTTAATTTGTTCTACTAAATCCCCTTCCAAAGCATATTTCTTAATAATGGTATTTATTGCTTCTTTTGATGTCTTGGTACTGACATCCAAGTTTAAAACTGCCAGGGATCCATTAGGCACTGGCACCCGAATAGCGTTAGAGGTTAATTTGCCTTCTAAGGCTGGTATTGCTTTGGATACTGCTGTCCCGGCACCCGTCTCTGTAATAACCATATTGAGCGCAGCCGCTCTTCCACGTCTATATTTACCGTGCATATTATCTACCAAATTTTGGTCGTTTGTATAGGCGTGTATTGTTTCCAGGTGTCCTTTTATAATACCAAGTGAATCTTCTACCACCTTTAAAACTGGTGCAATGGCATTTGTGGTACAAGATGCTGCTGAGAATATATCAAACGTATCTGGATTAAAGTCGTTCTGGTTCACACCGTGAACAATATTGGGAATTCCTTTTCCTGGAGCCGTTAAAAGTACCTTGTCTACTCCCTTTGCCTTTAAATGATTTCCCAAGGATTTCTTATCTCTGAAGGCCCCCGAATTATCAATTAAAAGGGCGTTATTTATTCCATACTTTGTATAATCTATGTTTTCTGGCTTCGTAGCGGTAATGACATAAACGGTAGTGCCATTAATCAAAAGAGATTTATTCTCTTTGTCGGTTTCTACGGTTCCAGTAAACTGCCCGTGTACGGAATCTGTCTTAAGTAGCGTAGCTCTTTTTTCTAATACTTCCGAATTTAACTCGCCTCGAGTAACTATTGCTCTTAACCTCAGTTGGTTGCCGGCTCCTGTTTTGGCCATAAGCTCCCGGGCCAATAGTCTTCCAATTCTTCCGAATCCATATAGGATTACATCCTTGGGAGTAATGTCTGCTGCTTTATCGGCATTTTTTAGCTTGTCTATGATAAAGGATTTGATATCATGGAAGCTATTCTCTTCAGAATGGTATTCGTAAGTCAATTTTCCTATATCAATTTTAGAAGGGGGTAGTTTGATGTCATTAATTGCACCTAGCAGCTCTACAGAGTCGAAAATAGAAATTGGTTTACGAACAAACTGCCCGGCGTACTCATGTAAATTGATAATGTCACTTACGTTCTTATCGATCACCTGATTCTTAAACAGAACAATTTCTATAGATTTATCGTACCATAAATCACTAATAATTTTAATAAATTCTGTGGTTGCTTTTCGTCTATCGGCCTGAAAAGCCAACTCTTTTTCATAAGAGGCATTGTGGTTCATGATGTTGTTTTTTGACTGCTACAAAACTAGATATTTATGCGTTCTATTCATAGATGGACGTACAAAAAAAAGCACTCTATTTAGAGTGCTTTTATACATAACAGGTCGTATTTTATTGGAACACAATCCGTTCCTTTTCACCATTACTATCTATGAGGGTGATAACCGTTTTTCCATATCGCGATATAGCTCCAAAGAGTGTTTTGGCCTCGTATATATCATTGACATTTTCATCGTCAATTTTTACGATTACTTTCCCATCTAGCCCATAGCCACGGTAGGTCTCGGGTACTCCAGTTATTTTTACACCAACATCGGTTTTAAAAGTTTCTTTATCTGTATCGGATAAATTCTTAACTGTCAGACCCATTACAGGAACAACAATAGTCTGTCTCTCCTTTAAGGTGACCGGAACAATTAGTTCTTCATCCTCTCGTTTAATGGTCACATTTAATTGATCACCAGGTCTTTTAGTAGAGACATAGCCAGTGAGATCTGCAAATTTTCGCACCCTTATATCGTCTACCATCTTAATGATATCCCCGGGTCGTAAATCCGCTTCATCAGCTCCTGAGTCCTCTTCCACATCGTCTATATAAACACCATCTATTTCATTGATACCTTTTTCAACAGCATAAGGGGTACTTAACCTAGGGGACTGAATGCCTAAAATGCCCTTCTGTACATTGCCGTATTCCATGATATCCTCTACTACTTTTTTTGCAATATTACTTGGAACAGCAAAGGAATAGCCCACATAAGAACCGGTTTGTGAAGTGATGGCTGTATTGATGCCGATTAAGTCTCCGTTTGTATTGACAAGTGCACCTCCGCTATTGCCTGGATTTACCGCAGCATCGGTTTGAATAAAGGACTGATTTCGGCCCAGGTCACGCGCTTTTGCGCTTACAATACCTGCTGTAACCGTGGAAGTCAGGTTAAACGGATTTCCAACGGCCAATACCCACTCACCGATTTTGGTGTTATCCGAGTCTCCGAAGGCCAGGTACGGAAGTTTGGTGTCGGGTTCAATCTTGATTAGCGCAATATCCGTATTCGGATCGGTTCCGATTATCTCTGCTTCGTAGCTCTTATTGTTGTTTAAAGTTACTCTTAATTCATTTGCCTTCGCTATAACATGGTTATTGGTTACAATATATCCATCGGCAGAAATTATAACCCCGGAACCAGTACCAATCTGAGGTCTTTGACTCCCTTGTGAACCGTAGAAGAATTCAAAAAGACTTCCGGAACTGGAATTGGTAGTTAGGTTTTTGACGTGAACAACGGCATTAACCGTATTCTCTGCAGCCACGGTGAAATCTACGTTGTCGTACATCGGATTATCATAGGAGACAGCCCTGTTACTAGTGGTAAACACGGGCATTTCCGAGTTGTCTGTACTTACCTCATAGGATACGTCTTCAAAAAATAACTTGTAGGTCCCAAGTGTTACACTACCAGCCATAACGGCTACAATAAATAAACTTGCAAGCTTTTTCATTTTGTTAAAGTCTTTGAATTGTACAATATTTAGCAGAGTAAAAATATTATTTTCTTCTGTGGTGTGGAACCATTTAACTAGTTTTTAACTGCTAAAATTACCTTAAATAAAAGTTTATATTTGCTCCAATACAACAGAATGATTTTAGAATTTTTTAAATATCAGGGTACCGGCAATGACTTTATCTTAATAGATAACCGTTCTGATTCATTTCCCAAGACCGATTATGCTCTAGTAGAGAAACTGTGCAACCGGCATATGGGGATAGGTGCGGACGGATTAATTCTTTTGGAGAAGGATGTGGATACCGATTTTAAAATGGTTTATTTTAATTCGGATGGCAAAGAAGGCAGTATGTGTGGTAATGGTGGCAGGTGTATTGTAGCCTTTGCTAAATTCTTAGGCGTTATAGAGTCCGAAACAACTTTTAATGCGGTAGATGGCAAGCATTTGGCTCAGATAGAGAATGGGGTAGTCAGTTTAAAAATGCAGGACGTAGAACAAATTTTTGCCAAACCAAATTATTTTTTCTTAGATACCGGTTCCCCACACCATGTCCAACTTGTTTCGGATCTGGAGACTTTAGATGTGACCAAAGAAGGCGCGAAAATTCGTTATGGATTGTACGGCAAAGCAGGTAGCAATATTAACTATGTAGAACAAAAAGGGAGGGATCAATTTTTTGTTAGAACCTATGAGCGCGGAGTTGAAGACGAAACCTTATCTTGCGGTACTGGCGTTACGGCGGTTGCACTGTCTATGTATTCTAGTGGCAAGGCCAAAGAAAATTCCATACAAATTCTCACAAAGGGAGGTAATCTACGGGTAGCATTTGATCATAAAGAAGGTCGTTATACGAATATTTGGTTAATAGGACCTGCTACATCTGTCTTTAAAGGAAGTGTTGAGGTATGATGTTAAAAGGAAAAAAAATAAAATTAAGAGCACTGGAAATCAGTGATTTGGATTTTTTATATCAGTTGGAAAATAATACGGATATATGGGAGATTAGTGGAACTCTAGTTCCATATTCCAGGCGAGTTTTGCAAGATTATTTGAAGAATGCACATAGAGACATCTATGAGGTGAAACAATTGCGCTTAGCCATTTGTGATGTACAAGACTCCTTAGTTGGTCTTATCGATCTGTTCGACTTTGATCCGAAAAATAGAAGAGCAGGTTTGGGAATTGTTATTGCGAATGAAGAAGATAGAAATAAGGGATATGGGTCCGAGGCCATCAGTATACTATGCGACTATGCTTTTAAAATTTTGGATTTGCGACAGATTTATGCGAATGTAGGAGAGGAGAACAAAAGCAGTATCAAACTATTCAAAAAGTTGGGTTTTGAACTTGGAGGTATTAAAAAAGACTGGATACTTTTTCAAGGGCGCTATAAAAATGAATATTTCTTTCAACGAATAAAAAACTAATGTATATAAAAAAAATTCTTTTGGGAGTGGTTCTCATTGGTTTAGTAATAGCCGGAGGCTTTTCTTATTTTGTTTACAAAGCACTTTTAAGTCCCAATACGAAATTTGAGGAAGCAGAGGTTTCTATTTTTATTCCATCTGATGCGTCTATGGAAGAATTAAGAGCCATCTTAAACCCGTATTTGGCAGATATGGGGAGTTTTGAATTGGTTGCCAAACAAAAAAAATACAGCCAGCGCATCAAGGGAGGTAAGTATATTCTAAAAAATAAAATGTCGAATAACGACATAGTAAATACCTTAAGAAGTAAAAATATACCTATAAATGTTTCCTTCAATAATCAGGAGACACTACCAAAACTAGCGGGTAGAATTGCCGCTCAGATTGAAGCAGATAGTATATCATTGCTAAATGCGATGAAGGATAAGACGTTCCAAAAAGCAAATGGTTTCAATGAGGAAACGGCATTGGCTATGTATATTCCCAATAGCTATGAGTTTTTCTGGAATACTTCAGGAACGGCTTTTAGAAATCGAATGCTAAAAGAGTATAAGGCGTTTTGGACGGATGAGCGCCTTTCTTATGCAAAAGAAGTAGGGCTGAGTCCTGACCAGGTAATATCTCTTGCTGCCATTGTTCAAAAGGAGACGGCAAAAGTAGACGAGCGTCCTCGAGTGGCCGGGTTGTATCTAAATCGACTTAAGAAAAATATGCTACTACAGGCAGATCCTACCATTATTTACGCAATTAAAAGGGAATCTGGGAATTATGATACGGTTATAAAACGCGTGCTGTATAAGGATTTGGAGTCCCAGTCGCCTTACAATACGTATAAATATCCCGGTGTTCCTCCAGGGCCAATTACTATGCCTGATATTTCTTCCATTGACGCGGTTTTACAACCGGAAAAGCATGATTTTTATTATATGGTAGTTAATGTGAAGGACTTCGGCTATCATATGTTTGCGAAAAGTCTTACGCAACATAACCGAAATAAAGAGCAGTACATCCGATGGATAAATGAGCAAAAAATCATGAGATAGCCTTTTCGTCTTGATTTTTGGTCTTTTTAACAAAAATCTCACTCTTATTATAAAATTGTTAGGAAGTCGAAAATTAATGGGTCGTATCTTTGGATCGTAATTTAAGCACGTCTTTTTAGACGGTAAGTCTTAAGAAAACAAATCTATGAGAAAGTGGATTAGAATGCTCTGTCCGCTTACCATGATGTTACTTTTGGCCGGTTTTGGAACAACCTCAAAAATAGAAGTCAAAGTTCCAAAAAGGCTATTAGTAGTGAAACCTACTCCAGTACTGTACCCCAAAAACGGTGCTGAAGAACAAAAAATTAAGGTAACTCCTCCATTTATTGGGAGTAGTTATATTGGTTTTAAAGAGGCTCTGGCATTTAATGAATCTAGGGGAAATTATTTTATAATTAACACCTTAGGTTACCTGGGTAAATACCAGTTTGGCGTTGGTACATTACGGCTTATGGGAGTGTACAATACGTCTAAGTTTTTAAATGATCCGAGCTTACAAGAGAAAGTGTTTGTCACTAACATTGCCAGAAATAAGTGGATACTGCGAAGAGATATTCATTGGTTTGTTGGTAAGAAGATTAATGGGTTAGAGATAACGGAATCTGGTATCCTTGCCGCAGCACATCTAGCGGGACCTGGAAATGTAAAGAAGTATTTAAGGACCAATGGTCAAATCGACTTAAAAGATGCCTATGGAACCTCGTTATCCGATTATATGAGAAAGTTCTCAGGCTATGACGTATCTTCTATAATGCCATTGAGAAATCCTAAAGTTTGAGATAGCTTAGTGTATTTTTGCTAAAAATTTTCGAAAGGCCTTGCGCATAGCAAGGTCTTTTTTTATGCGTGGAATAGAAATATTGCAGGTCTCTTATGAAGATCAAGTTCTTCTATTTTCCAGTCCTTTATTTTTTTTGTTTTAATGTACTCTGTAGACAGGGTCAGGTCCGATGCGATACATAGTTTCGTTTCTTTTGCCAGGGTTTTGATTAGTTCCGAAAACAATGCATTATTCCTATAGGGTGTTTCAATAAATATCTGACTTTGATCATTGTCTTTCGACTGTTTTTCTAATTGTTTTATTCGTCGTTTTCTTTCTTTAGAATCGATAGGAAGATATCCATTAAAAACAAAATTTTGACCGTTTAAACCGCTAGCCATAAGCGCTAAGATGATAGATGAGGGTCCTACAAGAGGAACCACAGGAATATTCTTTTCGTGGGCGATAGCAACTACATCCGCTCCCGGATCGGCGATTCCAGGACAACCTGCCTCGGAAATAACACCTACATTGTTACCTTGTAAACAGGGATTTAAAAAGCCAGGAATATCTGCTACATCGGTAAACTTATTGAGCAGAAAAAGCTGTAAGGAGGGTTGGGATTTTCTCGGACTAATTTTTTTTATAAACCTTCTGGCAGATTTCTCGTTCTCTACAATAAAGTGATTGGTTTCCTCTATTGTTCTCTTAATAGAGATGGGAAGCACCTCTAATGGTTCATTTTCTCCCAAAGTAGTGGGGATCATATATAATTTTCCTTTAATGGCAGTAACCTCAGACATATTTTAAGGGCTGGTATCGAACTTTAATTTAATTTGATCACAAGCTTCGTCAATTAGCTCAAAAACAACCTGGAATCCGTCTGCACCACCATAATAAGGATCTGGAACTTCCTTAATAGGACTCTCTATTTCTTCTAGTAACAACCTTACTTTTGCCTGATATTTTATATTTGGTGCCATTTGGATAAGATGGTTGTAGTTGGCGTAATCCATGGCATAAATTACATCAAATTTTTTAAAGTCATTTTGGCTTACTTGCCGGCATCGCTGTTGGGAAATATCAATGTGGTGTTTTTTTGCAATTGCAATAGATCTGCTATCTGGTGGGTTGCCTAAATGATATCCACCTGTTCCTGCGGAATCTACCGTAATTTTATCGGTATTTACTTTAGATTTTAGTATGCCTTCTGCTAAGGGGGATCTACATATATTACCCAGGCATACCATTAGGATTTTCATGCCCGATTGGTTTAAGAGAACTTTTTAGTGAGGTCCTCTATGTATTTTCGAAACTGCTTGTCTGTTTCTGCAAGATTATCGACTGTTTTACAGGCATGAAGAACAGTAGCATGATCTCTTTTTCCTATTTGAGACCCTATGCTTGCCAAAGATGCCTTTGTGAATTTCTTTGCAAAAAACATGGCTAATTGTCTGGCCTGAACAATATGTCGTTTTCTTGTTTTCGATTGCAGTGTGGCAACATCCATCTCAAAATAGTCGGAAACTACTTTTTGGATGTAATCGATAGAAACTTCACGTTTGGTGTTCTTCACAAATTTTTCGACTACTTGTTGGGCTAACTCCAGGGTAACTTCTTTTTTGTTAAAAGAAGACTGCGCAATTAAAGAGATAATTGCTCCTTCTAATTCTCTAATATTCGTTTTAATATGTTTTGCGACATATTCCACTATATCGTCTGGCATTTCAACACCATCACGATACAACTTGTTTCTGAGAATAGAAATTCTGGTTTCGTAATCCGGACTTTGTAGTTCTGCTGATAGTCCCCATTTAAATCTTGAAAGTAACCGCTGTTCAATGTCTTGCATATCCACCGGTGCCTTATCCGATGTTAGAATTACTTGCTTTCCATTCTGATGCAAGTGATTGAAGATATGAAAGAAAACATCCTGAGTACCAGATTTACCAGAAAGAAACTGAACGTCGTCAATAATAAGGACATCAATTAACTGATAAAAATGAATAAAATCATTTCTGGTATTCTTTTTTACCGATTCTATATACTGCTGGGTAAACTTTTCGGCCGAAATGTAAAGAACGGTGCGTTCGGGATACTTATCTTTAATCTCCACACCAATGGCATGGGCTAAATGTGTTTTACCTAAACCAACACCACCAAAGACCAAGAGAGGATTAAATGATGTGCCTCCTGGCTTATTAGCTACAGCTAAACCTGCAGATCGGGCAAGTCTGTTAGAATCCCCTTCCAGAAAATTATCAAAATTATAATTGGGATTTAACTGAGACTCGATTTTAATATTGCGTATCCCAGGTATTACAAAAGGATTTCGTAATTCAGGATTTTTGGACTTAATCGGGACATCCATTTCTTGAGAAGATACAATACCTCTATTGGAACTAGGTATTCTTTCCGTGAAAGGTTCTTTATTCCCGTAGGTATTTTCCATTTTAATTATATACACCAGTTTTGCCTTCTCACCGAGTTCTTTAGTTAGAGCAACCTTTAAGAGTTTAACATAATGCTCTTCTAACCATTCGTAAAAAAATTTACTCGGAACCTGTATACTTAAGGAATTTTCAGATAATTTAATTGGTTTAATTGGTTCAAACCATGTTTTGAATGCCTGCGGTTGGATGTTATCTTGGATAAAAGCCAAGCAATTGCTCCAAACGGAAATAGCAGTAACACTCATTGCAGAAATTGTCTTATTAGATCGGTTGTTGTATATAGTTTGTTGAAAAAGAAATTGCCTATTTTGGCACTCTTTAAAGTGAGACAAATATGTGAACAATTATCCTAAAAAAAAAATCATTTAGTATTGAATTTTCTGTTTTTTTTTTGCATGTTCAGACCCTGTGTTACGTCTCGTATTAAATATATTGTTTTTAATGGATAAATAATGCATTTTCATCGATTTTCTTTTAGAGTTCGTTATGGTGAAACCGACCAAATGGGAGTGGTTTATCACGGAAACTACCCGCAATATATGGAGATGGGAAGGGTTGAGTGGCTCAGGTCGTTAGGAATTTCTTACAGGAGTATGGAGGAAAATGGTGTCATGCTTCCAGTAGTTTCCTTAGAGATGAAATTTAAAAAATCTGCGGTCTATGATGATCTTCTGACGGTGGTAACTTCGCTGAAAAAACAACCTTTGGTCCGTATTGAATTTGACTATCAAATTTTCAATGAAAAGAACGAAATACTCGTCGAAGGAAATACCGTTCTTGCCTTCATGGACAAGCACACAAAAAAGCCCATTAAATGTCCAGATGCATTGCTAGAAAAACTTGGTTTTACCAACTCATAATTTCAAGCGTTTCATGTATTGTCATAAAAAGATTTACAATTCCCGTAATCTTAGTCCGCAGATATTCGAAAAAGCCTTTGCAGTTTCTTGTGCAGAATCCTTTCTTACTTTAAATTGTAGAATACAGACTTGTTTTACTATTTGGTGGGTCACCATAAGGTCGTTTTTCTTAATGATACGCATAACCGAATTCATCTGTGGGTACTCAAATTGCAATTCGAAAGAGACTTCCTCGAGGTAGTCCATTAGTGTGCTTTCTTCAATTGTCCATTTGGCCGCTGTTTTATAGGCGTTAATGAGTCCGCCTACCCCTAGTTTCGTACCACCAAAAAATCGAACTACCACTACC
>CAZWPZ010000155.1:0-2167 GCA_964636005.1 uncultured Eudoraea sp.
ACACCATCTTTGCTGTATGATTTATAAAACGGGTTGCATCAAATAGGATGTAATCCCTAAAAAATAGTAAACCATGAAAACAGTAATTCACAAAGCAGACACCAGAGGACACGCAAATCACGGATGGTTAGACTCTCACCATAGCTTCAGTTTTGCCAATTATCGCAATCCGGAAAGAATGCATTTCGGGGTACTCAGAGTATTGAACGACGACCGCGTTATGGCAGGTTATGGTTTTGGCACCCATCCTCACGACAATATGGAAATTATTTCTATTCCATTAGAAGGGGATTTGGAGCACAAAGACAGCATGGGCAATGTGGCGGTAATTAGAGAAGGTGATGTACAAGTTTTGAGTGCAGGTACCGGAATTACCCATTCGGAATACAATAAAAACAAGGACAAAGAAGTGAAGTTTTTACAAATATGGGTATTCCCGAAGGAAAGAAATCTTACGCCAAGATACGATCAAATTTCGATTCGAGATATAAAGAAGGAGAACCAGTTTTATCAGGTTTTATCCCCTAAAAAAGAAGACCAAGGGGTATGGATAAATCAAGATGCCTGGTTTCATTTAGGAGATTTTACAAAAGGCACATCAGAGGACTATATAATAAAGAAGGAAGGTAATGGCCTATACGCATTTGTCTTAGAAGGCGATGTAGAAATAGAGGGGCAGCTTCTAAATAGACGCGATGGCATGGGAATTTGGGACACCAAGAATGTTAAGGTAAAAGCAAACGAAGACGCTCGAATATTGCTTATGGAAGTACCCATGACTATCTAATTCAAAATAATTTTTAAACATATAAAATAGAACAAACATGAAAACAAATTGGACAATAGACACTGCACATTCTGAAATAGCTTTTAAGGTAAAGCATATGATGATTTCGACAGTAACCGGACATTTTGAAGACTTTAACGCCAGTATAGAATCGGAGGAGGAAGATTTTAAAAACGCTAAATTTAGTTTCCATACGAAGATCGATTCGATAAATACCAAAAACAAGGACCGAGATGCCCATTTGAAGTCGGACGACTTTTTCAATGCCGAGACCTATCCAGAAATGAAGTTTGAATCTACCTCTTTTGATGGAGGGAAACTTTTAGGAGAACTCACCATTAGAGAGGTAACCAAATCGGTAGAGCTCGATGTAGACTTTAATGGTGTAGCAGTAGACCCTTACGGACAAACCAAAGCTGGTTTTGAGATTAGTGGAGAAATTAATCGAAAAGATTTCAATTTAACCTGGAGTGCGGTTACCGAAGCAGGGAGTATTGTAGTATCAGACAAAGTAAAACTAGTGGTGGACGCCCAATTTATTAAACAGGACTAACAGCTGCTTGTTTGAAAACATTCAGTCGGAATAGGTCCATATAAAAAGGATCTTTCCGAATACATATCTGGCTAAAACCCAGACCATATGGAAGAGGCAGAGTAGAGATCTGCCTCTTCTCATTTCATCCCAGAATAACCCACTGGTAACCAACCTATTTGATTTTTTCCTAACTTAGAGAAACATGCCAATAACTGAGGTTTGATTCCATTAACGGGCCGTTCTGAGCCATGCGAACGGTGTAAAGTTGTAACCTTTTTACGATAAAGAGAAAAAAATGAGCTTAGAGATAGTTTATTATGCTTCTTTTTTGTTTTTCCTTTCAGAATTGGGTTTGATAATTACAAAACGTTCCAAAAAGAAAGAGTCGAAAACAACTAATGATAAAAAATCCTTGATCCTGTTATGGATTGCTGTACCTGTAAGTTTAACAGTAGGCTTTTCCCTGGCCAATCATCAACAGTGGGATGTTATAAATCAAATAATCGCGATTTCAGGATTAAGCGTTTTTTTAATTGGATTTATTATCCGGTGGCTTTCCATTTTTCAATTAAATAAGGAGTTTACGGTCGACGTAGCAATAAACAATAAGCACCAATTGAGGACAGACGGTATTTATAAAAACATTAGACACCCAAGTTATTTAGGGTTGGCTCTAATTTGTCTTGGACTTTCTATAGGAACGAATAGTCTGGTTTCCTTATTTATCCTAAATATTCCCATTTTTCTTGCTATACACTATCGAATCCACGTAGAAGAAAATATGCTAATTCAAGAGATTGGTGAAACGTATAGAGAGTATATTATTAACACGCACAGGATGATTC
>CAZWPZ010000156.1:0-4701 GCA_964636005.1 uncultured Eudoraea sp.
GTCCATTGCTTTATTTATTGATACATTGGATGTTTCTGACACCCTAAAAGCAGAATTAAAAGCGATTACCCCCAGTAATTATACAGGTATTTAAATACTATTCTCAAGCTAGAATTCTATACCTTAAGGGCTCTACTTTTATTTTGTCCACCGTTTCGCAGTAGTTGTACTGCTGCGGTACATTAAAAATCCCTGCTACCGCAAGATTGTATCTCGAGGTAATGTTAACACCGTTACAGTCAGTCGGTGACCCGTGAATTAATACAGTTTACCTCTTCATTTTGTCTTGATACAAAATGTAGCAAAAAATCAAGAAGGTTTATAGGAAATTTTTGCAGTGGCAAAACCACGGTTGCTGCTATCGCTACGTTTCGCAGTAGTTGCACTGCTGCGGGACACTAAAAATCCCTGCTACCGCAAGATTGTATCTCGTCGAAAGGCTACCGCAAGCCTTAAATAAATTGCATAAAATACCACCCTTAAACTAGGATTACGAGCCTTGAAGCCTTGTCCTTTAATTAGTCCTCGTTTTTATGTATTTCTACAGAATGTGGGTAAGGTATTTCTATTCCTTCTTTATCAAGTGCTAGTTTACATCCCTCTACAGTAGCAAAATAAACATCCCAATAATCTTCTGGTTTTGCATAGGGGCGCACTGCAAAATTTACAGAACTATCTGCTAATTCCAAGACATTAACGGAAGGGGCAGGATCTTTCAATACTTTAGTATTTGAGGTCAGAACATTGAGCAATACCTCTTTGGTCTTTTTTATGTCCTCATCATATCCAACACCGATAACCAAATCTACACGGATTTGTCCTTCTGCCGTATAGTTAACGATATTGCCATTCGCCATTGCTCCATTAGGAACTATGGCCTGTGTATTCTTCGGTGTTATTAATTTGGTCGTAAATATATCAATCTCGTCTACTGTCCCAAGAACCCCTTGCGCTTCTACTAAATCTCCTAACTTATAAGGTTTAAAAATCATAATTAAAACACCACCGGCAAAATTAGACAGAGATCCTTGCAAGGCCAGGCCAACAGCCAAACCAGCTGCAGCAATAACCGCAGCAAAAGTGGTCACATTAACCCCAAGGGTCGAAACTACAATAATTAACAGAAGTACTTTTAGAGCCCAGGTTGCCAGATTTAATAGAAAACTCTGTAGAGAGGGATCATAATTCCCTTTTGCCATCATTCTCCTACTAGCACCAATGATCTTTTTTATCAACCACGACCCGATGATAAAAATTAAAATGGCTCCTAGGAGTTTAGGTCCATATTCTACAACAAAATCGACACCCTTATTAATCCAAAGCTCTGCATTTTCCATAAAATTACCTTTTAAGTTTCTTGATGCTTGAATATAAAAAAAATGCCCGAGCTCTGAGAAGATAATTTTTAGAATTGAGCAAAATAGTTATCAACAAAAAGCCTGTCCGTATAAAACGAACAGGCCCGTATATAAAGTTTGCTAATTCTCTAACCCTTTAAAAAATCTCCAATCTCTCCAAATTGAGCTGTATCTAAATCTGAATTCTGAATAGCTCCCATCAATTGCACCAAGTGCGCCGGGTTCATATTATTCCCCAAAACTCTGATGATTGCAAATCCTTTGTCGTCCATACTTCCATAAATGACAACCTCATCTATTGCCTCCTCGTCGCCAAGATATTTGATGGTCCCTTTTCCATACTTAGAATTTAGCTTCATCAATTCTTGGTACTTGCTGTTGCCTAATATAGAACTGACCTTATTTCTCTCGATTTGAAAGTCGGATTGATTTTCCTCTGTAGCCCGAAATGCCAGTATGTTTAACTTTCTCAGAGAAGCTAAACCTTCCTTTTGAGAATCCGTTAGCTTGTCGCTTTGCAAATTCAGAATACTCGCTGGAACGTCAAGTGAAATAAAATTTGGGTTCTCCGAGCTACTCACGTAGTATTCCTGTAAGCTCTGATTAGAAGAACAAGATACTATCAAAAGAACCAGGAATCCGGAAAGTATATGGAACGCTTTTTTCATGATTAATTACTTTTAGTTATCCTTTTTTCTCGGCCTTATTGAGCTCCTCGGGGAGATTCATTTTTTTCGTCAGGGATCCTATCTTAGTCAAATCAATATCTCCAGTCAGGGTAAGTAAAACCGTTTCAATATTTCTATTGTCAATTTCTATCTCGTCTCTGTTAATTCCTGTAACGAGCATAAGTAATTCACTGACATGATTTTCATCTTTCCCGTTTTTCACGTAGAACTTAACGTTGGTATCTTTGTCTTTAACTCGCATCAATTCTTCAAGAGAGGAAGATTTAAGATACTGATTTACAGTAGACTGCATATCCGCAGAAACCTCTTTATCCTCCGTTATAAACACCTTAAGACCACTTAAGCTCTTTGCGATATCCATGAATTCCTGCGCTTCAGGATCATCTACATCCACGTCCATTTTCATTAATAGATTAAACATATTTTTATTAACAACTACAGAACTTACGGCATCCGAGTCCTCATATTTGTCAAAAATAGACTGAGAGAATCCTAATAGTGGGACTAGCACAAATAAGACAATTGCTATATACTTTTTCATGTTTTCTAATTTTAATTGTTTTTATAAATTTTTTGTTTTGCCTGTTCAAACTCTTTTAAATAAACCATTTTCTCGGTACCACGGTCGAAATTTTCTGCCAACATGCCAAGCGCCATACGAGTTTGATTATAGGCATATTGGGCTTCCTGTTGTTCTTGGTATTCCTTACCGAAATATATTCCAAAGACCATTACCGCTACTGCTGCAATAGAAATCCACTTGTAGTATGTTACTCTAGGTTTTAATGGAACCTGCTTAGTAAACCGTTCGTCTTTGGCTTGTGAAAAGTATGTAAACATTGGAGCGTACTGCTTTAGATGAGGCGCGACCTCTTCCTTTTCGAAGTACTCTTTCAGTTGTTTCTCCTCAGCTACCGTGGTGTCTGCTTCGAAATACTTTTCAATTAATTGTTCTATTCTATCCAATTCCATAATTATGCTTTTGAACTAATTTTTCTCTTACTGCTTTTCTCGCTCTTGACAGAGCCACTCGTACTGCGGTGGGCTTCATTTCCAATAATTCTGCTATTTCATCAAAATCATATTGTTCTACATCCCGCAATTGCAAAACCATTTTTTGCTGTTCTGGAAGCTCCTGCATTATTCGTTCTACCCAACTTACACTGTCTTTCGTTTCTATCTGACTTTGTAAGGATCTGCTGCCATCTTCATAGTTGCTATGTACCAATTTTAGATTACTGGACTGCTTGGACTTTAATCGATCCAAACAGAAGTTTTTGGTCATAGTCATAGCAAAAGCCTCCACATTCTTATAATTCTCTATGTTCTTCTTTTTCGCCCATAGTTTCATCAAAATTTCCTGAGTAGCATCCTCTGCTTCTTCAGCAGAAACTAATAACCTCTTCGAAAGCCGGTATAACTTATCCTTAAAAGGCATTACCACATTTAGAAATTCTGACTGTGTCATTGTTGGTTGTTCCGTTGTATAGACCATTTATCGGTGTGTTACAAAAGCTAGACGACTTAGCTTCAATTTTGTTACAGCCAATACTATTTTCTTTTTAAAACTGTTCTATATATGGTATAAAGCTACGCTTTAAACCTTTTAGTTAGTTCTTATTTGTTTAAATCTGAACTGTTAAGGATTGCTAAAGTTGGTACAATTATTGTGCAAAGAACTATATTTACAAAAAATTAATGCAAATGAAAAAGCTTACCCTAGCCTTAGTGGTATCCCTATTTCTATATGTCAGTTGTGATAAAAATGATGACGGTGGAATTCAAGGCCCTGGAACGCCAAGTGCAAGCACACAGGACTTTATGTGGAAGGCGATGAATATTTGGTATTTCTGGCAGTCTGATGTCGCCAACCTGGCGGACGATAGATTTATGAGTAATGAGGAGTACAATGCCTTTCTACAATCGGAAGAAGATCCTGCCCTGTTTTTTAATAACCAATTGCGTTTTTCGGAGGATCGTTTTAGTTATTTCAATGAAGACTACAAAGAGCTAACCCAAAATCTTTCTGGTATTTCTAGAAGCAATGGGGTAGAATTTGGTTTGTTTTTCGCAGGGGATGGCACAGATAATATCTTCGGGTACGTTCGGTATATCGTTGCGAATTCGGATGCTTCAACAAAAGATATTAGCCGCGGAGAACTTTTCTCTGGTGTCGACGGACAAACCCTTACACAGGGCAATTATAGAGATCTTTTGTTTGGAGAAAATGCCACCTACACCTTAAACATGGCCGACATTATTGACGGAAATATTGTTTTGAATGGCAAAGACGTTAGCCTCACTAAGGAAGAAGGCCTGGTTGAAAATCCAGTATTTATAACCAAGTCCTTTGAAGTAAATGGAAAAACTATAGGGTACTTAATGTACAATGGATTTACAAACGAATTTGATGAAAACCTGAATGCGGCCTTTGGTCAGTTAAAGGCAGCAGGAGTTACGGATCTGGTACTAGATCTTCGGTATAATTTAGGAGGTTCTGTTAATTCGTCTCGACTTCTCTCTAGTATGATACATGGCACCAATACATCGGATGTATATATTAGGCAGCGATGGAATGATAAACTACAGACACAATTCGACGAGGAGGACTTGGTTGATTATTTTGCGGATCAAACCAACGAGGGTACACCAAT
>CAZWPZ010000157.1:0-4786 GCA_964636005.1 uncultured Eudoraea sp.
GTAAAATTTTATACCGGTCTTTAAACTAAAATCTTTAAAATCGAACATATGGAAACTAGAACCAAAAAGAAGTTCTACAGAATTTCTGCCTGGGGAATCATCTGTAAAACTTTCCGTATTATAGGTAAGACCTCCCAGAACCCCAAAGTTTAATTTGCTTGTATTTACCAACAGTTTTCCTACACCCAGACTAGGGGTATATCGATATTTTAAAGCTTGTTCTGTGTTAGATAAATAGGCAAGATCTCCAAATAAGTACCAGCCACTTCTCAAAATTCTCAGCAGTTCTATCTGTACATCACTACGTTGTATGGGCTGTGTATTGGTCTGTGTAGAATTCAACAATTCCATGGTAAAATTGCTTATCCATTTGTTGTCATTATAAGACAGGGCTGCAGAAATGGTGAGCTGACTATTATTATTTGCCTTGGCAATATTAAATCCTGCGTCAATATTTCCTTTAAATCTCCCCCAAAATTTATCCCTAACTTCTTGTAAGGCAACAACCTCGCTCAAGCGATATTCTTCAACCTCTCCGTTGACCAAAGTAATCCTGACCTTTCGAGGTTCATATGTTCTTATATGTCCATAGCGTCTTCTTCCTCGTGTAAGAATAATCAAAGATCTCCTTTGTATGATTAATTCATCAACCTTGTTGAATTCTATTTTAAAATCCTTATCACTATACATAGTCTTTAGAGTGAGAACCCCTGCCCCTAAATCTTTTACCTCTCCAACAGCAATGTCCTTATTTCTAAAAATCAAGGTATCTCTTTGTGCGTGCGATAATGCAGCGATAAGCAAAAAAGAAACTAGGACTAATCTGTGCATAAGGGAGTAACCTAAATTAAATAGTTGAATGCGAGGTACAAGATAAAGAAATGAAAAATAATTAAAAAAGTAGGGTTTTAATAGGCATGAAGACTAGTAAAAGTCTAAAATTTGTTTTTGCTCATTTGTGTGATTATTGTTTTATCTTGCATAAAAAATAGATCTATGTTTTCGCTTAAAAATGTTACGTTTCTCGGATTAGTCGTATTATTTGCCTTTGTGAATGAGTCTCAGGCACAACGTGTTGATGTGTCTTTAGATTACGGCTATCAACTTGGAACCAAATTAAATTATGGGGGCAATTATTTAAAGGCTAAAGATGGAGGTTTTTTTAGGGGTATTGTGGGATTTGAAATAGCAAATGAAACCATGCTTGAGTTAACCTATATGAAGATGAATTCGGAACTTCTAATTCGGGACTTCGTTATTAGTCCATCAGAAGATCGTTTGTCCGATTTGTCAATGGACTGGATACACATTGGCAGTAATCGCTATTTTGACTCAGGTGGAGATATTATTCCGTTTTTTGGGATAAGTATGGGGGCAACAATTTTTACTCCCAAAAATGAGAATAGAACTATTACAAGTCGTGATTTAGCTTCTAGCACCGAATTTTCCTTTGCCCTTAAAGGAGGGGTAATATTCGAGTTGAGTGATGTTGTAGGGATAAAGCTTCAGGGAGATCTTATGTTTCCGGTTTCCTGGGGAGGTATTTATGTGAACGGATGGGGTGGCGGTGTTTATACTTCCGGAACAACGGTAATGGGAGCATTTACTGGAGGACTTGTATTTACCCTTGGAGGTTAGATAAAGACTACTTAAATAATAGCGACCAAGTAATCAAAAAAGTATTGGTTGTTGCGCCCACATTTCTTCGTGTATCAGAAAAAATATAGGCAGCCTTTATTCCTTGTGTTTGGGCAAAACTAAAGCCGAAGGATAGGGCAGTAAGAAAATTAGCGCGTTGATCATCATTAAATTGTTGATCAACAACTGAGGATGCTCCTTGGTTATATCCAAGGCTTGCCGAGGCCCAGTAACGTTTTCCAAATTGTCTGATGAGATGGGATTGAAATGCAAACATCGGATCTCTTTTTTGTTCCTGGCCATTAAAAAAGTCGTTATTTACGGTAAAGAATAGTACTGAACTAGTAAACTCAAAGGACCAAGGTCCCCAATAATGAACCATACCTGCTTGCGGTCTGAATACAAATCTGTTTGCACCTAGATTTATCAGCTTATCATTGAAATACTCTCCAAATGGTAAGGTTACCGCTAAGGAAACACCAAAAGTGGTAAATTTTGGGTTTTTTTGCCGGAATTCTTGAAGATCTTTTAAGGTTCCCGGAGGCGGACCTGTTAGGTTAAGAGAAAACCGAATTCTTGGATCGCCAAAGCCAGTCCTTTGGACCGAGGTAGGGACGTCACTAAGAAGACCTTCCCATTTAGAGGATGAAAAAGGCACCAAAATGTCTAATCTTCCCAGTTTATTCCATAGTTTTAGAGGTCTGACGTATGATCCCACAAACGTATTCCCCTTATACGTAACATCTGTAGCTTCTAATAAGGGGTCAAAAAAGACATCACCGGAAGTATAGGCATACCCAAAACCAATAGCGTTGACCCCGAGCGGCATGGATGCCCATCTTCTCGGTTCTACATCTTGAGATAGCAGAATACTACTGAATAGTAGCCCAAGGGAGATACTTAAAATGGCTTTTAGTTGGTTGGTTTTATTCATAAAGTATTCCACGCATTACTTGGGTGCACCAGGATTCACTTCTTTGCCCTTACGGGGTATTGTTTAAACAGTTTTTTAACGGTTTTGGTAATATTTTTATAGCTCTCTTGCGGGCCCTCTTTTATCATGCTTTTGGTAGTTGCCTGCCAAACCATTTGATTTAACTTGGTATCCACTACATCAAGGGTTAGAGTACCGGCTCTAAATACCTGAACCAGGTATTTCTCTGATTGCCAGTGGTAGTTGCGTTGTCCCATATAATACGGGGCATCTCTGAGGGAAGTTTCTGCAGTTTTATGTTCATCAGTTATGACCAGGCCAATATTCAGTATCAGATCCGGATTTTCCGTTTCTTTCGTATAGCCCCTGGCAACCATTTGTTTATTAACTTCTTCAATAAGAAAATTTAAACTTTCTTTTCTGGGCTCAAACTGTGGAACATTTTTAATGTCTAACCCAAGGACTTTATAGGTTTTATACTCCCTAAATTTCGCTTGTGGAGATGTTTTAGAGGATAATAATACCTGTGAATTTGCTGCGCTAAAACTCAATAGAAGCAGCACGACTAATACTTTAATTTTCATATTATTTTTTTATTTAGAAAGCCCCCACCGCTTATAGGCAGATCTTAGAAATTCAGAGTATATCTCATGGTGTATTTGCAACTGTTCCGGAGTCAATAAATCTTCTAAATCCTTGTTCTGTTTATCTAGAAGAGTATTTAATTCTTTTGTAAATCTTTCCTTAGAAAACCCCTTGTCTTTATCGTCTAACCTGGATATTTTCGCAATATAATAAGTTATTACACTGGTGTACTGACTCATCTCTTCTTCCGATAAGTTCATTTTTTTAACTTCTTCGTGAAACCAGATTTGTAAATTGTCCTTTTCTTCAGAAGAAAAAATTTCTACTTTGTCGGAGTTCGATTCCTGCGCCTGTATATAGGAAGACGTGCAAAACATCCAGAGTAGAATAAAGGAGCAATATCTGACTAAATTCATAAAGAAGGTTATATCCACTAAATTAAGGAAAATCTTATTGCTCAAAGGAATAATAGAACAAAATAAAGGAAGCGTTTTCAATAATATTTTCCGAACGTCTACCTATTATATTTTTTGCCTTTTTTATAATAAAAACCTCCAATTGACGGATAATAACAAGGATTTACGATCGCCAATTACACCCCCTTCTGCTCTGAACATCCAGTTTTTATTCATTTGATATTGGGCCCCTATGACTCCGTTCCACGGCTCTTTCACTTTTTTTTCTAGACCATACCGGACAACGGCAGAACCATCAGCGGCACCAATACGTTCAAAGATTGGGGTTAATATTTCATTGGCAACTTCAATTTTTTTCGCGTCAATAGGATTGTTGGGATTTAGGGAATTTAACCATTCGAAATAATTAGCTTCTATTTCTTGTGCCCTGTCAAAAACCTCTTGAGGTAGGGCATCCTTTAATTGAATTGCACCTACAGTTTCTGAACCAAGCGTAACTTTCATGGCACCCAACCAAACACCAAAATTTCGATAAGGCTTGTTTTCGCTCACAAAATTATGCCCAACCCGTAAACCAAAAGTCTTAACTCTTACTGGGTCATCCAGTAATTGGGGTTTACTCCAGCTTATATTTGCATCCACTGCAACCCATATGGGTCCAATTCCTCCAGCGGCTGTGGCTCCAAAACCATAGGTGGTTAGGCGCTGGTCTACTACTGAATTTAGATCTACAGGGACGGTTAAATTTACTTCTGTTCTCGACGAACCCAGACCAAAAAGTCCATATAGATTAAGAAATGGGAATACCCAAATGTCGGGTCGGAATAAAACAGTATTTGCTTCGGAAAAGTTGTTTCCAAATTCCAGAAAATCTACTTCTGTTAAAGGAATATCGACTTCATCTGTTTTTAAGCCGAGAGCAATATTGTCTATAAGTAACCCTTGACGTACCCAGACAAAATTGATCATCGCTCCTGTTGGATAAGGTATGTCGAAACCGTTTTTGTATGCTTTTTGCCCCCATATTGGTAGAATATTATCGTATTTCACCTGCTTTAAACTATCGGTATACGCCTGATGTTTAGAACGAACTTTTGTTGTAGCGTACTGAGCAAATACGATATTTCCTATTAAAAGGAAGAGTATTGGTAAACATCGTTTTAAAGGAATTACTTTAATTCTCCAATTTTTGCTTTTCTTCATTTTCTTTTTT
>CAZWPZ010000158.1:0-1920 GCA_964636005.1 uncultured Eudoraea sp.
AGCACCTCTGGCACCATAAAAGGCAGCACCTTCTCCTTTTAATAGTTCTATCGACTTTAATTCATCAACACTGATATTATCAATACTGCTTACATAGTTTCCATCGACCACAAATAATGGGGTCTGATCGCCACTTACAGGGCCTCTTACCACAATCGTTGTTCCGTTGACACTGACCCCCGTAAACTTCTCCCTTATCACCTGATATATATCGGTATATTCAGAATAACTCTTCTCCCCTAAATTTCGAAATACACTGATATCCAGAATATACCCGTACTCTTTGAGTTTGTTTTGTTCAAAGGTTTCATTGTTGGCTCCGAATTGAATATCCAGCCTATCTTGCCCATTGTATACTTCACTCTCCAGCCCATACTGCTCTGAATACATACTAATTATATCCGTTTCTTCTGGTATACGTACCTTGTACTCCCCTTTTTTGTTTGTACGAACACCCGTTTTAAGTGAATCCACAAAGACATAGGCCTTATGAACTGGTATCCCCTGAGCATTGGTGACAATACCACTTATTTTCACCCGATTCTGACTGTTATTTTGAGCGGTAATGGAGAATGTCACTAAAAACAGATAAATAGAAAGCCATACGATTTTATTCATAGCAAATTTTTAATAAGTCCGCCAAACCAATACAAAGCAGTATTGGTCTCTCTGTAAGTTCGTTAATGTTGGTTGAATTTCAAAAATTGTTTGCTAGATTTTAACAAACAAAGCCTCCAAAACCACATGTTCTACAGGATATCGCGTCCCCAGACCACTAATTACCTCCCCTACTGTGATTAATAGGTCAGTGATACCCCGCTAGAAGAACTAACTACAAAAATTTTATGCCAGCTAAAATCGAAGATCGTAGGTAGAGTAAATATCGCAAACCGTTTTTATCTGTTTTACGATTTTACCTTCTTCTGAAGGTTTATCTGTTTTTTACTATTCTTTAGCTGTTGGTTTAGTTGCTTCACCTCTACCTCAATAAATTGTGTCATTTTATTCGATATCCCCTGGAGACGTTCATTAAAGATACCGTACACCTCACGTTGTTGTTTTGTAGGTCTAAAATCTACTCCATTTGCAGTAATATCACTGGCAAGTGCACTAAGTCTGCCATATAATTTCATTGGCGCCCTAAAAGCATCTTCTCTGGCACCAGTTAACTGAATATCGTATAAATCGGCCGCAATAGACTCTGCTACTCTTTGTAACTCTTTTGCCATTTCAATATCTTCGGAGGTTTTTAGTTCTGGAACCAGGTCTTTTAGCTCTGCTCTTATTGTTTCTATATCATTGATCATGTGTACTGCCTGATTAATTGCATTGCGTAACTCCAAAGAAAAAGCCACCTGTTCTTTTATCTCCTCTATACTTCCTTCTGAGCTCGGGTCTTTTAACACTTCTAGTTCCCCAAGATATTCTTCACTTCCTATCCTCAATTTAACTTTATAGGTATCCGGAACTACTTTTGGTCCATACTGCCCCCCCATCAAATCTAAATCCCAGGTTACCAAAGGACGCCATCCTTCTCCGTTTAATTCTACCCATGGTCTGCCAGGAGGTGTAACTCGAAGTTTTGGCTTAAAGGTAGGCTCGTATCGCAGATCCCAAACTACTCTATGAATTCCTTTTCTATTTTTACCTTCTAGCGTTCTAATAACTTCATTTTCTTTGGATAATATCAGAATTTCTACCTCATGTTCCGTACTATCCTTGAGGTAATAGGTTATTTCTGATCCATATGCCGGATTCTTACCAGCATTTAAGCTGGGACCATCCGTCTTGATACTTTGAACTTTTTGAAATCGGTAGGCTGGGCGGAGACCAAAAAGGTGTGCTTTTTGAGAAGCTATTTCTGGAGTAAATTCCCTTAAAGGTGCAATATTATCGAGTATGTAATAACCCCTGCCATAG
>CAZWPZ010000159.1:0-13684 GCA_964636005.1 uncultured Eudoraea sp.
ATCGCAGACATGGACTTTTTTCCTGCGCATGCCGTGTATAAGTTTCCCTGCTGCGCTTTGCTTCTAGCCTATACTTCATCAAAGCAGACAACTCTTTAGGCTTAAAAATGGACTTCCTTATAGACATGTAATTCGAACGAACAGACCAAAGGTCGATTCTTTATTTATTAATTTGGTTTATTACAAAATCTTCTTTCGACAAATTTTGTTGGGTTGTAATTTGCAAGATAGAAATTTCATTTTTCTTTGAGGACTTATTATCAAAATAAACGATCCGCATTGGTTGATTTTTATTAGTTACGCCTTCGACGGGCTTGTAGTCCGAGAGCAGGGTACTACTTATCTCCTTATTATCTGAATCGAATTCCTTTACTTCAAAGATGTGATACGTGCTTTTTCCAATCCAATACACTGTTTTCCCTTTTGATGCGTCATGTTTGTCATAGGTAGTTATTCTATAGCAATCTGTTTCTTTCCATTTTTCTTTGGCTATTGGATCAAAACGCAACTTCTCACTGTCTACAGTCCCAATAGAATTTATGGAGCTCCCCGAACCAACCAATGCCATATTCTTAGGAGTTGCCTTTAATTTTCTAATTTTTCCATTGGCTGGTGTATACACCTGAATTAGTCCATCATCTTTTGGTCCCTTTTCTATCAAAATAGTGATTCCTTTCGCTTTTTCTGGCTGTAGAACAACTGTTTTTATTTTTTCTTTGGTATCGACAACACCTATTAGAACCGAATATTTCTTTAGCTTGTACCTACTCGATGAAGACCATTCCTTAATCTCCAAGACCATTTCCACATCTTGGGTCATTAACTGACCTATAGCCTTATTAAAAACTGCCTCCGCTTCCTCCTGTCCAAGGGAGGGAAGCATCACACAAAACGCAAAGCTCAATAGTAATAGTCTAGCCATAAGAGCAATATTACTGTTTTTCTGACAATCTTTCTTCGATTGTTCTATCTAAACTATCTGCTAGAATAAAAGGCATATTAGGGAAACCACTGCATAGAAAAGGAAAACACAAGGAAGCCAAACCGGTCTCCCAATATTAAGGAGAGTAAGGATTCAGACGAATATCCCTCATTGGCGTTCTAGTCTAAAAACCTTGGCTTGCTTATTAAAATAATAGCTGGAACAAGAAAAAGAGAACTTAGCAGACAAACCCCTATGGATAAAACAATAAGTGCTCCAAAATACTTAAGAGGGGTAAAACTTGAAAATATCAAAGGAAGAAAGCCCACGATAACAGAAAAGGCATTAATAACAATTCCTCGCCCTGTCGTAGTTAAGGTTTTATGTACGGCTTCCTTATGTGAAAGACCAAGTCTTCGTTCTCTTTTAAATCGCCATAAAAAGTGAATGGTATAGTCTACTCCAATACCTATCATGATGGAAGATAAAAGCGCTGTAGCAATATCTAATGCTATTCCAAAAACACCCATCAACCCAAAAAGAACAACGGTAGCAATACCAATAGGCAGGGCTGAATACAAGCCACCTTTGACCGACTTAAACACAAAACTCAAAAGAACAAAAACGATAAGTATAGCGAGGACCAAGGATTTCAACTGTCCTTCCACTACTCTATCTGCCAACTCAATGTCCGTTAAACTGGCTCCCGCTGCAAAACGCATATTCGGATCGTCTGCAGTAAGTACGTTCAATTGTTCCACGACTCGTTTGCTGGCAGAGTTGCTGCCATCTTTCAGACTAATAACCATTCTGGCGTTTTCATAGTCATAGTCCAAAAACTGAGAAAGATCGTCCGTATCATCTCCCATGCTATAAATCTCAATAAACTGGTAGATCTCCTCCGAATCTTGTGGAATTCTGTTGTACTCCGGTTCCTCTGGAGAATAAAAACCCTTACTTAATTCCTTTACCAAAGTAACGGGAGAACTGACGCTACCTACAGCAGGGTCTTTTGCTATTTCTTCTTCATAAAACTCGATACGTTTTAAAACCTCTGCAGACAATACGTCCCCTGAAAAAAGAACGGAGATAAACTGTGCGCCACCAAACTTCTCATTACTTATTTTGGTTGCCCTCCCAACTTCCGATGTATCCGAAAAATAATTTTCGATATTGGTATCTACACGCAGGAAGAACACCCCGATAAGGGACACGATGCTTATGAGTCCAGCCAGGCCTATTATTCTTTTGGGACGATTGCATATCCATCCACTTAGTTTATATAGTTTGCCTGTGGTTTTCGGCCTGTCCTCAGAAATGACAAGCTTACCCTCACGACTGGGGGTGAAATACGAGAGCATTGCTGGTAAAAACCATAGACTTAATACCAGGGCAAAGGCAATTCCAATGGCAGTTAAGACGCCCAATTCTGCGGCCGGTTCCATCGTATGGCTAAGTAGACTTAAGATTCCCCCAATAGTCGTTATACCCGTAATCAGAATTGGCATCCGCAAGTCCTTATAAATTATCTTGCAAATTTCGATCATGGACAGTTCGGTGGTTCTGGCCACTTCCTGGTAATGTGCAATGAGATGGATGCCGTAGTCATTGGCAATAGCAATGATCATTATCGGCATAACAATACTGAAAAGCGAAATCTTCCATCCAAAAAAGGCCATGAGACCAAAGGATAAAATTATACTCATCAATACAATTACAAAAGGCATAAATACCCCTTTCCATTCCTTAAACGAAAAATAAAGCATGCCTACCATTAATAGTATTGCCAATGGTAAAAGGAATACAAGGTCTTTCATTATGTTGCCTTCTATAGAATATCGTATTACGGGAAGCCCCCCCAGCAGCAATTCTTCTGTACCGGGATAGTTGTCGACCACTTTTTTAATATCATCAATAATGAGATCGGAAGTATTGGTATCTTTAATAAGCACTAAAGAGACCAGGCTAAAGTCTTTTGAAAAAAACTGTCGCGCCATAAGGTTTTCGGGCACCTTTTCTTTTAGCTCCTGAAGCTCGCTTTCCTGAAAAGGCATATTTTCAAATAATATGGTGCTTGTCATAAAACCATCTTCGGAGCCAATTTCTTGGGCGCTAAAAGGAGATATTATTCGATGAAGACCCTCCATGTCTTTTAGTTCCTCAGCAATATTCTCTAGCCTTGTGAGTGTAGAATTGGTCATAACATCCTCTGCATGAAGCATGAGTAAGATAATTTCACTACCCCCAAAGATGCTGTCTAATTCCTGCAAATACACTTTGTTCTTTATGCTATCGGGAACATAGTCTTGCACATTGGCATTTACCTTAAGGGAAGGAATAAGAACTAAGGCAGCTAAGGTGAGTAACAGAGCAATCGATATGATCCAAAATCTATATTTGATTATCCTATGTTGCATTTTAACTTTCTTAGAAGGTTAGGCGTGACGAATCTACTGGTATTTACTGTGATAGTTTTGATCGCAGGCAATTTATACTAAAAGGAAAAATTTCTTCGTACAGAATCGCTTTTTAATTTTGTTTTGAGGTACAATTTGCAGAAAATTCTTGATACTAGTGTAAAAGACATTTATTTCTTTGGACCGATCTTTTTTATTTTTGATATTGTTTAAATAAAGTTTTTTACTTCGTAATAGCTTACTATATTTGCACCGCAAAAAATTCGGTCGCGTAGCTCAGCTGGATAGAGCATCTGCCTTCTAAGCAGACGGTCACAGGTTCGAATCCTGTCGCGATCACATCACTCAAGAAACCACGCGCCGAGCGTGGTTTTGTGTTTTTAGGCAGGCGGAAAGCGACGAGCTTTCAAGACGGACTAAAAACGCAAAACAAAATTGCGACAGCAATTGGGTTTCTTAATTGCAGCCGAGAGTGCAAAGGATGTTTGCGTAGCAAACAATCCTACACGGAAGGCCACTCAGGCACCATCAGTTTTTATAAGGGTATTAAAGTGAAAAACCGCCACCACAGTAGCTGGCCCCTCACTAAAAAAGGTCCACTGGACCTTTATTGGTCGTTCGGCCCTAATTGCAACCGGGAGCGCAAAGGATGTTTGCATAGCAAACAATCCTACTCGGAAGACCACTCAGGCACCATCAGCTTTTGTAAGGCATTAAAGTGAAAAATCGCCATCGCAGCAGCTGGCTCCTCACTAAAAAAGGTCCACCGGACCTTTATTGGTCGTTCGGCCCTATTTTCAGGAAGGAGCACAAAGGATGTTTGCGTAGCAAACAATCCTACTCGGAAGGCCACTCAGGCAGCATAAGCTTTTGTAAGGGCATTAAAGTGAAAAACCCGCCACCGCAGCAGCTGGCTCCTCACTAAAAAAGGTTTACCGAACCTTTATTGGTCGTTGGGCCCTATTTTCAGGATTGAGTGCAAAGGACGATTGCGTAGCAATAATCTGGGTTTCTGTGAATCTGCTTTTCTTTATCATCTTAAAACAATTGATTTTTAAACTGTCCGTAAAAAAGAAAAACCTTCAAAAAAAGGGAAGCCTTCCCAATGATTTGAGCAATAATTTTGTAAATTTCTATGGAAATGACAGGTCAGCCAGAGATCGCTATGAAAACAGCGACGAATGATAAGGCAGGCTTGTTTTTTAATTGCTAAGAATCAAAAAAGGTCAAATCGTAGAATCATGCATAACAGCGTTGAAGTACTCACCCGAAAAATTTACCAGGAAGGCATAGAGAGAGCAAAGGAAGATGCAGAAAAGGTTATCAGGGAAGCCCATACCAAGGCACAGAAGATCGTAGAGAAAGCCGAGCGTACGGCCGACCAAAAGATAGAAAAAGCAAAAAAGCGGGCTGCCGAAATAAAACACAGGAATGAAACCGAAATGAGGCTAGCTGCTAGGCAGTCGATGAGCAACCTGCAGCAGAAAATCAGGAATATAATGTTGATGGAGATCACATCTGAACCTCTGGCAAATGCCTTTGACGATAAGACCTTTGTGCGCGAATTGATAGAAAAGCTGGTCTCCTTTTGGCTGGAGAATTATGGAGAGATCGAAGGATTGAATATTCTCCTACCAAAGAAAGATTATGAAGAAGCCCAGATCTATGTGCGTCAGCGTGCCGAAGAATTACTGAAGAAGGGCATCCATATTCAGTTGAACGAATCCATGACCAACGGATTCCAAATCTCTCCGGAAGATGGCAGGTTTAAGGTGAGCTTCACCGCTGAGGATTTTGAAAACTACTTCAAGACCTTCGCCAAGCCAGGTCTTTTCAAATTACTGTTTGGAGATAACGAATAGGATGGCGAAAGGTTATTATTATCTTATTTCCTCCCTGCCAGAGCTTAGTCTTACGGACAAAGATCTGCAATATGATCTCGTGACCTACCGGGATTTCATTAGGAACCATTTGAGCGAACAGGACCAAAGCTTATTGAGGACCTTGTATTATCTGTTCGATATAACCAATTTTACCAACTTGGTAAAAGAGAACGGTAAGGATTGGAGTCAAGAGGGGTATATCAGCAAGGGAGAGTTTGAGGCCATGTTAAAAGAGCCGGATACCTTACCAGACTTCTTTAGGGAATTCCATGAAGAGACTTCAGAACTTTGGTATGATTGGACAGAGAAACAGTTCTACAATAACGCGATGACAGCTTATATCAAGTGGGGAAAACATACGCCAAACCATTTTCTAAGAGAATGGTTTCATTTCAACGTGAATTTGAAAAACCTACTGGTTTACTCCAATTGCCGGCGTTTCGGTCTCACCCCGTCTGAGGACGTTCTAGGGGATAGCCCTGAAGCCGAATATTTAAGAGAAACCGATTTTGATATCGCCGAATTGAATTGGTGGGATTTCCCGGTAGACCAACTGCTGGTTCTGCTTGATAATCCCAACATTGCGATGCGTGAGTTTCTCATCGATGAGTTCCGATGGAAACAGCTGGATGAAATGGAAGAGCGCTATGCTTTTGGCATAGAAAGACTGCTTGCTTTTGCCATCCGATTACGGATTATAGCCAGAAACCTCAACAGCGAGGACGAGGGTAAAAAGCGGCTCAACCAGCTGATGGAAGAAATTACCAAAGACTATTCAATACCGGAAAAATTTAACTGATATGGCAGAGACCACAGATAAAATTGGTAAAGTAAGCGGCGTTATTTCCAACCTGGTTATCGTTGCATCGGAACAGCCGGTAGCGCAGAACGAGGTGTGTTATATCCACGTAGAAGATGAACGTTTACTAGGCGAAGTAATCAAAGTGGAGGAGAAGGATATTTATGTACAGTGTTATGAAAGCACCCGCGGACTGAAAGTTGGGAACCAGGTAGATTTTACAGGACAGATGTTAGAAATCAAACTCGGCCCGGGTATGCTTTCCAAGATCTATGACGGACTTCAAAACGACCTCAACAAGATGGACTCTCTGTACCTGCAAAGGGGTCAGCAAAGCGATGCCCTGGATGCGGAATCCAAATGGGATTTTAAACCTACCGCCAAAGCAGGCGATGTGGTGAAAGCAGGCGATTGGCTGGGCGAGGTCAAAGAAAATTCCATCGTGCATCGCATCATGGTTCCGTTTAAGGCTGTTGGCAAGTATACTGTTGAGAGCATTGGTACTAAAGCCGAATATGGGTTAAACGATAGTATTGCCACCCTTATCAATGATGAAGGCGACAAGCTTTCGGTGACCATGGTTCAGTATTGGCCCATCAAACGGGCGATAAAATTGTATGCCGAAAAGGTACGTCCGTTTTCTATGCTGGAAACAGGAGTGCGAACCTTTGATTGCTTGAATCCCATCATGGAAGGCGGAACAGGGTTCATTCCCGGCCCTTTTGGAACTGGAAAGACCATTTTGCAGCATGGCGTATCCAAACAAGCCGCTGCAGATGTGGTGATTTTTGCGGCCTGTGGTGAACGAGCCAATGAGATTGTGGAGGTTTTTACCGATTTCCCGCAATTAGACGACCCCCATACAGGCCGCAAGTTGATGGAACGCACCATCATCATTGCGAACACATCAAATATGCCTGTGGCTTCCAGGGAGGCTTCGGTGTATACGGCCATGACTATAGCTGAATATTTCCGAACCATGGGCCTTAAGGTATTGATCCTGGCAGATTCTACTTCCCGTTGGGCCCAGGCCCTGAGGGAGATGAGTAACCGTCTGGAAGAGCTACCCGGTCCTGATGCATTCCCGATGGATCTTACCGCGGTAATCGCCAACTTCTATTCACGTGCCGGCTACACCTATCTCAATAATGGCAAGACTGGCTCAATCACCTTCCTGGGGACGGTTTCACCCAGTGGTGGAAACCTCAAAGAACCCGTTACCGAGGCCACAAAGAAATCGGCGCGTTGCTACTACGCCCTGTCACAGAAGCGGGCTGACCAGAAGAGGTATCCCGCCGTAGATCCAGTGGAGAGTTATTCAAAATATCTGGAATATCCCGAAGTGCAGCGCTATCTGGAGGAGAATGTTTCTTCTGAATGGGTCGAACAGGTAAATCGTACCAAAGACATATTGATCAAGGGCCAGGAGGTTCGGAATCAGATCAATATTTTGGGTGATGATGGTGTTCCACTCGACTATCACCTGTTGTTCTGGAAGGCCGAACTGATCGACTTTGTCTTACTTCAGCAGGATGCATTTGATAAAACCGATGCCATGACCCCTATGGACAGACAGCGCTTTATGCTGGAATTGCTGTTGAAGGTACACGATACAGACTTTCAGCTGGAGACTTTCGAGGGAGTGGCCAACTATTTCAAGCGCCTGATTAATCAACTCAAACAATTGAACTATTCTGTTTATGAGTCGGATAAGTTCAAGAATCTGATGGGAGAATTTCAGCAGATCATCAATGAAAAGAAAATCATGTAGTCATGAAGTATAAAGCATTTCAACCTATATTTTCGAAGATCACCAGGATCAATAAGGCTACATGCGAGCTGAAGTCGAACCGGGCCAGCTATGATGAGTTGGCCATAGTAAACGGACGCCTGTCGCAGGTAGTAAAGATCATAGGAGACAACGTAACCCTTCAGGTATTTTCTGGGACCGATGGTATTCCCACCAACGCTGAAGTGGTCTTTACAGGAAGAGCCCCGGTGCTCAAGGTAAGCGACGACCTTTGCGGACGATTTTTCAATGCTTATGGAGACCCCATAGACAACGGACCGGAAGTGGAAGGGGAAGAACGTATCATTGGAGGGCCTTCCGTAAACCCGACTAAAAGGAAGCAGCCTTCCGAACTCATTGCGACTGGAATAGCGGGTATCGACCTGAACAACACCCTGGTTACGGGACAAAAAATCCCTTTCTTTGCCGACCCTGAACAACCCTATAACCAAATCATGGCTGATGTTGCCCTTCGGGCCGAGGCCGATCGTATCATCCTTGGAGGAATAGGGTTGCCCAACGATGATTATTTATTCTACCGTAACGTCTTTGAGAATGCTGGTGCTCTGGAGCGGATTGTTTCTTTCATCAACACTACCGAGGATCCTTCTATTGAGAGGCTGCTAATCCCGGATATGGTACTGACTGCAGCCGAGTATTTCGCGGTAGACAAGAATGAAAAAGTGCTGGTGCTACTTACAGACCTGACGTTGTATTGTGATGCATTGAGTATTGTGAGTAACAATATGGACCAAATCTCTTCAAAGGACAATATGCCCGCTTCCCTTTACAGCGATCTTGCCAGGCATTACGAAAAGGCAGTTCAATTTCCAGAAGGTGGCTCGATCACCATTATTGGAGTGACTACCCTTTCAGGTGGAGATATCACCCACGCCATACCCGACAATACAGGTTACATCACCGAAGGACAGCTGTACCTGAGAAGAAATACAGATATTGGAAAGACCGTTGTCGATCCATTCCGAAGCCTTTCGAGATTGAAACAGCTGGTGATTGGAAAAAAAACCAGGGAAGACCATCCCCAGGTGATGAATGCGGCAGTGCGACTATATGCAGATGCTTCGGATGCAAAAACAAAACTGGAAAACGGATTTGACCTGTCTGATTATGACAAGCGTTGCCTTGATTACGCTAAGGAATATGCAGATAAATTACTCGCTATTGATGTAAATATCGAAATCGACACTATGCTAGACACTTCATGGGAGTTGTTTTCCAAATATTTCAGTATCGAAGAGGTGAGAATAAAGAAAGAATTTGTCGATAAATACTGGAAACAAAAAGAAAAGGCCGATTCGGTTTAAAACCAACGGCGAATTGTAATGAGAATCGTATAGGTTTTGGCAGTTGAATTCAAATATAATAAAGGCTCCATGAACGAATTAGGCGTAATGCTTAAGATGAGGGAATCGGCTCTGCCCACGCTGAAGAGCAAGGAGGCTGCGCTTCGTATTGAGGTGAAAAAGGCTCGTGCCGAGGCTATGAAGTATGATGAGCTACTCAACCAGACCGTCAAGGATATGCGTGAAATGATGAGGCTTTGGGTGGAATTCGAGCATGACCTGATACAATTGAAGGATGCTACTTATGCCACAAAGACCATTGCCGGAGTGAAGATACCAGTGCTGGAATCACTGGAATTTGAACAAAAGGAATTCAGTGTTTTTCAAAAACCAAATTGGTTTTTAGATGGTTTCAATATCCTTAAGCAACTCACCGAACTCACCATCAGGAGGGCGGTTACATGGAAGGCCATGGAGATCCTTGAATTTGCCAGGAAGAAGACTACGCAAAAGGTAAATCTCTACGAAAAGGTACAGATTCCGGAGTACAATGAGGCCATTGCGAAGATCAAACGTTTTCTGGAGGATGAAGAGAACCTCAGTAAATCTGCTCAGAAGATACTTAAAAGGAGAAATGATAAAAGAATGAGGAAATGATAGTACCCATGTCTAAATACAGTTTATTTATCTATCACAAGGAGCGTGAGCAATTTGTGGATAAGCTGATGGATATTGGTCCTGTTCATATCATTTCCGAGGAGGAGGTAAAAGACAAGAACACCAAAAGGCTTCGTGGCCATATTGACATGGCCGGCAAACTCCTTGCTTCCCTTAAAAAGCGCAAGAAAGCCTTGCGGAATTATTCGGCTGGTGATCTTAGTTACCCACCACCCTCGCTGGATAGGATACATCAATTAACAGAAAGACTAGCAGCCTGTGAGTACGACAGGGAAAAACTCAACATTCAGATCGAAATGATGGAGCCCTGGGGAGTATTCGACTGGAATTTTGTAAAACAACTGGAGAAAGAAGCAGGAGTGGCAGTACGGTTCTGCAGGCATCAGCAACGAAAGTTCAAGGAAGAATGGTATGACGAGTATCCAATCGAGATCATCAATAAGGAAAATGGAATACTCTATTTCATGCTCTTTCAAAACGGTGAAGAAAAAAAATTACCGGTGGTTCCTCTGGCGCTACCTAAGTCGTCATTGAAAGAATTACACGAAAAACTTAAGAATTCGGAAAAGGAGATCGAGGAATTACATCAGGAGCTCGACTATTATGCATACACCTACCAGGAACTTATCCGGCAAGAAATAGTGGAGACTAAGGATAAACTCGACCTTTATCAAACCAACCAGATCGCGGAGGCGATTCAGGAGGAAAAAGTGGTCTTGCTTGAGGGTTGGTGTCCCGATTTCGCAGAGAAGGACCTTGAAGATTTTCTTGATTCTGAGAACATAGTTTTTGCCAAACAAACCCCGGCTGAAGACGAGAATCCCCCAGTTCTGCTTAAGAACAATCGGTTTGCAAAACTCTTTGAGCCCATAGGAAAGCTATTTTCGCTTCCAGACTATAACGAACTTGATCTAACGCCTTATTTTGCACCCTTCTTTTTCCTGTTCTTTGGTTTCTGCCTGGGAGACCTTGGGTATGGACTAATCTTCGTAGTATTGGGTACATTACTTAAACTTAAGATCAAAGGACCGAAGCGGCAATACCTGAGCCTTATCCAATGGTTCGGGCTTTCCACGGTGATCATTGGATTTATTTCCGGAACCTTGTTCGGCCTCGAAATGGCAGAGATGCAGATGTTTGCCGCTCAGCAAAACATATTTCTTGAACAGATCGAGTTGCTGCAACTAGCATTGGCAGTAGGGTTTGTCCAGATAATCTTCGGAATGGCGTTGAACGTGTATAAGTCGGTTATATTCAGGGGATGGAAGTATGCAATTTCAAAGATTGGCTGGATCGTCCTGTGCCTGAGTCTTGTGGATCTCTTTGTACTTGAGCTGGCAACGGCAGTGACAGGTATCACCAGTTGGATTGGGGTTGCATGCATTATCTTTTTCGGAAATCCTGAAGGTGGCTGGCTAAAGTCCTTTGGATCTGGTCTTGCAGATCTTTACAATATCACAGGGCTTCTGGGTGACCTGTTGTCGTATATACGGTTATTTGCCCTGGGCGTATCCAGTGCAATCCTTGGCCTGGTAGTGAATAGTATAGCACTCTCCGCCAAGGGTGTGCCTTATGTTGGCATGATACTGCTTGTGATCATTTTGGTGGTTGGGCATGCGGCCAATATTCTATTGGCCACTCTAAGTGCCTTTGTGCATCCCATGCGTCTCACCTTTGTGGAATTTTATAAGAATACGGGCTTTGAAGGAGGAGGAGAACCATATGCTCCTCTAAAACGAAAAGCCAAAAAAATAAGTGATATTTAACTAAGAAACTATAAAACATTATGGAAGTAACATTAGCATATATTGGTTTAGGGGTAATGGTGATATTATCCGGAATAGGAAGCGCCATTGGGGTTTCAATGGGAGGTCAGTCGGCCATCGGAGCTTTGAAAAGAAGGTCTGATGCATTTGGTAATTATATGTTATTGAGTGCCCTTCCGGGAACTCAGGGGCTGTACGGTTTTGCGGGCTTTTTCATCATCAATACCTCCGGGGTGGTTTCTATGGATATGACCATGCTACAGGCCGCTGCCATACTGGGTGCCGGAATGATGTTGGGATTTGTATCCCTATTTTCTGCTATGCAGCAGGGAAAGATCTGTGCCAACGGTATTAATGCGCTCGCAGGGGGGCATGACGTATTTGGTAGAACGATGATCCTTGCTGTTTTTCCAGAACTTTATGCGATAATCGCTTTTGCCGCGACTTTCCTTATCAGTACCGCACTTTAGAGGTTAGTTGTCTTTCGGATTTGGCGTTGCACGGAAGGACGCCCAGGTACCATTAGCTTTTGTGAGGGCTTTTGAATGTCATAAAGGCTTTTCTTTCTGCATCCACTAGCGAACGCATAGAACTTTTAGATAGCGCCTTAATGGCAATTAAGGATTTACTATATTAGGTGGATATTGGATAAATGTTCAATGATCCTATACAAGTGTTGTGCTTCATCATGACCAAATGCGAAACGACTATAAAATATTTTGAACAAAATTAATTTACAATTAAGAAATGAAAATTAAAACCAACCGATTACTACTTGAAGGCCATTTAAAAGCAATATTGCCGGTTTTTTTAATGCTTTATACAACTCTGACTTCAGGACAAATTAAAGACAAAAGTGTAGCTGTCAATAAAGCAGCTGATAAGATAGAACAGCAGGTCATAGATTGGCGTCATGACATCCATCAATATCCAGAATTGGGAAATCGCGAGTTTCGAACAGCTGACCTCGTAGCTAAACATTTAGAGTCACTTGGGATGGATGTTCAAACAAAAATTGGAGTCACAGGTGTTGTTGGGATTCTCAAAGGGGATAAACCTGGTCCTGTTGTGGCACTGAGAGCAGATATGGACGCATTACCTGTTGAAGAGAAGAACGACTTAGCATTTGCTTCAAAAGTTAAAACTACATACAACGGCAAAGAAACTTATGTAATGCATGCTTGCGGACATGATGGGCATGTTGCTATTTTAATGGGAGTAGCGGAAATACTTTCAGAAATGAAAAGTGATTTAAAAGGAACCGTTAAGTTTATTTTTCAACCAGCCGAGGAAGGTCCACCAGAAGGTGAAGAAGGTGGAGCATATTTAATGACGAAGGAGGGAGTGCTTGATAATCCGAAAGTTGATGTCATTTTTGGGCTACATATGGATGCTTTGAGCGAAGTTGGACAAATAACCTATAGACCAGCAGGGATAATGGCAGGCGTCAATGATATGAAAATTACAGTTAAAGGAACACCAGCACATGGATCTTCCCCTTGGTTTGGAATTGACCCAATTGTTGTTTCTGCTCAAATAATCACTAATCTACAAACCATTGTAAGTCGGAATGTAACACTGACTGATAATGCTGCAGTTGTGACCATAGGCGCCATAAATGGAGGAAATCGTAGCAATATTATACCTGAGCAAGTCGAAATGCTAGGTACAATACGAACGTTTACAAATGAAGACGAAGCTCTTGTACTTAGGAGAATAAGAGAAATTGTAGAATATACAGCAAAAGCTGCCGGAGCTGATGTTACATTAGAGCTTCCTTACTCGGTGCGCTATCCAGTAACATTTAATGATGAAAAATTAACAGAAATGATGTTGCCAACTTTGGAAAAGTCTGCGGGAAAAGAGAATGTAACTCTAATTCCTGCTATTACCGGGTCAGAGGATTTTTCATACTTTGCTCAAAAAGTACCAGGACTTTATTTTTTCGTTGGTTCAACAACAAAAGGTAGCGATTTAAAAACTGTTGGAGATCATCATACACCACAATTCCTCATGGACGATAGTGCGTTTAAAACAGGCGTAAAAGCCATGTGTAATTTAGTGTTTGATTATATGGATTTGAACGCTAGATAAAAGGTCAATCATTTAATGTAGTACAATGACAA
>CAZWPZ010000160.1:0-1753 GCA_964636005.1 uncultured Eudoraea sp.
AATTCTGGTATGATCCGAATACCACGGTCAGCGGCATAGTCTATTATTTCTTTCACATCTTCTTGGGAATAAAAATTACCCTGAGAACCCATTTCATGTAGTTTTGGGTATTTCTTGGATTCTATTCGAAACCCTTGGTACTCTGTCAGATGCCAATGGAAAACGTTCATCTTGACTGCCGCCATGGCGTCCAGATTTCTCAGGATGGTCTCTTTTGTTACCCAATGCCGGGCTGCATCGATCATTAATCCTCGCCAAGGAAACCTAGGATTATCCTTTAGCTCTAATTCCGGGAAAACCCAATAATCGCTTTCCTGTTTTGCTAACTGCAACAGGGATTCCAATCCATACAAAATTCCTGTATCAGAGTTCGCAGTTAGTTCGATTTTAGATTCCGAAATATTTAGGGTATAGGACTCATCGTCTTTAAGAGAAGGATACTCTTCATTTGTCCTTTTACAATTGATTATCAAGGAAGAACCTTCTTTGTTCTTGATAGGAATTGTCGTGATTAAACCTAGTCGTTTATAAAACCTATCAAGAGCTTTATCGATTTTCGTATTGCCAGCTCCTTTTCGCGAATGACCAAAATTGACGTCAATAAGAAAATTTCCGTTGCCAAGTTCCATTTCCGATGGAAGAGGAATCAATGCTATTTTCGCTCTATCTCCATCAGAAATCGGCGGGGGTTCTGGCTTAAGAAATCCGAACCAGGCAATAGCTGCAACAATAATCAGCAAAACAACAATTATTCCTAAAACCTTAAAAAACTTTTTCATTTCTGATTTAGATTTATCGATTTAGGTCTTCGCTATAGCGGTTTATTCAAAAACTCGAACCAGTCGGCAATACCAACCAATGTACCTTCTTCCTTATCGTCCGTTTTAAAGACTATATAGAGGTCTTGTTTTCCATCAACGGGTTTGCTAAGATTCGTCTGGAATTCCCGAAGACCAATTTCGGTCAGTCCTACCTCAACAGTTATTTTACCTATTAATTCTCCTTCGATGCCTCCTAAGCGAAACTCCACATCGCCGCCTTTTACGATTCCCGGAGCAACAGCAAATCTGCCATTTATGGCTTTTACCCCAGTCAGATCCATATCCTTAAACATAAAGTAACCATCTTTCTGACCAATGGCAATACCCAATTCTTCATCAAGATCTGGTACGGTGCCAGCAGGAACATTCATTTTCTGCGAAGTACCTTCATCAAAAGTCTCTGCCTCTACTTTTGGGTAGGTAAGCAAAAATGTCTGTTGTGCGTTCAGTCCTTCGATCACACCACCACCCAGATCGGTATAGCTAGCCGTAAAAATATAGGTACCCTTGGTCTTACTGCCAATGTGCTTATCACTTGAATAACTTCCGACCGGAGGGTATTTGGACTTTTGAGGCTTTCCTGATTCTGAAAGACTTAAAATATACTCTGCCATCTGTTTGGCCTCGGTCTCACTTAAATCGGGATGAGCAGCCATGGCCACTTCTCCCCAATTACCACTTCCACCGTTGATGATCTTACTGGCTAACATATCAGCCGCACCAGAAGTTGTGGCATATTTCTTGGCAATGTCCAGATAGGATGGCCCGATAGAGGTTTCCTTTTCCTTATGACAAGAAACACAGTCCGATGCACCAATAAGACTTTTGCCCACAGCAGAATATCCGGAATCGGCCATATCAGAGTGATTTTTCATAGCTAGTACCTTATCACTACCCTCGGCCAAATAATCAAATGACACAATAACTCTGGA
>CAZWPZ010000161.1:0-1708 GCA_964636005.1 uncultured Eudoraea sp.
GGCTTGGTTGTGGATTCCTTTTCTCTATTTTACCCAGGGCTTGCCTTTTGTTATGATTGTTACGGTATCCGTAATCATGTACAAAAAGTTGGGAATTAGCAATGCAGATATTGGTCTTTACACCAGTTGGTTGTATCTCCCATGGGTTATAAAACCATTATGGAGCCCCTATGTTGATCTTATAAGCACCAAACGCAATTGGTTTTTGTTAATGCAGCTACTAGTCTCTTTAGCGTTCTTGGGCATTGGACTAACACTACACACCAACATCTTCTTTATTACCACCTTAGCTTGTTTCTGGATGGCAGCCTTTGCATCTGCGACAAATGATGTGGCTTCAGATGGTTACTATATGATTGGACTTACGCAGGACAAACAGTCCTTCTTTGTCGGGATTCGAAGTACCTTTTACAAATTGGCCAATGTAACTGGTCAGGGACTTCTGGTTATTCTCGCCGGTTTCTTAGAAAATTATTACGGTGATAATACAAAAGCCTGGTCTATCACTATGATTTGCGCCGCTATATTGATGTTGTCACTCACCATAACAAACTACTTTGTAGCACCAAAATATGAGTCTTCTGACGCCATTACTCTGGAAAAACCGAAGAGCTTTTTCAAGGTATTCACTTCCTTCTTCAACAAGAAAGGAATGGGAATTGCACTGGCATTTATTCTTTTCTTCCGTTTAGGAGAATCACAATTGGTAAAAATGGCAGCTCCTTTCTTTTTGGACAGTCCTGAAGAAGGAGGTTTAGGATATACAACATCAGAAGTGGGAACCATTTATGGGACTGTTGGAGTTATCATGTTGACCATCGGTGGTATTTTGGGGGGTATTCTAATCTCCAGAGATGGTTTAAAAAAATGGATGCTTCCAATGGTCTTGTCCATCAATATTCCCAACGCATTTTATGCATTTTTAGCCATAACAAAAACCACTAATATTGTAGCTGTAGTGGCCACGGTGGTTTTAGAACAATTTGGTTACGGCTTTGGTATAGCAGGATTTATGGTTTATTTAATCTATATCGCGGAAGGAGCCTCTAAGACCTCCCATTATGCCTTGGCGACAGGTTTTATGGCCTTAGGTATGATGCTCCCAGGATTCATAAGCGGTTATGTCCAGGAATGGCTTGGTTATGACGGGTTTTTTGTCTGGGTGGTCATTGGAGCAATACCAGCTTTGCTGATGTTAAAGTATTTAGATTATCCTGCCGACTATGGCAAAAAAGGTGCCGATCAAGAAAATTAGTATGACAAAAGATTTTATAAAAGCCTCCGAGCTAGGTTTAAAAGAAAAGGTTGGACAGCTTTTTATGCCTGCAGCTTTTATCAATGACGGAGAGGAGGAAATAGCGAAACTGGAGCTATTAATAAAAGAATATGCTATCGGAGGAATATGCTTTTTTCATTCCCGGGCAAGCGCTGCGACAAATTATGAGGGCAAAAAAGAAGTTCTTTATAATAAAGACAGTTTAAGTCTCCTGAAATCGCGTATCGCTCGGTTTCAAAAAATTTCGAAAATACCACTTCTGATTAGTATAGATGCAGAATGGGGTTTGGCCATGCGCGTTGAAAATACACCTCAATACCCCTATGCCATAACTCTAGGAGCTATAGATAAGGAAGAAGAACTTATTTTCGAACTGGGTAAGCGTATTGGCATGGATTGTAGAGAAGCTGGCATACACTGGAACTTTTCTCC
>CAZWPZ010000162.1:0-17535 GCA_964636005.1 uncultured Eudoraea sp.
TTCTTTTTGGGCAAGGACAACAGCAAATGGATTTATTGGACTAAATGAAGCGCCCAGTATAGCTGATCCATAACTTATAGCAATTGCAACAAATGAGTCATAACCTATTCGATGGCTAAGAAATAACATTACTGGAGTCATGGCAATAATTTCTTCCTGTAAACCACTTAGTGCTCCTCCAGCAAAAAAGGCCAGAGATACTACAATTAAGGCAATCTCTTCTTTCCCATTTAAAACATGTGCTAAAAATTCTACTCCATTGTTTAGAACACCGGTTTTGTCGAGCACGAAAAAGCTACCACCGATAAGAAATATTAAGGCTATTACATCGGCTCTATTTATTATTCCTTCAGGAATAGCGATAAAGGTATCGGCGATACTAACCGAAGGAGCTTTAATAGGAGTGTAGGAGTTGGGAACAACTTGGGTTGAATTGGTGTTTTCTGAAATTATTCTTTGGTACTTTCCTTGTGGTATGATGTGGGTAGAAATAGCAGCAAGAAAGATGATGCCTATCATTATGACTAAAGCATTCGGGTATTTTTTCATTTTTGGAGTTAGTTGGTATTTCATTAACTAAGGTATACCTTTTCTTTACAATTGTGAGAATATGCCAACTTCTAGAACAAATCTCGTCCATACAGCCTTTGATTTTGTATGAATTAAATATCCCATATTTCAGCAAAATCAATTAAATTCATCCTATGGTTAAAAGTTCGACTCTTTTAAGGATTACCCTTAGATCAATTTTATTTGCATTAGTTATCCTTGCAATGATTTTAGGTAAATCCTTTTTGGTCCCTTTGTCTTGGGCGCTGTTAATTGGTTTAGCCAGTATCGGGATTGTACAGAAGGTGGAAGACAAGACAAGGTGGAATAGAGGTCTTATAATATTCTTTTATATTCTTTTTATATTGGGAATTATCTTCCTGATAGGGTTGTTCTTTTTTAAAGAAATACGCAGAATTTTTAGGAATTTAACCTACATAAACGAAAAACTTTCTTTAAAAATCAAAGAAATGTCCGATACACTGGCAATGGTAGGTATTGACATGCCGGAGCAGTTTGATAATAATTTTATAAGAACTTGGGTAAAAACCCATGGAGATACAATTTTCACTTTTATATCGGATTTAGGACTGGAATTATGGGCAGTTGTACTAATACTTTGTTTTCTGTTTTTTATTCTTTACTACCGCGATATTATCCCAGAATTTTTTCATAAAAACATTAGTGATCCAAAAGAACTTAGCGCTATACAATACAGATTTAAGAAGTCTTTAGAGCTGATAAGAAGTTATATTTTCGGATTAATGATTTTAACCTTGGTTTCGGCCATAATGAATTATGTAGTTTTCTTAATTTTCGGACTGCAATTCGCTATTTTCTTCGCAGTATTCCTTGCCATTCTCAATTTGATACCATTTGTTGGAAATGCCATAGGTCTGGTAGTAATAATGTTTTTTGCTATAGTAACGAAAGATAGTTCTTTAACACCATTGCTTATTTTTATTGCCTTATTTGTGGCTAACTTTTTGCAGGACAACGTTTTTAGACCTTGGCTTGTTGGTGATCAGATGAAAGTAAATGCCTTCATGGTGTTTTTAGCGATCATAGTTGGAGGTGTAATATGGGGTGTTTCTGGGATGATATTGTTTATTCCCACTGTAGGTGTGATAAAAATAATTTTGGAAGAAAATCCAAGGTTTAGTTCCTACGCTATTTTGTTCTCGGAAAGGGCAAAATCAACTCCTATCACTCAAGCAATTCAAGAGGATAAGATAGAGGAACAAGTGGATAAAACAAAGGAGATAAATTAGCTCAATAATTCGCAACCCAATCGAAATGCGTATGGATTAATTGCTCCTTTTGCTGCTTTAAATATTCTAAGTAAGAAGTAGCAGCTGGTGAAAGATTCTTAGATTTTAACCATATCAGATTCCATTGCGTTTTTAAAGGTAAACCTTCGACTTCCACAATTTCAAGATCGCCATTTTTTAACTCATTTTTTATTCCGATTGATGGTAATATCGAATATCCCAAGCCAGCTAAAACCGCTTGTTTTACTGCTTCATTTGATTTTAGCTCGACTTTCTTATAAATACCTATTTTATTTTTATTGATAAAGGTTTCCATTGCGTTTCTGGTTGCAGAACCTACTTCGCGGTATATGAGAGGAATTCCTTCAAAGAACTCTCGTTTATTTTTTATTTTTTTTCTTGTCGGTTGTTTTTTCCCAACAAGGAACAGACGATTTTCCATTAGTTTTACACGTTCTATTTTGAGATGTTTAGGTACTACAGAAACAAGTGCGTAGTCTACTTCGTTTTTTTCTAAGCTTTTAATCACACTCGCCTTATTGGTCACATCCATCTTTAAGTCGATTCCTCTGTTGTTTTCCATAAAATCGGATAGAAAGTATGGCATAACGTATTTACCTGTAGATACTACTGCGATTTTTAGCCTCCCTACCAGCTGCCCCTTGTAGGATAGGGTTTTATAATTAATGGCGTTTACTTCGTCTATTATTCTTTCTGCGGCCACGGCTATTTCTTTTCCAAAATCGGTGATATAGAGCTTTCTTCCTACCACTTCGGTTAATGGAATTGAAAATTGATCTTGAAAGTTTTTCAATTGTATGGAAACGGCTGGCTGGGTCAAATGAAGTTCTTCTGAGGCTTTTGTAATACTTTGAAGCTGCGTAATCTTCATAAAAATTTGCAACTGGTGTAAGGTATAATTCATAATAATTATTAATGGATACGATAATAAATATAAATAAAAATTTATAAAAATTAATTAGCAACTTTGCCGCAAAATATTTTGATAAGCTAAAAAAAAAGAAAAAATGAATTCAACAGAAAACCAAGGAGTATTTCAGTCGAACACTAACAGACCGATGACTAACATACGAATAATACTGTATGTTTTGGTATATGCGGTTGTTTTAGGACTATCATTTTACAACGATCAGATTTTTCTGGATAAACTATTGATATTAGGGGCCATTTTATCTTGTATCCTTTTTATTAAAATGCTAGTAAAGTAAACACGTAATAATTTTTAATATGGAAAAACAAACTTTTGAATTAGTGCGCGGAGTTTTTACACCGGTAGAGGCTGCAGACGTATTATTTTCGTTAATAGGAGACAAAATTAAGTTTCACAACCTTCAAATGCTAAGTAATCACGAGGGATTTGGTGATAATCTTTCCAAGTCTGAACAAAGAATTAAGGAGTTATTAGTATCGAAAAATGATGTAAAAGATATGATTTTGGAAGCAAGAGATAAGGGCTACAAGTTAACCATCAACAGTGAGGTAGAAGTCTCATTTGTCAAAAGTCCTGAACTAGCTTAATTATTCATTTCTTTCACAGAATAGGAGTCTAAACAATGGATTTACATTTACTGATTGATAACCTAACCAACCCTGCACTTCTTTTCTTTTTTCTCGGCATTATTGCAGTGCAACTTAAGAGTGATTTGGAAATACCCCCAAGTTCATCCAAATTCATATCCCTTTATTTGATGTTTTCCATCGGTTTTAAAGGTGGGTTAGAACTGTCGCATAGCCCACTAGATATGCAAATATTATGGGCATTACTATTTGGAATTGTCTTGGCAACAGTGGTGCCTATTTACACATTTTTTATTTTAAGGAGAAAGTTTAGTTTAGAAAACTCAGGAGCTATTGCAGCTGCTTATGGTTCTGTTAGTGCGGTTACATTTGTGACAGCCGTTTCCTTTCTTGAACTTGAAAAAATAGACTTTGGCGGGCATATGGTAGCCGTTATGGCGCTTATGGAAGCACCATCCATTATCGTTGGAGTTTTACTAATATCCTTATTTCAAAAAAATCGCGAAGCTGGTTTTTCCTATAAAGGAATTCTAAGACATTCTTTGACCAACGGTAGTGTTCTTATAATAATGGGAAGTTTATTAATAGGCTTTTTGGCAAATGACGAACAAGCCAAAGGAATAGAACCTTTTACTACAGATATATTTAAGGGTTTTTTAGCCGTGTTTTTGCTTGATATGGGTATTGCCAGCGGGAAAAAAGTAGGAGACTTTTTAAAGAAAGGTTGGTTTGCTCTTCTTTTTGCAATAGTAATACCGATAATCAATGGTTCCGTGGTAGCGGTGGTTTCAGAAAGTATTACTGCCGAGATAGGAGACCGTTTTTTATTTGCTATCCTCGCAGCGAGTGCTTCGTACATTGCAGTTCCAGCAGCCATGAGATTGGCCGTGCCGAAGGCGAATCCAAGTTTATATTTACCTATGGCCCTGGCAATCACCTTTCCTTTTAATATAACATTAGGAATGCCATGGTATTTATACCTTATTCAGAATTTATAAGGAAGACTGGTAGCTTTTTAGTCTAAACTATTATCTACCTGAATCCCTGCCTCAAGCATGATATTAAAAATAAGCCGGTATTCTGCCTCATTAAATTCACCATCTGCATTTGCCATTTCATTGAGCATTACCCCTAAAGCATGTTTTTTGTTTTCTGGCATACCCTTGAGAATGTGCATACATTCTTTTGCAGTAATATTCCGTGCTTCCTCAATTAGAACACGATCAAATTTCAGAATACTCATTAATTGCGTTAGAAGGTCAATCTCACTTTTTTTTACTTGGCCATCTACAAGAATTACTTCGTCAATGGCCTTTACAATGGCTAGTTTTTCTGCTAAATTAAATTCCATATTGTATATTTATTATCTAAGCCTGTTCTTAAAAACCGCAAAGAATGTTCTACCAAGTTAATAAAAATTACATTTATTCTGATTTTAAAGATGGAAGTATGTTTTTATTTTTTGACCATAAGATGTTTTACTCTCAAATAAGTACTTAAATGATTTGGACAAGTCGAAAATTTAAAAAATATTGGGTCTTTCTCAGCTTGTTTTTAGGTATATCCAGCGGAATAATGGCGCAAGATATTAAAGTGTTAACCTATAATGTAAGACTGGATGTTGAAAGCGATATGGAGAATAGCTGGGAGAATAGGAAGGAGTTTCTTATTGGGCAATTAAATTTTTACAACCCCACTGTTTTTGGCACCCAAGAAGGTTTTAAACATCAGTTAGAGGCCATTAAGAATGGAATGACCAATTATACTTACATTGGTAAAGGTAGAGATGATGGTAAAGAAGAAGGAGAGTATAGCGCCATTTTTTACGACACCAATAGCTTGGATTTATTGCAAAATGATACATTTTGGTTGTCGGAGAGACCAGCGATACCGTCAATAGGGTGGGATGCATCTTATAAAAGAGTGTGTACCTACGGGCTATTTGAAATAAAAAACAGTGGTAAAAAGTTTTGGGTCTTTAATACACATTTTGATCACCAGGGAAAAGAAGCCAGAGAAAAAAGTGCCCAGTTACTATTGGAAAAAGTTAAACAAATAAATCACGAAGGTTTACCTGTAATCGTTATGGGCGATTTTAATTTAGAGCCAGATCACAAAACAATAGCATTCATAACATCCGAATTTAATGATGCCCACACTTTAGCTGGGAAGGAAGCCTTTGGACCAGAGGGTACGTATAATGGATTTAATTTAAATAAAGCCGTTACCAGAAGAATAGATTATTTATTCCTTTCAAAAGAAAAAATAAAATTAAAAAAGTACGCCATCCTTAGTGATTCTAAAGATTTGCGATACCCTTCTGATCATTTGCCTGTATTCGCCATTATTTCCTTTTAACGGAATAGAATTAGGATGGCACCTATTGCAGTTAAAATAAGAATCATTTTACGATAAAACTTTTCTCGAATAACTTTAACTAATCGTATTCCTAAGAATAGCCCCAAAATTACCGCAGGAGCTAATTTAAGATTTATCAGCAAGCTTTCTTTGGTGATGGTTTTCCATATAAAAATGTGGAAAGGAAGTTTAATGGTATTCACAATTAGGAACAGCCAGGCAGCAGTGCCAATAAACACATTTTTAGGCAATCGCATAGCCAGGAAATAAATGTTTGAAAACGCTCCTGCCAAATTGCCAATCATTGTGGTAAAACCGGCCATTATACCTGTAAATCCTGCGAAAGCAGGATGGCTGGGCACGGTTTTGGATTTTCTGATATCCCACCAATACATAAGTACTACACTTGCCAAAATAATACCGGCCATCCCATATTTAAAGCTTTTTTCCGGAAGGTCTTTGCCAATAAATACACCCGCAAGCAGGCCTATCATCATCCATGGTAAAAATCGAATTATATACTTCCATTCTGTATGTCGGTTGTAATAGACCACAGCAAAAATGTCTCCAACTATTAAAAGGGGGACCATTAAGCCAGTAGATTCTTTTGCTCCAAAAGCCAATGCCATTAAGGTTACAATAATGATTCCTATACCTTTTATCCCAGCTTTTGAGATTCCCAATATTATCGCTGCAATAAAGGCTATGATCCAAGTGGTGTTGGTTATATCCAAAATTTCATTTAATTGAAATACCGTGTTTCGTCCTTTCAGGCAAAAGTATCTTAAAAAATAATATCTTTATCGCTTAACCAAGACCAAACTATGGAATTAAGTACTTTTGATTACACACTTATTATCGGCTTCTTCTCACTGGTATTGCTGATAGGGATTCTAGTTTCGAAAAAATCCGGTAAAAGTTCCTCCGAGTTTTTTCTCTCAGGAAGAACCATGCCTTGGTGGCTCTTGGGCCTATCCATGGTAGCAACTACTTTTTCTACAGACACACCTAATTTAGTAACGGACATAGTTAGAACTAATGGTGTTTCAGGAAACTGGGTATGGTGGGCATTTTTAATTACAGGTCTCTTGACCGTATTTGTCTATGCTAAACTATGGCGTAAATCTAACGTCAACACAGATTTAGAGTTCTATGAAATGCGGTATGGAGGGAAACCTGCTAGCTTTTTACGAAAGTTCAGAGCGGTATATCTGGGTATAATTTTTAACGTTATTACTATGTCCGCGGTTACATTAGCCGCAATTAAGATAGGAGGCATTATGTTGGGTCTGGAACCTTGGCAGACTGTTATTAGTGCAGGTTTAATTACCGTAATATTTAGTGCTCTTGGAGGCTTTAAGGGTGTTGTTTACACGGACTTCTTGTTGTTTTTTGTCGCCATGGGCGGCGCCATAGGTGCTGCATATTATTTGGTTAACATCCCGGAAGTAGGGGGTATAGAGGCCTTACTCTCCAATGAGAATGTCACAGATAAATTGTCTATCCTACCAGATTTCAGCAATACACAAGCCCTAATTACCTTATTGATAATTCCTCTTGCTGTACAATGGTGGAGCTCATGGTATCCTGGAGCAGAACCCGGGGGTGGAGGTTATATTGCGCAAAGAATGTTAGCCGCAAAGGACGAAAACCACGCAATAGGGGCTACCTTCTTTTTTAATATTATGCACTACGCTTTACGTCCATGGCCTTGGATTTTGGTAGCACTTGCTTCTTTGGTAGTTTATCCTGATGTGGCGAGTATTCAAGATGCTTTTCCAATGGTTTCGGATGATAAATTAGGTCATGATTTGGCCTATTCAGCGATGTTGACAAAATTACCGAGTGGGCTTCTAGGCTTGGTACTTGCTTCTCTGATTGCCGCCTATATGAGTACTATTTCAACTCAATTAAACTGGGGGTCTTCCTATATAGTTTACGATTTTTATAAACAACAAATAAACCCGGAAGCTTCAGAGAAAAGACTGGTAGCGGTGGGGAGGTTGTCTACCGTTGGTCTTATGGTTTTGAGCGCTGGCCTGGCCTTGCTTCTACAAAATGCACTGCAGCTTTTTGAAGTTTTGTTGGCTTTTGGTGCCGGAACCGGGTTAATATTTATCTTGAGATGGTTTTGGTGGCGCATAAATGCCTGGAGTGAAATTACGGCTATGTTTGTATCCGGTATTGTGTCTATTATCTTCAAGCTGACTCCTTTGGGACCATACCTTTTTGATGCCACTGCTGGGGTCTTCCCGGCATGGTCAGAATATCTGTTTATCGTTCTTATCACCACCGCCATATGGCTGGCAGCAACCTATTTAACACCTCCAGAATCAGATGATGTTCTGAGGAGTTTTTATAAGAGAATTCAACCTGGAGGGCCAGGCTGGAAAGTCATTATCGATAAGGCAAAAAAGGAGAACATTGCCATTGAGGATGCGGATTACCAATGGAGTGTGCCTCAAGGGATAAAAGCCATGCTCCTGGGTTGCGTCTTAATTTATACCTGTATGTTTGCTACTGGGTATTGGATCTATGGTGAAACACAATTAGCCATCATCTTAACAATAGCCGCATTACTCTCCGGATATTTACTTATTAGGGTATGGCATCAACTAAAAGAAAACATACTGTAGTATGAAAGAAAGAGTTGTTTCCGTTGATATTTTTAGGGGTTTAACTATTGTTTTAATGATTTTGGTGAATACACCAGGCACCTGGACTAATGTATATGCTCCTTTTTTACATGCCAGCTGGCATGGATACACCCCCACAGACTTAGTTTTTCCATTCTTTTTGTTTATCGTTGGGACTTCGATTGTTTTTGCATATCAAAACAAACCGACCAATAGATCAACATATAGAAAAATTAGTATAAGAAGTTTAAAGCTAATTGGACTAGGATTGTTTTTAGGAGCATTTACCATCCATTTCCCCTTTATAAAAGACTTTGAAAGCATCCGATTCCCAGGGGTGTTACAGCGTATTGGGGTGGTTTTTTTCTTGACCTCTTTATTATTTGTCAAGTTCCATTGGAAAATACTTTTGGGGCTATGTATTTCTATTCTAATAGGATATTGGATTTGGATGGGCTTTATTCCCATAAATGGAATCGCTCCAACTTTTGAAAGAGCACCTCATAATTGGGCAAACTATATTGATGTGCAAATGTTCGGGTCTCATATGTACAAGGACGACTATGATCCTGAAGGCTTCCTGAGTTCCTTTCCTTCGGTTTGTACTTCGTTACTTGGAGTTTTTACAGGATTAATAGTACTTTCTAAAAGACAAAATAAGACCAGTCTACTGCTTGGTTTGGGGGTTGTTTTGGTACTTCTTGGCCACCTATGGGATATTTATTTCCCCATAAATAAGGCACTTTGGACAAGTAGTTTTGTGTTGGTCACGGCAGGCTGGGCCAATATAGTTTTAGCCATTATCTATTATCTGACAGATGTAAAAGGAATTAAATTTGGAAGCATATTCCGATATGCCGGAGCAAATGCGATTACGGTTTACTTTTTATCCAGTTTTATAACGAAGATCTTCTATTCGGTTAAAGTTACAGGGGATACAACCTTACACCAGTGGATTTTCCAGAACATTTTTGTGTATGAAGGGCTGCCCTTAGAATTGTCTTCTTTGCTCTATGCCCTTTGTGTAGTCTCTTTTTATTTGGTATTGGCGTTTATTATGTACCAAAAGAAAATATTTATAAAAGTATAAGGTCCGTAAAGCGGGATTTCCTACTTACGACTTTATACCCATATAGCGACTCACATATTTTCCTATAACATCAAATTCTAGGTTTACTTCTCTGCCAACAGTATAGTCGTGAAAACAGGTGTGTTCATAGGTATAAGGAATGATGGCCACACTAAAGGAATTTGTACCTGAATTTATTACGGTAAGGCTCACTCCATCTACTGTGATAGAACCCTTTTCTATGGTGAGGTAATTATGAGCAGAATCGTATTCAAAGGTATAAATCCAACTACCATCTTTCTCTTGAATGTTCGTACAAACACCGGTCTGATCCACATGGCCCTGCACCATATGCCCATCTAACCTGGACCCCATTATCATTGCTCTTTCCAGGTTGACGGTCTGACCGACCTTTAAATTGGACAAGTTAGATTTAGACAAGGTTTCTTCAATGGCTGTAACTGTATAATCAGAGGCTGATCTGGCAACCACCGTTAAGCACACACCATTGTGGGAAACACTTTGATCTACTCTAAGTTCTTCTGCTAGTTTCGACCTTATTTTAATATGGAGATTTCCCTCGTCCTTTTTAAGTTCGGATACCTGACCCAAAGTTTCAATTATACCTGTAAACATGTGTCGTTTAAAATAAGTAGTTTTGCCTGTAAATGTAGAAATAAAGCTACTGATTACATGAAGGAAAAAGGAAAAATTAAGGTTGGAATCTCAATAGGGGATTTAAACGGTATTGGTTGTGAAATTGTTTTGAAGACATTTGAAGATATTCGAATGACAGAGTTGTGTACTCCTGTGATTTTTGCCTCTAATAAGACGATTTCCAAGCAGAAAACCGATTTGGGGATTTCCCTTAATTACAATGGTATTAGGGAAGCATCAAAAGCAATAGAAGGCAAGGTTAATGTAGTTAATGTTTGGCAAGAATTACCGAATATAGAATATGGAAAACCTTCAAAAAAAATCGGAAGCTACGCAATTAGATCCCTTTCAGCAGCTGTAAAAGCTCTTAAGGAGGGCAATATAGATGTCTTAGTTACCGCACCCATCAACAAAACAAATATTCAATCTGAAGATTTTAATTTTCCTGGTCATACCGACTATCTGGCAAAAGAGTTAGAAGGGGACAGTTTGATGTTTATGATAGCAGATGATTTACGAGTAGGACTCCTTACTGATCATGTTGCCGTTAAGGAAGTAAGCGCAGCCATCACCTCAGAATTAATTCGAAAAAAAGTTCGGATTATAACCAAATCGTTGAAAATGGATTTCGGTATAAGAAAACCTAAAATAGCTTTCCTCGGAATTAATCCGCATAGTGGTGATAATGGGGTTATTGGAAAAGAGGATGATGATATTCTAAAACCAACCTTAAAGGAACTTTCTGAAGAAGGAAATCTGGTATTTGGACCATACGCGGCCGATAGCTTTTTTGGGAACGATGCCTATAAAAACTTTGATGCGATTCTTGCGGCTTATCACGATCAGGGATTAATTCCGTTTAAAACCTTATCATTTGGCAAAGGAGTTAACTATACTGCCGGATTATCGAGAGTACGCACATCACCAGATCATGGAACGGCCTATGAAATTGCAGGGAAAGGACAGGCCGACCCTGGTTCTTTTAAAGAAGCAGTATTTGCAGCATTGCATATTTTTAACAAGAGGAATGAGTATAAAGAACTTACTAAAAACCCATTAGTAAAACAGAAGCCAATACGAAAGGGTGATAAGTAAGTAATTTTTATTGGTCATTAAGAAAAAAAAAGTATCTTTGCACGCCTTAAACTAGTGTATACGAAGATGAAGAATAAGGAATACAAGATTCCTTTTGCAGGATTAAAACAAGGAAAACACCAGTTTAACTTTGATATTGACAATACGTTCTTTGTTTCTTTTGATTATAACGACTTTAATAATGCAGATCTTAAATTGTCTGTTGTTTTAAATCGTATGACCACTATGCTGGAGATTGAAATGAAAGCCTCTGGCTCGATAAATGTGAATTGTGATTTAACAAACGAAGTCTACGATCAACAAATTGAGGCTGAACTGGAATTGCTTGTAAAATTTGGTCAGGAGTTCAATGATGAAGATGATGAAATTTTAATCATTCCGCATGGAGAGCATAAGGTTGATATTGCACAATATGTGTATGAAATGATTGTCTTGGCTGTCCCATCCAAACTAATACATCCAGGTGTGCTAGATGGAACCTTAAATTCGGAAGCACTGAGAAGGTTAGATGAGTTGCAACCAAGAGAACAGGAACAAAAAAATAAAGATAAAACGGATCCCAGATGGGATGCATTAAAAAATTTACTAACGGATAAATAGATTAGATTATGGCACATCCTAAAAGAAAAATATCTAGGACTAGAAGAGATAAAAGGAGAACACATTACAAGGCTGTAGCTCCTACTCTTGCCAAGGACCCTACAACAGGAGAACTTCACTTGTACCATCGTGCTCACTGGCATGAAGGAAAGTTATATTACCGAGGACAAGTGCTAATAGACAAATCTGAAGAAGAAACGGTATAGATTTATACAACTTATCTTTAACTCCCAATATTTTTGTTGGGAGTTTTTTTATGAAATATCTTTAAATCTTTTAAATGGTTATTTTTCTCAATTTGTCCTAAAAAATCATTAATTTTCAAGGATTTTCAGCCATTTTGAAAGGTTTCTCGAAAATAAACCAAACGTAATATGGGTAAGATAACAGCAGCAATATCAGCTGTAGGGGCTTATGTACCAGAATTTAGGTTAACCAATAAAATGTTGGAGGCCATGGTAGATACCAATGACGAATGGATAACTACCAGAACAGGGATAAAGGAAAGAAGAATTCTCAAAGATAAAGACAAAGGGACTTCCTACTTGGCTATCAAAGCGGCAGAAGATCTAATTGCCAAAAAAAATGTCGATCCAAAAGAGATAGATTTAGTCATTGTTGGTACTGCAACGCCAGACGTGCCAGTAGCTTCGACAAGTGCCTATGTAGCAGCTAAAATTGGCGCTAAAAATGCATTTGCTTTTGATATGCAGGCGGCGTGTTCCAATTTTCTTTATGGAATGTCTACTGCTGCAAGATATATTGAGTCCGGAAAGTACAAGAAGGTTTTGCTCATTGGTGCTGATAAAATGTCTTCCATTTTGGATTATACGGATAGGACTACCTGTATAATTTTTGGAGATGGTGCAGGTGCGGTTTTATTTGAACCAAACACTGAGGGTTACGGATTACAAGACGAATATCTTAGGTCTGATGGATCAGGAAGAGAATTTTTAAAAATAGAAGCTGGAGGCTCTCTTTTACCAGCAACGGAAGATACCGTTAAAAATAAACAGCATTATGTTTACCAAGATGGGAAGTCAGTATTTAAATTTGCTGTATCGAATATGGCAGATGTTGCTGCCAAAATCATGAAAAGAAATGAATTAACCCACGATGATGTAAACTGGTTGGTGGCACATCAGGCAAATAAAAGAATTATCGATGCTACCGCCAGGAGAATGGAATTGGACTCTTCCAAAGTGATGATGAATATTCACAAGTATGGTAATACCACTTCTGCCACCTTACCTCTCTTATTGGCCGATTATGAGGATCAGCTTAAGAAGGGCGATAATTTGGTTTTTGCGGCATTTGGTGGAGGGTTTACCTGGGGATCAATTTATTTAAAATGGGCTTATAACTAACAATCGATTAAATAAGAACTAAATGGATATTAAAGAAATTCAAAGTCTAATTAAGTTTGTGGCAAAATCTGGAGCCAGTGAAGTTAAACTGGAAACGGATGATATTAAAATTACCATCCGAACAGGAAGTGTGGGGAGCTCTCAAGAGACTGCCTATGTACAACAAATTCCAATTGCTCCGGCTTCAGCGCCTCAAATAATGAATCAACCTGTACCACCGGCACCTGCCCCTTCGGAAGCTGCGAGCCCAAAATCTGAAACAGAAGAAGAATCAAAATATATAACTATAAAATCACCCATTATAGGAACATTTTATAGAAAACCATCACCTGATAAACCTTCTTTTGTTGAAGTTGGTTCCACAATTTCCCAGGGCGACGTTTTGTGTGTTATTGAAGCAATGAAACTATTTAATGATATCGAGTCTGAAGTCTCAGGAAAAATTGTAAAGGTATTGGTAGAAGACTCTTCACCAGTAGAGTTCGATCAACCATTGTTTTTAGTTGATCCGTCGTAGCAGCATTTTATTGACTAACCAATTGAAATTTTATCCGCTTTAGGAGTCAGTTTCTTAGAATTCTATAAATTAAGTTATGTTTAAAAAAATACTTATTGCCAATAGAGGAGAAATAGCCTTGCGTATTATTAGGACATGCAAGGAAATGGGGATTAAAACAGTGGCAGTTTATTCCAAGGCTGATGAAGAGAGTCTCCATGTTCGATTTGCTGATGAAGCCGTATGCATTGGACCTGCTCCCAGTAGTGAATCCTATCTTAAAATACCAAATATTATTGCAGCAGCAGAAATCACGAATGCAGATGCTATTCATCCTGGCTATGGTTTCTTGTCTGAGAATTCGAAATTCTCAAAAATATGTACGGAGCACGAAATCAAATTTATCGGGGCTTCTGAAGCCCATATTGATAAAATGGGAGACAAGGCCACGGCCAAAGAGACTATGAGAAAGGCTGGAGTACCTACAATCCCCGGATCCGAAGGTTTGCTTAAAGATGTAAATCATGCTAAAAAGGATGCCAAAAAAATGGGGTATCCTGTAATGCTTAAGGCTACTGCAGGAGGTGGTGGTAAAGGTATGCGAGCAGTGTGGAAAGAGGAAGATATCGAAGCTGCTTTTGAGAGTGCAGTAAAGGAGGCTAGTGCTGCTTTTGGCAATGGCGGGATGTATATGGAAAAGCTAATTGAAGAACCTCGTCATATCGAAATTCAGATTGTTGGAGATCAATATGGAAATGCCTGTCATTTATCCGAAAGAGATTGTTCCATACAAAGAAGACATCAAAAACTTACAGAAGAAACGCCCTCTCCTTTTATGACGGATAGTTTAAGAGAAGAGATGGGAAAAGCGGCAGTAAAGGCTGCGGAGTACATAAAATACGAAGGAGCCGGCACCGTAGAATTTTTGGTAGATAAACACAGGGAGTTCTATTTTATGGAGATGAATACCCGTATTCAGGTAGAGCATCCAATAACCGAGCAGGTAGTAGATTACGATCTTATTAGAGAGCAGATTCTAGTGGCAGGAGGTGTTCCGATTTCTGGTAAAAACTACACTCCAAAATTACATGCTATTGAGTGCAGGATTAATGCGGAAGATCCTTATAACGATTTTAGACCTTCTCCTGGAAAAATTACTACCTTACATACACCTGGTGGACACGGGGTACGATTAGACACACATGTGTATAGTGGGTATACAATACCTCCAAACTACGACTCCATGATAGCCAAATTGATTACCTCTGCACAAACCCGTGAAGAGGCTATTAATAAGATGAGAAGGGCCTTAGATGAATTTGTGATTGAAGGAATTGCAACCACAATACCTTTTCACCGGCAATTAATGGATAACCCGGATTACCTAGCGGGAAATTATACCACGAAGTTTATGGAAGACTTTAAAATGAATCCTAAACCGGAACAATAAAACTAACAACTCCAGCATATGCTGGAGTTTTTTTTAATACCTCATGGAATTAAGCTATTGGGAAAAAAAGACCTGGCTTACTAATATTGATATAACCATTGTTGGAAGTGGTATCGTTGGTCTGAGCTGTGCTTTACAGCTGTCTAAGAAGTACCCTCATGCCAAAATACTTGTTTTAGAGAAAGGTATATTACCTCAAGGCGCGAGTACAAAGAATGCTGGGTTTGCTTGCTTTGGTAGTATCTCAGAAGTTCTGAGTGATTTAAAGTCTCACAGCAGTGATGAGGTGTTCGAACTTATGAAATTGAGGTGGGAGGGAATAAAAACTCTTAGAACCACATTAGGGGATAAGGCAATTGCATGGCAACAATTAGGTGGGAATGAACTCTTTTTGAAATCCAGTAAAAGGCTTTACGATTACTGTTTGAGCGAGATGGAAAGAATTAATGCGTTATTAGAACCAATATACAAAAGCGCCCCCTTTCAGAAACAACCAAATACTTTTGGTTTTACGGGAATTCATGACCATTATATCACAAATGTTTTTGAAGGACAAATAGATACAGGGAGAATGATGAAAGCCCTTTTATTGGAGAATCGTAAGGCCAATGTAGAAATATTGAATGCTATAGAGGTATTGTCTTATGAAGAGAAGTCTTATGGGGTCAAACTAAGTACGAATAACTTTGAGTTTATTACTGAGAAACTTGTAATTACTACAAATGGCTTTGCAAAAGCTCTCCTGCATGAAGATGTAAAGCCTGCAAGAGCACAAGTTTTAATAACTAACCCAATTAAAGACTTACCTTTTAAGGGGACCTTTCATTTAGATGAAGGGTTTTATTACTTTCGAAACATCGGTAATAGAGTTCTTTTAGGGGGTGGACGGAATTTAGATTTTAAGAAAGAGGAAACCACAGAATTCGGACAAACAAGGCGCATTCAGGATGCTCTTGAAACCCTTCTAAAGGATGTGATAGTACCACGACATACTTTTGAAATAGATCAAAGATGGAGCGGAATCATGGGAGTAGGGAATCAAAAAAAACCGATAATTAAGAAAGTATCTGAGAGAGTATCTTGTGGTGTTAGATTGGGCGGAATGGGTATAGCAATTGGCAGTTTGGTTGGAAAGGAATTATCTGAATGTGTTTAAATGAAACTCAAAAAAGATCTTAAAACAGAGATATTTCACTATTGTGAGCGTTTTGTAAGGGAAAAGTTAGATATGGTTCATCAAAACCTTTTAGACATTCAAGAAGCACTCTCACAAGAATCAAAAAGTACAGCAGGCGACAAACACCAGACAGAAAGAGCAATACTTCAAATCAGAAGAGAAGAGCTAGGGGACCGCATGAAAAAAACAGAGGGCCTTTTAAAAGTACTCAAGGCTATCAGGGCTACGGATATACACAAGAACATAGGACTGGGGAGTTTGGTTTTTACAACGAATAATAATTTCTATCTTGCAATTCCAGCAGGGTGCTTTACTAGCGAAGATACAAAGGTGTATTGCATTTCGGTCAACAGTCCGATTGGCATCAAATTGCGGGGCAAGAGAGAAGGAGATTATTTTGAGTTTAAGGGAGTGAAAAGTAAAATTCTAAAGGTAGAGTAAACTCTTTAATGGGTTTTCTTGGCATTTACTAATAATAGCGCAACAGGTAAGTTAAAACAAATGAAATTATTCCGACACACTAAAGGAATTGTAATAGAACAAGAGGAGTCTTACTATTTGGTTCAGGATAAAGAATGGGAAACACTAATTAATCAGGACAATTTACTCGAACTATTGAAGGAGGTAGTAAATCAGGGATCAAAAATGGAGGACCCTAAGTCGTTCCTGGAGGAAGGAGTTTTAGCAGCTGTTGGGCCAAACCAGGAAATTTGGGCAAGTGGGGTAACCTACTATAACAGTAAGTTGGGTAGAGAAGAAGAGTCTAAAAGTGCTGGAGGCAGCGATTTTTATGCAAGAGTTTATGATGCTGAGCGGCCAGAACTATTTTTTAAAGCCCTTGGAAGAAGAGCTGTCGGACCTGATGAAAAAGTTAGGATACGAAAGGATTCCACCTGGGATGTTCCGGAACCTGAATTAACCTTGGTGATTACTTCTTCTGGTAAAATTGTAGGATATACCATTGGAAACGATATGAGTTCTAGAAGTATAGAGGGAGAAAATCCGCTCTATCTGCCTCAAGCCAAGTGTTATGATGGATCTACAGCTATTGGTCCGTGTGTGTTTGTAACAGAAAAAAACCTGCCATTAAGCACTTCAATTTCGTTGAATATAAAGAGGAATTCCGAAGTAGTATTTGAAGGAGAGATTAAGATAAACCAAATAAAAAGAAAGTTTGAGGATTTGGTGAAGTACTTATATGCTGAGTATAGCTTTCCCAATGGAAGTTATCTTATGACAGGAACAGGAATTGTTCCTACATCCGAATTTAC
>CAZWPZ010000163.1:0-17686 GCA_964636005.1 uncultured Eudoraea sp.
TAGCGGTAGATGAGGAAATGATGACGGAAATTGCCAATATAAGGTCGGCAATGAACCCAGAAGAAGTGTTGTTCGTAGTGGATTCTATGACGGGTCAGGATGCTGTAAATACGGCAAAGGCCTTCAATGACATTTTGGATTTTGATGGTGTGATTCTCACAAAATTAGATGGGGATACCAGAGGTGGTGCGGCTATTTCTATCAAGTCTGTAGTAGATAAACCAATTAAGTTTATCGGAACTGGTGAGAAAATGGATGCCATAGATGTATTTCACCCATCCAGGATGGCAGATAGGATATTGGGAATGGGAGATGTTGTTTCTCTTGTTGAAAGAGCTCAGGAACAATTTGATGAAGAAGAAGCTCGAAAAATTCAAAAGAAAATTGCCAAGAATAAGTTCGGATTCGACGATTTCCTCAAGCAAATTCAGCAAATTAAGAAAATGGGTAGCATGAAAGACCTTATGGGTATGATACCTGGCGCGGGAAAGGCCTTGAAAGGAATGGATATTGATGACGATGCCTTTAAACATGTTGAAGCAATAATCCATTCGATGACTCCGACAGAACGCTCAAACCCTTCCGTACTAAATGCCAGTAGAAAAAAACGTATAGCCAAAGGAAGTGGGCGGACTATCGTCGAAGTGAATCAGCTTTTAAAACAGTTCGATCAAATGAGTAAAATGATGAAAATGATGCAAGGCGGCGGTGGAAAGAAGATGATGCAAATGATGCAGAATATGCGTTAATGCTAAATAAAAGGTTATGACATTATTAAACGGGAAGGAAACTTCAAACAAGATAAAAGAAGAAATTGCTGCAGAAGTAGCGCAGATTAAATCACGAGGAGAAAAAGTTCCACATTTGGCCGCGGTATTGGTGGGTAATGATGGGGCTAGTCTGACTTATGTTGGGAGCAAGGTACGATCTTGTGAACGTATCGGTTTTGAATCAACCTTAAAGCATTTACCGGAAGAAACCACAGAAGAAGAGCTGCTGAAATTGGTAGAAGCACTTAATCAGGATGATGCCATCGATGGTTATATTGTACAATTGCCTTTGCCAAAACATATAGATGAGCAAAAAGTTCTAATGGCGGTAGACCCGGATAAAGATGTAGACGGCTTTCATCCCACAAACTTTGGAAAAATGGCATTGGATATGGAATCGTTTATTCCTGCGACGCCATTTGGAATTATGGAGTTGTTAAAAAGGTATGAAGTAGATACAGAAGGGAAACACGCTGTTGTGATAGGAAGAAGCAACATTGTAGGGCGGCCGATGAGTATTTTATTAAGTAGGAAAGGAGCCGGTGCCAATGCCACCGTAACCATAACCCATAGCAGAACAAAGAATATAAAAGAGATAACCTTACAGGCAGATATCATCGTATCCGCTTTAGGAGTTCCTGGCTTTTTAAAGGCAGACATGGTAAAAGATGGTGCCGTAGTTATTGATGTAGGAATTACAAGAGTACCAGACACCTCAAGGGAAAGAGGTTATTATATTACTGGTGATGTCGATTTTGAAGCAGTTGCTAAGAAGGCTTCTCATATAACCCCTGTCCCAGGTGGTGTTGGGCCAATGACTATTGCAATGCTATTACAAAATACACTGTTGGCAAGAAAAAGAAAACTAAAGACAACCTCTTAGTTCTTGTCTATTTTACGATTTGTTTACCGGAGTTTTTGAGGATGTTTTGGAAATGGCTACCTTTTAAAGCTAAACCATTATCCATGCGTTATATAAATTTATTTTACCTCCTGGTGCTGGCCTCTTTTTTAGGATGCACTAATAATAGCTCTAATACAGCTGTCGCCCAGTTTACCATATCGTTTCCATCGGACATAAGCACAAATGCTAAAGATGGTAGGTTGTTATTGATGCTTTCAACGAATGGCGAGCAAGAACCACGATTTCAGATTAGTTCTGGATTAAAGACACAACTCATATTTGGTCAAAATGTTGATGCAATGCAACCCAATTCTCCCGTCTCCTTTGATATGGAAGCTTTGGGATTTCCCTATTCGAGTTTTGCCGAGGTTCCTCCCGGAGAATATTGGGTTCAGGCATTGCTTCATGTCTATGAAACATTCCAACTGAGTACAGGGCATACTGTAAAATTACCAATGGATAATGGGGAGGGGCAGCAGTGGAACAGGAGCCCTGGAAACCTCTACAGCAAACCTGTTAAAATTTCTATTCCCGAAAATGCTTCCGGAAATTTTGAATTGGTTATGGATCAAATTATTCCACCCATTGAAGAACCGGAAGACACCAAGTGGATAAAGCATGTAAAAATTCGTTCGGAAAAACTGTCCAAATTTTGGGGTAGAGATATGTATTTGGGTGCCCATGTTTTATTGCCAAAGGGTTTTGAAGAGCACCCCGAAGCTAAATACCCTCTAATGATCTTTCACGGTCATTTTCCAAGTGATTTTGGTGGTTTCAGAACCACACCCCCCGATCCTAACTTGGAACCAGATTACTCCCCTAGGTTTGATGTTACAGGGTATAATATTTTGCAACAACAGGAGGCGTATGACTTTTATAAGCGGTGGAATGAACCAGATTTTCCAAGATTTCTAATTATTGAAATTCAGCATCCCACACCGTACTACGACGATTCGTATGCAGTAAACTCTGCAAGTCAAGGGCCTTATGGAGATGCTATAACCTATGAATTAATTCCTCATATTGAGAAGGAATTTCGAGGCCTGGGAGAAGGATGGGCCCGTTTTCTATATGGGGGGTCTACCGGAGGATGGGAGGCACTGGCAGTTCAGGTTAAATACCCTGATGAATACAATGGATGTTTTGCTGCCTGTCCAGATCCTATAGATTTCAGCGCATATTGCCTTACCAATATCTATGAAGATACCAACGCATACTATTACGAAAGTGAGCATAAGACTTTGGAAGTTCCCGCCCATCGAGATTATTTAGGGCAGTTACAAAGCACGATTAGAGAAGAAAACCAATTGGAATTAGTGCTAGGCGATAAATCCAGGTCTGGACAGCAATGGGATATTTGGGAAGCTACTTATTCGCCTCAGAATAAGGAGGGTTATCCACAACGTATCTGGGACAAAAGAAGTGGTGATATTGATCATAAAGTGGCTGCATATTGGAAAGAGAACTATGATTTGCGCCATATTCTGGAAAGAGATTGGGATAAATTGGGCGCCAAATTAAAGGGTAAAATTCATATTTACTGTGGCGATATGGACAATTACTACCTCAATAATGCTGTTTACAAAATGGAAGATTTTCTAGAAAGTACTACGAATCCATATTATGATGGTGAAGTAACCTATGGCGATAGGGCAGAACACTGCTGGAACGGTGATCCGGACCAACCTAATCATATTTCCAGACTTCGTTATAACAGCATGTATGTACCTAAGATAATGAAGCGAATAGATGAAAGTGCACCCAAGGGAGCAGATTTGAAAAGTTGGCGCTATAAATAGAATAATACATTTAAAAACATTTGTCAATGATTAAAAGAACGTTCGGACGAACCAAATGGAAAGTAAGTGAAATAGGTTATGGCATGTGGGGTATGGCAGGATGGAAAGAGTCCGATGATCTCCAATCTTCAAAATCCTTAGATCTCGCCGTAGAGAATGGCGTTAATTTTTTTGATACAGCCTGGGGTTATGGTGAAGGGCATAGTGAAAAATTACTGGGGGAATTAGTAAAAAGACACCCCTCTACTAGGTTATATACGGCTAGCAAAATACCTCCGAAAAACTTTAAATGGCCCGCTCTACCAGAGTATTCCCTAAAGGAGTCTTATCCATCAGCTCATATAGAGGAGTATACCCATAAAACACTTAAGAACCTTCAATTGGAACAAATAGATTTAATGCAGTTTCATACCTGGGACGATGGATGGACCAAAGAGGAGGAGTGGCAAAGAACGGTAGAGGGTCTCAAAAAAAGCGGGAAAATAGCTGCTGTTGGATTGAGTCTCAACAGATGGGAACCCGAAAATGGGATTAAGGCCTTACAAACGGGTTTGATTGATGCCGTACAAGTAATATACAATATCTTTGACCAGGCACCAGAGGATACTCTTTTCCCTATATGCAGAGAGCTGGATATTGCCGTTATTGCCAGAGTGCCGTTCGATGAGGGAACACTTACCGGAAATATAACCAAAGATACTGTCTTTCCTGAAGGCGATTGGAGGGGCACGTATTTTGTGCCAGAAAACCTTGTCGCAAGTGCAGAGAGAGCGGATTTGTTAAGACCTCTAGTACCAGACCATATGAGCATGGCCGAAATGGCACTTCGATTTATTCTGGAGAATGATGATGTAAGTACCACTATTCCTGGAATGCGTAAGTCGAGAAATGTCTTATCTAATACTGCAACAAGCGATGGGATTAGATTATCGGAAAACCTATATAAAAAACTTAGGAAGCATAGATGGGATAGAACTCCCACCTCATGGTCCCAATAAAGGTACTAAATGGATACAAAGAACATTATATCAAGAAGTATAGCAGCCATACTTTTATTCACTGTCATTTCTTGTGTGCTGGAAAGAGATTTCTCTATGGAAACCCTAATTAGCAAGGGAGTAATCGGGCTTGTTTTTGGCGTATTGTATGGTATTTTTACCTGGGGATGGTACCACTTTAAAAATAAGAAGGATTCTTAAGAGGCAAAGAGTTGATCCATGTCTTTAAAAGCTTTGAATTCTAGGGCATTCCCTGCCGGGTCCATAAAAAACATGGTTGCCTGCTCTCCAACTTCGCCCTGAAAGCGAATATAGGGTTCAATGACGAACACTACCCCTTTTTCCTTTAAGGTTTTGGCGAAATCCTGAAAAACATCCCAAGGTAATACTACGCCATAATGCGGTACCGGAACATTTTTTCCATCCACGGGATTGGTATGAATCTCCTCTTCGGACTTAGGTTTGTAATGAATAACTACCTGATGCCCGAAAAGATTAAAATCTACCCAATGATCACTACTTCGACCTTCTTCGCAATTCAATACATCTCGATAAAAGGTTCTGCACTCTGCGAGGTTATGTACGGGTATGGCAACATGAAAAGGTGAAATAGAGGACATATATTCTTTTTTTTAAAAGTACTTTATTTTAGGGACTTCAAAAAATCAATAATTTTTACATTCACTTCTTTGGTTCGCATGGAATGTCCATATCCTGAGGTGCTAACCAAGGTGCTCTTTTTCCAGGTATTATTTATTTTTTTGGAAGCCTCAAAAGGGGTAATGGGATCTTCTATATCATGAATAAGGAAGCCAGGTATTTCTAAATCTTTAGCCAGTAATACCGTCGATAATTCCTTAATAGAATAACCAAATCTCTCTTTATACAGGCTATTTAAGGAATACATGACCTTGGTATTTAGCCCTAACAGATTTTTAAAATACCCCATTAATTGGGTGGTTTCGGAAGGAGCGCTAATGGAGACAATGGAAGAAATATATTGGTTTGGATGCCAAATCTGCATGAGAATGGCCGCCATGCCTCCAAAAGAATGACCAATTACAGTCTGTGGATTATAGTGTTCTGTAAGCTGAAATACGCATTTGGCATAGAGGGATACATTCCATGATTTACTTGAAGAATTTCCGTGGGCCGGAGCATCAAAAGCAATTATGTTGTACCCTTCTTTTTGCAGCGCAAAGATTAGCTCTTTCCATCGATATGTGTTGCTTTCCCAGCCGTGCACTAACAGAACGGTTTCTTTGGGACCTGTCCATCGATATACCTGCAGACTGATTCCATCAACTTCTATAGTACCATCTTTAGCGCTATCCAGAAAACTAAATTGATGGCTCTGAATTTCTCCCTTTCTAGGACTACTATATGCTTGAAACGCTTTCTTTGCTGCAATTTTAGGGTATAAAAGGGCAATGCTATTTAAATAAAGGCCATATGATTTGGCCATAAGATCAAAAAGGGTAGCATTCATTACCTTAGCATTTATTGCCAGCCTACCATCAGGTATTTAATTTTGGCATCGTCAGGAATTTGTACCTCTTCGATGTTTAAAGAAGTGTCGTATCTAAGATTGGCAGGTAACTCTTCCTTATCAATGGTAAAATAAAAATCTTTCCCCTCAGGAAACAAAACTACATTATTTAGAGAAGTAACAATTTTCTTTATAGAGTAAGAATTTTTTATATCCTTAAATGTACTCTTCAGGCCGATACCTTCTTCCGTAAGATACCTTTCATCATAGATCCGAACTTGCCCTACTGTAGGAATACTATCCTTGTTTGGAGTAAGGGAAAGTAGCTGATTGCCTCCCTTTTCGTATATATTGATTCGTGGCGGGAAGGTGCCTAGCGATATAGTACTTTCTTCTTTCACCACGGAGTCTGCTCTAAAAATAGAATCTATATCAACAACGCGTCCGGAACGTACTAATTTTCCAACACGATCTTTACTAATCAGAAATGTGGTGTCTTTTTCTTTTTGGCAGAATACTAGAGTGAGGCTTATAGCCACAAGAATCTGTATTTGAATTTTTTTCATAAGTAGTTATCGCATCATTTTCTTTAATATTCCCATTACCCCCCTTATAAATGTTGCACTTGTAAGAACCTTTACAACCGGATTCATTCTGGTACTTTGCCTTCTTCTGGTTGTAGTGTTCCGACTTTTCGATGCCTCGCGCTTTTGTTCTTCTTCGGCATCTTGTTCTGCACGAGCTATTTTTTTATTTAATAATTCGTATGCGCTTTCCCGGTCAATTTCATCATTATATTTATCACTTAGAACAGAACTCTCTAGTAACTCATTTAGCTCATCAGGAGTTAAAATATCCATCCTACTCATAGGAGCTCTGAGAAGTGTTGCAGCAAGCGGGGTTGGCCTTCCTTTTTCATCCAAAGCAGTCAGGAGTGCTTCTCCAATGCCCAGGGAAGTAATAAGTTCTTTGGTGTCGTAAAAATCAGAAAGAGGATAATTTTCTGCGGCTAGTTTTATAGCCTTTCTGTCTTTTGCCGTAAATGCCCTTAGGGCGTGTTGTACTTTTAGTCCTAATTGAGCTAAAATAGCATCAGGAATATCTGTAGGGTTTTGAGTAACAAAGTAAAGGCCAATTCCTTTAGATCGAATTAGTTTTACGATACTTTCTATCTGATCCAATAGGGCGTCTGAGGCTTCTTTAAAAATCAGATGCGCCTCATCAATAAAAAATATAAGTTCTGGTCGTTCGCTATCTCCTTGCTCCGGGAAACTGCTGTAAATCTCGGCCAAAAGACTTAGCATAAATGTGGAAAACAACTTTGGCCTGTCTTGTATATCGGTAAGACGAACAATATTTATTATTCCTTTACCATTCTCATCAATTCTGGTCAGATCGTCTACTTCGAAGGACTTTTCGCCAAAAAAAAGATCTGCACCCTGTTGTTCCAATTCAATGATCTTCCTTAAAATGGCCCCAGTTGAGCTTGTCGAGATCCTGCCATATGCTTCCGCAAATTCTGCCTTTCCTGCTCCAGTGGCATACTGTAATACCTTTTTGAAATCTTTAAGATCTAGTAATGGCAGGTGGTTGTCATCGCAGTATTTAAATATTACTGCTACGATACCTTCCTGTACCTTGGATAAATTTAATATCCTGGACAATAAAACTGGTCCAAATTCAGATACGGTAGCCCGCATCTTCACTCCTTTTTGTTCCGACAAGGATAAAATCTCTACAGGGAAATGCTTGGGTGTAAACGGGAATCCTATTTTGGCATGTCGCTCGTCAATTTTCGGATGTCCCGGGCTTGGCTGTGCAAGTCCGCTAAGATCTCCTTTGAGATCCATTAATAGTACAGGGATGCCTTTTTCAGATAAGTTTTCGGCCAGGACTTGCAAGGTTTTTGTTTTACCTGTACCGGTTGCCCCGCATATCAGGCCATGCCTATTTAGTGTTTTTAGAGGAACCTTGACCAAGGCATTCGGTACGGCCTCCCCTTGAAGCATAGCAGCTCCCATAACAATGGAATCTCCTTTGCATGAATAGCCCTGTTCAATGTGCTCGAAGAGTTCCTCCCTGGATTTCATTTCTTCTATTTTTGATAAAAATAGGGTAATTTTAGTCAACTATAAAAACTAATATTTATGAAAAACATGCTTTTAATTTGCATTGGATTGATGTCTTTGTCTTTAGCTTCCGTTTCTGCTCAGGAAAACACCAAAATAAAGTTTCATGCTTCACACGAGATAAAAAAACAATCGGCCCCTTTTAGTGACGTTGTTGAGGTTGGAGATCTATTCTTTTTAGCAGGTCAAATCGGGATGGATCACAGCACACGGACTATGGTTGCGCCAGGAATAAAAACAGAGACCGAGCAGGCGATTAAAAATATAATCGATGTTTTAGCCCAACATGGCCTAACGCTAGACAATGTAGTAAAATGCACCGTAGTATTGTCTTCCATGGACGACTTTTCGGCATTCAATGCAGTGTATTCCAAGTACTTTGTAAAAAAGCCGGCCAGAACTACTTTCGCTGCCAGTGGTTTAGCCAGAAATGCCAAAGTTGAGATCGATGTTATTGCCGCAAGGTAGTTTGGAGATTTCTTTCAATAAATTCCCTAAAATGTGGTCGTCTAGCCAAATTTGAACCGTTTATCCGAGGGATTTCTTTTGTATTTCCAAAGTAGGAAAGCGTATCTTTGCCGAATGTCAGAAAATGAAATAATGCGTCTGGTAGACCAAGGGCTTATGTTGCCTCTAATGGAGGAGTTCTACACCATTCAGGGAGAAGGATTTCACAAAGGAACTGCGGCTTATTTCATTCGGGTTGGTGGCTGCGATGTGGGATGCCATTGGTGTGATGTGAAAGAGAGTTGGAATGCAGAGACGCATCCACCTACAGACATTACCCAAATAGTTTCCAATGCAGCCAAGTATTCCGACACCATTGTGATTACCGGTGGAGAACCACTAACCTGGAATATGGATCCTATCACCAAGGCACTAAAACAGGAGGCACTAAAAACACATATTGAAACTTCTGGTGCATACTCATTTACCGGCATATGGGATTGGGTATGTCTTTCTCCGAAAAAAAACAAGCTTCCTTTGGAGGATATCTACCCTCAAGCACAGGAACTCAAAGTAATTGTTTATAATAAGCACGACTTGGTTTTTGCCGAAGAGCAAGCGCAAAAAGTGAACGCTAATTGCATCTTATATTTACAACCAGAATGGAGCGTCCGGGACAAGGTAACACCGATGATTGTTGACTATGTAATGAAGAATCCCAAATGGAAAGTTTCTTTACAAACGCATAAGTATCTTAATATTCCTTAGACCTTCCAGCATATTGGAAGCTATTCCTTGCAGGAACCAAAAAATTATCTTCCCCCGTTGTTTTGAAGGTCCAGGATACATTCGGCATCCAAACTTGGGATGGAATTGCCTTTGGAGAGTTTATTTTTTTCCATCATACTCATCATACCCATACCAAATTCTAATTCAGCGCGCATGATACAAACGGAGGCATTGCAATGTCGGGGTGAATCCGGATCAATGTGATTATTTACAGGAGTTGTTCCCAAGTCTACCAATCCGAAAAGATGTCCAAACTCATGAATTAAGGTTGCCGTTTCAATATCTTCTAAAGAGACCAAACTACTTCTGGAGGCAAAATCTCTCAAAGTAACCTCATGAATTACCATAGAGGTGTTTCTGTAGCTAGCTCCGAGTGTTACCAGACCTTCTTCTGGCATATCGTCTTCTGAAGGGGCATCAGCAAAATAAATGTAAATAGCCAATCTATCATTGCTATTGTAAAGCGTTCTATTTTCGCTCTCCAAATCTACAATCTTAGTAATGGACAGGTCCTCTTCTTCTGGAGAAACCAGTGGTCGAAGTACAATTTCAATTTCATCTTTAAAGGTGCGTTCCCTTAAAAAATCCTCTAAATTACTTATGGCTTCATCTGTCGGTTTAAATCCCACTACATATGCTAACTCCAAATGAAGTTTTGTAAAACTTGTGTTAGAAAGTATATCATTGGCGGAGGCACCTGTCGTTAGTAAATTTGCTGCTTTAATGACTTCTTCCGGGTTGGAGTCATCGTTTCCACAATTGAGAAGGAATCCCATTGACAGAGTCAAAAATATTTTAAGATAATTTTTCATATGCAATTGTTCATAACTCGTCTTTAAGACAAACGTTCCTTATAGAGGAATAGTATTTGCAAGCTGTAGTCTTGCCAGATAGTCGAAATGCGGACCCTTTCCTAACAAATCACACTGAAATCCTGCTTTTGACGCATAATCATGTAAAAGGTCGTAATCCAAATAAAGCCATGGAAGATCACTGCTAACCATACCCTTATATTTCATAGTGAAAACTACCTCCCCGTAATATTTGTTGTTATTAGGAACCCAATACCCACCATCTTCATCTTTGTCAAACATATAAATAATATCGCTGGAATCTAAGAGTATTTGTCCTTTATTGTTCAGCAAACTACGGAGATGTAGTAAGAATTTAGGTAGCTCTTCCAGTGATTGCGCTAATCCAATGCCATTCATGAGTAATAACAAAGTGTCGAAAGTATCCTCAGCATAATCCAGAATGGAACGGTGGACTACTTTTGTTAACCCCCTGTTTTTGCACACTTTAATTGCTCCAGCAGAACTATCCAATCCCGTCACATTAAACCCTTTGTTTTGAAGATACAAACTATGACTTCCGGCACCACATCCTATATCTAGTACTTTTCCAGAGCATTGTTTAAGAGCCTGTTTTTCTAGTTTGGGCATTTCTTTATAGCTCCTAAAGAGATAGTCGGTAGGCAACACATCTTTTTCATCTAAGGAGGAGTAGGTTGTTATATTTTCCGGATTGTTTTGTGTGTGAAAGTCAAGAATTGCTCTGCCTATCAAGTCGTCCTTCATAATATTCGTAACTTTAAACTCTTTTGATCTTCCTAAGGTGGATCAAGATAGTTATTAAATAATGAAATGTACTTATAGTCGCCTTGAAAGAAATACTTGAAGAATTACCCCGTAAAGCAAAAGAAAAGCAGGCTGAAAACAGTAAGTTCTTTCGAAAGCTTAAAAAGAAGCCACCGAAGAATTTGGATTATATCATGATGGATCTTCATGAAAAGGAGTTCCAAAAAACGGATTGTTTGCAATGTGGAAATTGCTGTAGGACTACCGGGCCTCTTTTTACTAATAATGATATTGTACGAATAGCGCGACATCTCAAGGTAAAACCACAAAACTTTATTGAAACGTATTTGCGAATAGATGAGGATCAGGACTATGTTTTACAATCGGTACCATGTGCTTTTTTAGGAGAAGATAATTTTTGTTCCATTTATGAGGTGAGACCCAAGGCCTGTAAAGAATTTCCTCATACGGATAGAAAAAAATTTCATCAAATTTCATCGTTAACTCTAAAGAATGTGGCAATTTGTCCTGCTGCCTTCAATATTGTGGAAGAAATGAAAAAGCAAATTTAAAGCACCGGAAAGGGTACACAAAAACTAATTTTGGCTTAAAAAATAATATCTTAGTAAGATGGACACCGTTATCCAGTATTTTGAAAATATACCTTCCAGTCATAGAAGCTTAATTTTAGTTTCTGGGATTACCTTTTTTTGGATTTTAGAGGGGGTCGTACCACTCTTTAATTTTAAATACAAAAAATGGCGGCACGCTCTTCCTAACTTCTTTTTTACCCTAACCACTATTTTGATCAATTTTTCCTTGGCCTTTTTACTATTAAGTACAAGTGATTGGGTACAGATCAATAAATTTGGAATTATAAACTGGATTCCAAACCTTCCATTATGGGCTTATGTGTTAATTGGACTTTTGTTACTCGATTTTTTTGGGGCTTATTTGGCACATTATGCCGAACATAAAATCAAACCCCTGTGGATGATTCATCTGGTCCATCACACGGATCATGAGGTGGATACAACCACAGCTAACAGACATCATCCTTTAGAAAGTCTCATAAGATTTTCCTTCACTCTTTTTGGGGTTTTTATAGTGGGAACTCCCATTGGAATAGTAATGTTGTACCAATCCCTATCCATAGTGGCAACGCAATTTGGTCATGCCAATATCAGACTTCCCAAAAAAGTAGATGAATTACTTAGTTGGGTAATCGTTTCTCCGGATATGCATAAGGTACATCACCATTATAAACTACCGTATACAGATTCTAATTATGGTAATATCTTTTCTATTTGGGATCGGCTTTTCGGAACCTTTAAAAAGTTTGATCGACAGAAAATCGTTTATGGAGTAGACACTTTTCCAGATAAAATTGCCAACGGCAAAGTGAATGCACTTCTACGGCAACCCTTTCATAAATACAGGAAGCCCACGACTATGGAGTCCGAAAAATAATCCATCAGGGATAGAGTAAATACCTTTCTCGTATTTTTTTAAACTTTTCCAAATCCGGACTCCACTGCTGTTTTATTTCCATCTCCTCCATACCTGCCTCAATTTGTTCTTGCAACGTAGTGGTGCCCGCGTGTTTTGTGAAACCACTGGTATTAAAAAATTTACTTTTATCGAGACAGTAATTGTAGGCCTCCAAAAGCCAACTTAGACGCACCTCGTTTGGGTATGCGGTTTGCGTAAGATCCTTGCCATAACAGCGGCTGTTCAGGTGTTTTGGTTTCTTGGCGCCAAAGTTAGGTACAGGAGTATAGGTAAAAGTAAAATGCGTAGAATCTAAATAGGGAGCACCAAATTGTTGAAATTGCCTCTCTGTACCTCTACCAGCGTTGATATTGGTGCCTTCAAACAAGCCAAGACTCGGATATAGTTTAATAGACTGTTGGTTCGGGAGATTTGGAGAAGGTCTTATTGGGAGGATATATTCCGAATTATGGGTGTAGTGTTGTAGTTCAACCACGGTTAGATCTACTTTATCCCCATCAGACAACCATCCCTCTTCATTTATCATTTTAGCATATTCTCCTATAGTCATTCCATAAACCAGGGGTATTTGAGTAAGACCTAAAAAACCGGTATGTTCTTCTTCCATGGTTGGCCCATCAATATAGTTGCCATTCGGGTTTGGTCTATCCAAAACTATCACAGGAATTCCTTTTGTGGCACAGGCTTCCATTACCAATTGAAGTGTTGCAATATAGGTGTAGAACCGCACTCCAACATCCTGAATATCAAAAAGAATCAAATCTATTCCCTCCAATTGTTCCTGAGAAGGTTTCCTGTTTTTTCCATAAAGAGAGATTATGGGTAATCCAGTCTTTGTGTCTACACCGTCTAAGACATGTTCTCCTGCATCGGCTTTTCCGCGAAAACCATGTTCGGGTGCAAAAACTTTCTCAATTTGTACTTCCAGACTTAGTAAACTATCTACCAGATGGACGTAATTTTTTTGCCCATTACTGCTATTTGCATCTTTAAAAATTACAGAGGTCTGATTGGCAACAATACCAATTTTTTTTCCTTTGAGCAGTGGCAGGTAGGCCGATACTCTGTTAGCGCCTACAATAATTTCTTCTATTAATTGATTGGGTTCGGTTGGATGATTCGTTTGCTCTAAAAATTTTTCCTTAGAAGAGAGGTTTCCGCAACTGATAACCAATAAAAGCCAACATAAAAATGTATTTTTGAAGTCGTATAAAGTATGCATCTTTTGGATTTTGAATTTTTTATAGCAAAGCGCCTGATTCGCGGTAAGGAACATAAAATTAGTATTTCCGCACCAATAATAAAAATAGCCATTGCAGCAATTGCTTTGGGAATTCTAATGATGTTGATAGCTATTGCTACCGGGGTAGGTCTTAAAGAAAAAATACGGGAAAAAGTAGCAGCCTTTAACGGACATATTCAAATTTATAATTACGATAACAACGTTTCCGAAGTGTCCGTTGTGCCTATTTCTATAGAACAAGAATTTTATCCATCCTTTAAGACAATAGATGGTATAAATCATGTGCAGGCAGTAGCCAGTAAAGCTGGTATTATTCGAACGGAGGAGACTTTTGAAGGGTTTATAGCAAAGGGGGTTGGTCGGGATTACAATTGGGATGTATTTGAAGAGTACATTGTCGATGGAAGGCTGCCAGTATATTCTGAGGAATTAAATACCGAAGTGCTAATGTCTTCCCTTATGGCGAGTCGATTAAAGAAAAAGGTGGGAGACGATTTTTATACTTTCTTTTTAAAGGAAGAAGATCCATCCAAAACACCAAACCAAAGAAAATTTACCATAGTTGGCTTATACGATAGTGGTTTTGAAGAATTTGATTCCAAATATGTATTTTCAGATATAAGACATCTACAAAGGATGAATAAGTGGGAAGAAAATCAGGTGGGGAATTTTGAGGTCTTTTTGGACAACTTTGAAGATATTGATTTAAAATCAGCAGAAATATATGGAACAACTTTGAGTGATTTAGACACACAAAATATCAAGAATAAATACCACAAAATATTTGAATGGATAGGTCTTTTTGATTTTAACATCGCACTGATAATCGGTATCATGATCTTTGTAGGTGGGATAAATATGATAACCGCCTTGTTAGTTTTAATATTGGAGAGGACACAAATGATTGGCGTTTTAAAGGCCCTCGGCCTATCCAATTGGCGAATCCGAAAGATTTTTCTTTATAATGCAGCCTATTTAATTGGAATAGGTCTGTTATGGGGTAATGTTATAGGTCTGGGTTTTATCTGGATTCAGGATAGATACAAATTCTTCCGGTTCCCTAACCCCAAGGAATACTATATTGATTATATTCCTGTATACATTAGTCCAGCTGCAATTTTGGGGCTCAATGTTGGTGTATTAATTCTATGCCTTTTAATGCTATTAATCCCTTCGTTTATTATTACGAAGATTTCCCCGGTTAAGGCCATAAAATTTGAATAGGAGTAGGCTGTTCTTGTTCTCTCTGAGCTTTGAAAGTGTTATCTTTATATAATCTATGAAATATGCCAATAATATTTTAGAAACTATTGGGAACACTCCTTTGGTGAAGCTTAATAAGTTAACAGCCAACTTACCCTGTATCGTTCTGGCAAAATACGAGACATTTAATCCAGGAAATTCTGTGAAAGATAGAATGGCATTACAAATGGTCGAAGACGCGGAAGCTTCTGGATTGTTAAAACCTGGTGGAACCATTATAGAAGGAACATCAGGAAATACAGGAATGGGACTAGCGCTTGTCGCCATCACCAAAGGATATAATTTGATCTGTGTTATCAACGACAAACAGTCTAAAGAAAAGATCGACGTTCTTAGAGCCGTAGGCAGCAAGGTATATGTTTGTCCGACTAATGTTAAGCCAGAAGATCCAAGGAGTTATTACTCCACAGCCAAGCGCCTGTCCGAAGAAATACCAAATTCCTGGTATGTAAATCAATACGATAATCCATCTAATGCTAAAGCACATTTTTTGTCGACAGGGCCCGAAATATGGAAGCAAACGGAAGGGAAGGTTACGCATTTTGTGGTAGGTGTAGGAACTGGGGGGACTATCTCAGGGGTTGGTAAGTTTTTAAAATCAAAGAACCCTGCAATTAAGGTTTGGGGTGTAGATACCTATGGCTCTGTCTTTAAGAAGTATCACGAAACAGGGATTTTTGATGAGAATGAGATATACCCATATGTAACAGAAGGCATAGGAGAAGATATTCTTCCGAAGAACGTAGATTTTGACATAATTGATGGCTTTACAAAAGTGACCGATAAGGATGCTGCCTTGTTTACACAAAGACTGTCAAAGGAAGAAGGGATGTTCTTAGGGAACTCAGCGGGAGCTGCAATAAAAGGTGTACTTCAGTTGGAGGAACATTTTACAAAAGAAGACGTTGTTGTTGTACTTTTTCATGACCATGGCAGTAGGTATGTGAGGAAGGTTTACAATGATAAATGGATGAAAAAACAAGGATTTAAGGATTAATAATATATAATATGAAATACACACTTTCTGTATGTTTGAGCCTCTGTTTTATGGTGTCCCTAATGGGTCAAAGATTGAGTAAAACAGAGAAAAAAATAGTAAAATCTGTTGAGGCCAATAATGCGGATGCCATCGCTTTTTTAGAGGAGGTAGTTAACATTAACAGCGGTACTTTAAATCTTAAAGGTGTGCAGGAAGTAGGTAATGTCTTTAAAAAGGCTTTTGATGCGATAGACTTTGAAACCAAATGGGTGGAGATGCCACAAGAGATGAATAGGGCAGGACATTTATTTGCAGAAAACAAAGGGAGCAAAGGAAAAAGATTATTGCTCATAGGGCATTTGGATACCGTGTTTGAAGAAGACAGTCCTTTTCAGCAATTCAAGAAAATTAATGATAGCACGGCTCATGCTCCTGGAGGGAACGATATGAAGGGGGGTAATGTAATTGTATTGTTTGCCTTAAAGGCTCTTCATGAGCAGGGATTGTTAGACAACTCGCAAATCATTGTTGCATTCACCGGAGATGAGGAAAGCACGGGTAAGCCGCTTTCGACCAGTAGAAAGGACCTGATTGATGCGGCAAAAAGATCGGATATTGCCCTGGGCTTTGAAACTTCTACTGGGTTTAATTACGCTACTGTTGCGAGAAGGGGAGCTTCTGGATGGGAGTTAAAAGTTCAAGGAAAACGGGCACATTCTTCTGGTGTTTTCAGTGAAAGGGTTGGTTCAGGGGCTATTTTCGAAATGTCCAGAATTCTCAACGCATTTTATGAAGAGGTAAAAGGAGAAGAATACCTCACCTTTAATCCTGGAATAGTAATGGGAGGAACATTTTTAGATTACGACACTACTAATGGTAAAGGGGAGGTGTTTGGGAAGACCAATGTTGTTGCACAAACAGCTTTGGTTAAAGGAGGATTGCGTTTTATTTCGGAATCGCAAAAAGAGGAAGCCAGAGTAAAGATGAGGGCCATTGTACAGGAAAACCTTCCACATACATCAGCGGAAATAAGTTTTAATGACAGCTATCCGGCGATGCCTCCTTCAGAAAAGAATGAGAACTTATTAAAAAAGCTTAACCAAGTGAGTTTAGATTTGGGTCAGGGAGAAGTAATCGCTTACGATCCCGGCAAAAGAGGGGCCGCAGATACCTCCTTTGTCGCTGCCTATGTCGCTTGTTTGGATGGCTTAGGTACCATGGGTACCGGGGCGCATACCCCACAAGAAACCGTAAACTTAAATACCATAGAGGCTCTTACTAAAAGAACGGCCTTGTTGCTTTATCGACTTATAAATGAATAAGCTATGGAAACCCTAGTTTTAGACAATATTTCAGTGGGTATAGATAAAGGAGAACTGGTTAGTGTACAGTTTGATTCTGTCGAAATTATCCATCAAAAAGGAAGCCCCGGATGGAGGAATTCGGATACGGAGATGTTTCCAATAATTGGCCCTACGAATGAAATTCAAAATAGAGTACAGGTGCCAAAGGGAAACGCAATTCAGGATCAGCACGGTCTTTTAAGGGAATTACCTTATGTACTAACTTCAAAAACCGAACGATCTGCTACTTATTTAAAAACCTATCAGTCAGGCACTGTGGTTAAAAATTCTAAATATCCGGACAAATCGGCCTCCCCTTTATTGCTGTGGCCCTATAATTTCACCTTCGAAAAGACAGTCGTACTAGGGGATAATTATGTGGAAATTGTATTTAAGATTCAAGGCGATAAGGATATGCCGTATATGTTGGGCTATCATCCCGCT
>CAZWPZ010000164.1:0-4810 GCA_964636005.1 uncultured Eudoraea sp.
TCCTGAATTTGTTCCTTTAAAAGTCCAGTAGTATCTATAAGTGCCCTTTTCCATTGTCAGACTATCCATGGTTAATTCCAAATCAGGAAATGCGTCCATGTACGATTTAGCTGTTTCAGCCAATTGTTTTCTTCCAACAGCGGGTGTTCCGTTATTCACAATTAATGTACCGTCCTCTGCGTAAAAAGCAGCCATTTTTTCTGGCACTTTACTATTCCAGGCATCGGTATATTCTTGTCCAAATTTGACCATTTTATCCATTTCTGACTTGTCTGACCTACATCCTGTGGTTATGATTAGGACTATTAAGAATGTTAGCAAAGAGAAATGTCTGGTTTTCATAAAATGTTCTAGTTCAAATTGGTTGCAACGATTCGGACTCTGAGTTGTTTTCACCATTTGCCGCACATAAAGTGGCCTGTTAGGATGAAATCAGATTCCCGGATGGATCATATCTCTAATGTAAGTAAAAATTTCAAATAGACGGAGAGAAAGGATTTTTATGGTATGACGTACGAATAAACTGAAGTTCGAACGAACAGATATTTGTCACGATAGACTAGTACACATAATTAACTGAGAAAGTTTAAAAATTGGCTGGTTTTGAAATCTTACAATCCTATTTTTTGTTGTGATCATAAAGCCCAGCCATAATACATATAAACTACTGCAACGGTGTCTATAAATCCATGAAGGGCAATATTGAACCACAAATCGTTCTTACGGAAGTGAAAAATAGCCGCTAATAGCATGCCAATTATTCCTGTCAAAATCTGTCCGCTTATTCCTTGATATGCATGTATCAACCCAAAAAGAATTCCAAAAAGTAGGATATTGATCATTAAACTAATTTTGCTGGCCCCAAAAAACTTGGTGAACTGTCTCATTAGATAGCCTCTGAATACAATTTCTTCCCCGAACGCTGCTGAAATCCAGATATAAATTAACAAACTAAGGCAGGCAGTTAAGTCGCCTTTGTATGGTTCAAATACCGAAAAGTCCATTGGTTCTCCAGTAAGAGAAGTAACACTTGGTATCATCACATAACCATAGCACAAGAAGATGACAATACCTAATAGCGGTGCATGAATCAAAAGACTTTTAAGGTTAAAATTTTTTCGCTGAAAACCCAAGGCGCTAAAAAGTCTTTTCTTCTGTTCTATTGCACTTGCTATTAAAACTATTAAGGCAGCAAAGATGATTTGAAAATATCCTGTCAGGTATAAAGCGAGGCAAAAAATTACCGCAATTACAGGCGTCAATTTTGTTCTTAAAAAGGCTTTGTTCATTTTTTTTATCGTTTTTAATTTGTAGCCAAGTAAAAACGATAAAACAATAAAAACGGGGGTTTGCAGCTAATTTTTACTGAATGGTATCAAATTAATAGCTGAATAATCATTGCTATTTATAGCTTCCCTTTAAACCAATTCATAAATTCCTGTTTTTTATACCTACTGATAGTTATCGGAGACGTTATTTTATTTGAAGAAACTGCTTTAAGTTGTATTGCTAATTTTCCATTTTCTATGGACTTAACTTCTTCTATAGCACGAACGTGAAGAATACTTTGTCTATTCGCCCTGTAAAAACTTTGTTTGCTGATTTTATTCTCAACTTCGTTTAAAGTAAAATCTGTAATAATTGTTGTTCCGTCTGTTTTTACTATATACACGACCTTATTTTCACTGTAGATATAGGAAATTTCAGAATAATTAACCAGGGTTATTTTTCCTCCCTGTTTAACTTTAAGTACTCCTTGAAGCGCGAGCATTTTGTGAAGTTTGTAAACATCCACTGAGAACAAAATAACAATGGCAATGGTACATATTAACAAGGAAATCGAAAGTCCTTTTAATAAGTGATAAACACTAAACGATTCAACTCCATTAATAAGACCATTTAAGCCAAAATATAAAATCAGATATAAGAGCGTAATATAACCTAAGGTGGAAAGTAGGAATCGTAGTAAAATTTTTCTGTCGATTTTTTCGGTGAAGTATTTCTTTTTAAAATGATTGAAATTAACTCTGGCGATGAGAATTACCAGATAACCCGTGACAATGGAAACAATAATGGGAAAGAATGGAAATTCATACTCTTTATTAAACGGAAAATTTTTGGCTTCAAAAAGATGATTCGACAAAATGGAGATTACTACAATTATAATCCCGTTTCTGAACCAGAAGTTTGAAAAATTCATTTTCTGTTTTAAAAGAGTAAACGTTTTTTTCATTGGCTATAATGAAGACTAAAGGTCAGGCTTCGGTTTTATATTTTTCAATTTCTTTTCTCAAATCTTCATTTAATTTCTTGTAATTATCAAGGTTAGCAAATATGAAATTACTTTGCTTAAGGAGTCTTGTTATAATGTTTATTGCCCATTTCGAACGCAATAACTCCTTATAATTTGTCTTAAATTTTGTATTCGTTTCTTCCCAATTAGGAATAGAGTTATTTGCGTTTAGATGGATAAGTCCGTCTTGAGCATTGTAATATTCGCTCTGATTGTAATCAACGGATTGTAGTATCATTTCATAGATTTCTGTCGACCAGGTCAGGTATGGGCTTTCATAATATTTTATTATTTCATTGACCAAGGCCTCATTATTTACCTTATTTATAAATCCATCATTTATTAAGGATAGGTAAGTGCTCTTCTTATTCGAAAATTTCTTGTAAATGAGTACCGAATTGAACATTTCTCCTAATGCATCATTCGATAAATCCATATTTTGATCATTAAGGTCAAGTAAACGTTGCATAGAATTGGTTTTGGTTGAAAAGAATGCATAAAGGGTATCCATTCTCTGGTAATCTTGGTATAATTCGGAATTAAGGCCTTCCATATATTTCATCACTTTGTTATTGTCTTCAGTGGCCGTTTTCCAGATGTTGAGTTGAAGTGCAATTAAAATTCCAATAACAACAAGGATAATTTCGCCAAGGGCATAAATCAGATACTTACTGAATTTATTTTCAGAGAGCAGTTTTTGCCGGATACGGCGGAAGAATTTGATCATAAGAGAACAGTTTCTCTAAAGATATGATTTTTATAAAATGCGATATTCCAAATAATAAAGAACGACGGTCTTGGCAATGATTTATTTGTAAAATGAGCGGAGCGAACAGGTATAAACATAATATTCTTGGGATTATCCTGTCTAGAAAATGGCCAATGTTGTACGTGGTGTTTTATTAGAACTAAATTCAGATTCTCAGGTGTACTTTGCATAAAACCCATCCATTTGAGTGGGGAACAACCGAATAAGGAAATCGAGAATCTTAGCATCAGTTCATACGGGAAGTCTATTTCTGCTATCTGGTATTTGCAAAGGTTGATGGGTCGTGTACGTTTAATCTATAGAATCAATTGACGGATCGGAATTAGAGATATCAATTATGTTTTTCCAAGAACCATCCGATTGCTTCTTCCAAATTTCTACCCCTTTATTAAATACGGTCCGTGTATTGCCTAATGTATCAATCGGCATGGTCATATAGTTTTTAATAAGGACATAACCCAAATCGCCACTTTTTGAAACATAAGCTTCTTGTGGTTTCCAACTTATTTCGAATCCTGGGATCTTCATAGATCGTTCCACCATGCCTCTAAGCGCATCCTTTCCGATAACTGAAGCTTCATTTGGCGACATGAGAATGGCATCATCAGCCCAATAGGACAACATTTTTTCAACGTTTTTGTCTTTTACTGATTGTGACCACTCTGTTGAAAGTTGCATCAGCTTGTCAGCTTCAGCCTTTTGATCTATTGGGTTTTCAGCGCAGCTATTTATGGTAAACAAAACTAGTGCTGTAAGAGAGATTTTAATAAATTTCATGATTGGTTCATTTAATAGTTACTATAAAAATGTATTGCCAACATTTTGGCTGGGTTGTATTTTCGACTCTTCAGGGGTTATGATTTTTTGGCCTTAGTTAGCCGTATTACTCTTTTAGAAGCTTGTCCAGCATTTTTCTGGCATCTGGAAGTTCCCCCTTAAAAACTATTTCTCCTTTTTTGTTTAGAAGCATTACCGTTGGGTAAAAAGATACTCCTAAAGAATCCATTTTTTCCTGAGTTCCTTTTAGTACAGGAAAAGTATAGCCCTTCTTTTCTATTCTAGAAAAAAGTATGGCAGGATCATCATTTCTGTTCACGGCATAAAGAGCAAAGGAAGAATTGTCTTTATATTTTTCATACACTTTTTGGACCTCAGGGAATTCTTTCCAGCATGGGGGGCACCCAACAAACCAAAAGTCGAGCCATACTACCTTACCTATAAGGTCTTCATTGGAGACCAATACATTCTCTTTATTGGCAAATTCGAATTGGGCTAGCTCTATTTTTTCTACCGTTCCATCAAAGTTCCCATATTCCATTTTATGCAGCCAAAGTTCGTAAACACCAAAAGCCATTATTATGGGAAATAGTGCGAAAAGTAACAGCTTTTTTATTTTAAACCCGTTTTTATAAATCGAGGCTCCAGCTATCAATCCGAGTAACATGGATATATAGACCGGACTTATTTTTATGGTAAACCTTAAGGATACAACAAAAGTAAAGGCAATTACAACCATTATTATCGGTAGCAGAATAGCTAGAATAATTGCTTTTGAAGGCAATCGGTGGCCAAATAGTTTTAAATAACCCACCGTCATAAAAAGCAGAAGAACAAATAATACAAATAATCGAGCTCCATGCGAAAACCCCTCTATATCGTATGGGTAGGTTGCATTAACAGCAATAAATAGTGATGTAACGAAAATGAGAAGGAAAACCAAACTGTTAATTAGACCTTTCATATAACTT
>CAZWPZ010000165.1:0-64192 GCA_964636005.1 uncultured Eudoraea sp.
CAACCCCGGCTATAATCCTTAATAATGTAGACTTACCTGATCCATTAAGACCGAGTATTCCTATTTTGGCTCCATAGAAGAAGCTTAAATAAATGTTTTTAAGCACCGGAGTATTTGCATTCTTATAGGTTTTGGTAACCCCGGACATAGAAAAAATTACCTTCTTATCGTCAGACATAAACTTAATATGTTTTTGGAATAGTATTAATCAAACAGTTTAACGAGCTGTTGTGAAAAAGAAAAATATAATTGGAAATAACGGGGTTCAAACCCTTCCTTTTAGTGCATTGAATACCCAGGCTATTGCAAAGAATCCAATTCCTACGGAGGCAAATCCCCATCCGGCTACATCGTCGTAGCGAAATGCCCCAAGAGCAATTAATCCGAAGCCGACAGAAATCATAATAAAAGTAGCCCAGGCAAGGACTGTATTCTTGTTCATTCCCATGATAGTTAGTTTAGTTGGACCTCAAATATCGGAAATTTTATAAGAATTTTTCAAAGTAAACACCTAAACTTTTACTTTTCAAAGGGAAATACTACCCCTGTTTGTTGTCTAATATCGTCCATAATCCTTATTAAATCATAAGTATGTTCCAAAGACCAAAGTTTACTTTCCAATGCACCTTTTATTAAACAGTGATGTACTTCTTTTATCTCATACTCATATCCCTTTCCTTTTTTAGGCAACTGAACATTTTCTACTACATCGTTTTTTTCAATAGAATATTCCTGCGTCTCATGCCAGCGCGGAGCTAAATACACTGTTCCTTCAGAACCGGAAATCTGCGCTTTCATTTCTGAATTAGAGGTAAGACCACTGTATAATATCGCCTGAGCATTTGGATATTCAAAAATCATAGAAGTTTGGATATCTACCCCTGTTTTATATATTTTAGAAGAAGCCAGAATTTTTTCAGGATAACCCAAAATAAGATATGCCAAAAAAATTGGATAGATCCCTATATCCAGTAGAGATCCTCCGGCCAATCCAGGATTCAGAAGCCTCCCTTTTTCATTTCTGTCAAGTGCGTAAAAAGCAAAATCTGCGTGTATGTAGGCTATATCGCCAATAATACCACCGTCTATCAAATCCTTCACTTTTCTAATAGATGGGTTAAACCGGCTCCACAATGCTTCCATCAAAAAAACCTTATTCTCCCTTGCTACAGCTATCATTTTTTCAACCTCACCCCTATTTATTCCCATCGGTTTTTCACAAAGTACATTTCTACCCTGCTTCATGGCCTCTATACTCAATTCTGCATGAGAAGTATGCGGTGTAGCAATGTAAACCACATCTACAGCTTCACAATTAAATAATTCATTATAGCTGCCAAATGCATATTTGGCATTATTTAATGCCCCAAAATGTTTGGCTTTTTCAATATCTCGGGAAGCAACTGCTGTGAGTTCCCCATCTGCCACTAATTTTAAATCATCTACAAACTTTTGAGCTATATTACCCAATCCGACTATTCCCCAACGAATTTTTTCTTTCATATCTTACTATTCAGTTTTGTTAAAGTTAATCAATATTACTCCTTATCTTTAACACCAGTTAGAGAAATAGAGAATTCGCATGGATATTAGCTTTAATAAGAATGAAGACCACAACAAGCTCAAAGTGTCTGAGCTTAAGAAAAAACTGGTGCAGGTTAAATTGGGTGGTGGCCAAAGCAAAATAGACAAACAACACGCTCTTGGTAAAATGGCAGCCAGAGAGCGTATTGCATTTCTCCTGGATGATGATGAAAATGCCATAGAAATCGGAGCTTTGGCTGGCGATGGGATGTACGAGGAATACGGTGGATGTCCGTCTGCTGGTGTGGTGGTAAAGATGGGACATATCAAAGGGAAATTAGCTATAGTCGTAGCCAATGATGCCTCCGTTAAGGCAGGAGCCTGGTTTCCTATCACGGCAAAAAAGAATTTAAGAGCACAAGAAATAGCTATAGAAAATAACATACCCATTATTTATTTGGTTGACAGTGCAGGTGTATTTTTACCGATGCAGGACGAAATATTTCCAGACAAAGAACACTTCGGGCGTATTTTTAGAAACAATGCTATTATGAGCAGCAAAGGGATAACCCAAATTGCTGCGGTTATGGGGAGTTGTGTTGCTGGTGGAGCGTATCTTCCTATAATGAGTGATGAAGCATTAATTGTAGATAAAACAGGGAGCATTTTTTTGGCTGGGAGTTATTTAGTAAAAGCGGCAATTGGCGAGAATATAGACAATGAGACCCTAGGCGGTGCTACAACACATTGTGAGATAAGTGGGGTTACAGATTACAAAGCACTTGATGATAAAGATGCTTTGACCATAATCGGCAACATTGTGGACAAGATTGGCGAACAACCTAAGGCTGGTTTCAGTAGAAAAGAGCGATTCAAGCCTAAAGAAAAAGAGGATGACCTTTATGGCCTTCTTCCCTATTCCCGTTCTGAGCAGTACGATATGCTTGAAATTATTAAGCGTTTAGTAGATCAATCAGAATTTCAACAGTATAAGGAAGGATATGGTAAATCTATACTAACGGGTTACGCCAGAATAGATGGGTGGGCCGTAGGCATTGTTGCTAATCAAAGGAAGGTTGTAAAAACTAAAAAAGGAGAAATGCGATTTGGAGGTGTTATCTATTCTGAATCCGCTGATAAGGCTACAAGGTTTATCGCCAATTGCAATCAAAAGAAAATACCCTTGGTTTTTTTACAAGATGTTACAGGTTTCATGGTAGGCAGTAAAAGCGAGCATGGAGGTATCATCAAAGACGGCGCAAAGATGGTGAATGCTGTTAGTAATTCCGTAGTTCCGAAATTTACTGTAATAATTGGAAATAGTTACGGCGCAGGCAATTATGCTATGTGTGGAAAAGCATATGACCCAAGACTTATTGTTTCTTGGCCATCTGCAGAACTTGCCGTTATGAGTGGTAATTCAGCAGCAAAAGTATTACTACAGATTGAAAAAGCTTCTCTCAAGAAAAATGGTCAGACGATTACAGAACAAAAGGAAAAGGAACTCTTTGAAGAAATCAAAAAAAGATACGACAAACAGATCTCTCCTTATTATGCAGCCGCAAGATTGTGGACCGATGCTGTAATTGCCCCAACAGAGACACGAAAATGGATTTCTATGGGTATAGAAGCCGCAAATAATGCTCCCATTACCAAGCCCTTTAACATGGGGGTTCTGCAGGTTTAGTATCCCTTGTGCTCCTGAACCCTGGGAATCAATAGCAACTTAGTCTGTCTCCCGTTGACATATCTAAAACCCTTCTCTCCATAGAACCCGGCCTCTTCGAGCATTATGCGGATATCCCTGTTCCACTCTGGGATGGAGACCGTTGTATTTAATTCTATGGCGTAAACCGTATTCGGATTTAGAGGATAATTCTCACCGTCATCTTTCATTACCCCGTCCTGAGCATCCCACATACCTATGGTAGTTCCTGCTGAATGACCATAAGATCCTAAAGGATGTGTATAAATTGCTGGTTTAAATCCTGCCTCTCTTGCTTGGTCCAGGGCCAACTTTAAAATCTCATTTCCTGTTCTTCCCTTTACCATGTTTTTGGTTAGAAAATCCTGAACTTTGTTGCCATCTGATAACGCCTCCACTAAAAAGGTGGGTGCTTCTGTTTCTTTGGGTCTTAAAACATAGGCTAATTCTTGGCAATCGGTATTCAGTCTTAAATAAGTAATACCAAAATCGCAATGCACTAAATCTCCAGGCATAATTACCATAGTATCGGGTTTACCTGAAAAAGAGTAAAATTCACCCTCCGATTCCTTACTGGATCTTTGAACATCTACGGTAGGATGAAACCAGGTTTTTAGACCTAAATCGGAAACTTTTTGTCGCATCCACCACACCACTTCATCTGTTGTTGTGATACCAGGCGTAATGACCTTTTCAGAAAAGGCTTCGCTAATTATGTCGTGCGTAATGGTGACAAGCTGATTGTATATAACCATCTCTCTTTTTGTTCTTGTTTCTATCCACCTTACGGCCAATTGTTCTGCAGAAACCACCCTAGAACTGTATTTCTTTGGTAAATTCGACATAAACTCCTCATAATCTGTTTTATCAAGACCGTCGGCAATGTTGTGATCTTTAGAAAAATTTAGTCCAATTTTTTTAGGGGCTCGCTCCTCGATAATTTGAACTAATCGCTTCCATTGATCCGGTTCTTTCTCTTTATCCCAGGCAGAGCGAATATTCTCTCCAACATCGTATCTGGCAACTGCCAACTTTTCAATGGTATTTTCTTCCCTATTGCGGTAAAATACCAGAATTGTTCGCCTTCTGGCATTTAACCAGGTAGACGGTAGCATGGTCTTCAAAACAGGGTCCTCATTGTACTCACGGGATATTAGAATCCACATATCTATATCGGTAGTATCCATTAGATCCGGCAAAAGGTTGTTAAACCGGTCGGCTAAAATTTCATCAATAACTTGGGCGCGTTCATGTATGGGTAGAATTTGTTGTGACCATCCATAAATACTAATTACCAATGCGATTATAGTAATAGTCAGCTTCATAAGAGTACGAGGTTTTACTTATTTTTTGGAAAGATACTAAGCTTTTGGATGGCATAAAACTAATCCCTTAAAATTGTGATCGCTTCTCTGCGAAGTATTTTATGACTTCAGAGAAGTGGATATTGCCATTAGGTATTCAGGAAGGAATACAGACTTTTTTTTCGAAGCAGTTTACCGTTAGCGGCTCTATGCAATTTTGGTATAAAAAAAATATCCTTTGGTTTCTCAAATGCCTCTAGATCTGACTTTTTAATCAGATCGAGGTAGCTTTCGTTTTCATCACCTTCTATCACCATAACTAACTTTTCGCCATACACTTCGTCCGCCACAGATGTAACAAAAAAAGGACAATCCAGGAGTACACTAAGGTTTGCTTCGATCATTTCGGGCATAAGTTTTATCCCTCCTGAATTAATAACATTATCTAACCGTCCCAACCAGATAAATTCGGTATCCGAAAGCAATTTAACCATATCATTGGTAACAACTTTATCCCTGGTAATGGAAGGCGCATCGATAACTAAGCAGTTCCTATCATCTGTGCTTATGGAGACATTTGGCAGTATTTTAAAGGGATTCTCCTGGTTTTTTATTGTTGGTTCTGATATTTTTTTTAACGCTATATGGGTAATCGTCTCGGTCATACCATAGGTTTCATAACATCCATTGTGGCCTGTTTTAATAATTTTCTGCTTTAAAAAAGGTGATATTGGTGCTCCCCCAATAATCACATTCTTTATATATGATATTTCTTTTATACTATTTCGCAGCTGCATGGGTACCATAGCACAGAAATCATAATTCTTCCGTAAGTTTTTTAATGGAGATTGAGACGGGGAAACCATATCGAGTTCTAGTCCATGCACCATGGCTCTAACCAACATCATTTTACCAGCAATATAGCGTGCAGACAAACAGAGCAACGCAGAATCTCCCTCCTGCAACTGAAAAAAATCCATCGTTGCCTTTGCGGAGTTTATCATAAAGTCTTTGACAATGGACACCTCTTTTGGTTTTCCGGTAGATCCTGAGGTTGACACGATTATCGTATCTTCATCTGAAAGCCAATCCTGTAAAAAATCTCCAACCAACTGTTCCTCAAAGTCTCCTTCTTTAATTAAGCTATAGGCAATTTCGTTCAAAGCCTCCTTATTGCAAGAAACTCCGTTAATCTTAAAGCTAGGATGTAGCCTATTCCTTGTCCCCATAACCATCCATTTCTTCTTCTATTACTGCTGCTGGTTCCAAAACTTTTCCTGTTAGTTTCTCTCGCCAGTTAGACCAACCATATTTCTTCGAAATAAAATAAAGCATTATTGGATATACCACCACTACAGGAACAAAAACATCCCAACCTAAAGAAGGTTCCGCGATGTCTTTATAGACAGAATTGGTTTGAAATGCAGTCCATTCTGCAGTTACCAAAATGGCAGCCGTTAGATTATTGGCAGCATGGAATCCCAAAGCTAACTCTAGTCCATCATCCATTAGTGTAAGTATCGCAAGAAAAAGTCCCGTTCCCATATAAAAAACCATGATACCGTAGCCTAGTTTAGCTACTTCCGGATTAAATATGTGCAGAATCCCAAATAAAAATGAAGTACTCAATAAGGGTACCCATCTATTTTTCGCCGCAAGCCCTATGCCTTGCATTAAATAACCCCGCATAAAGACCTCTTCAAAACTAGTTTGGATCGGAATTAATACGAGAGCAATTAGACAGAGTAATACAAAGGGTTTTAATTCAAAATTAAGCACATAGTCTTCGGGTGACAAATAAATATCTAGACCAATAAATACAACTGAAATAAGAGCCCATAAACCAAAAGAAAAGAAAACACGCTTCCAGTCCAGTTTGGATCTTACTGTAAGAACAGAAAGAAACTGCTGCTTGTGTAAAAAACGCACTGTCAAGTATACAGATATAAAACCGACAACAAAGGTTAATAATACCAAAAACAAAAACAGATTGGCTCCGAGGAGTTTAGATATACTCTCCATATCTGTTGGCATTGCACCAGATTCAAAAGCCTCACCAAGTAAGACTAAAGAAAGTGGTATAGCGCCTATAAATTGCCAACCAATAAAAACAATTAGTGCTCCTACTAAATACCTCCAAAATTCGTGTAACCCTTTAAACCCTTGTTCTATAAACATAGCTCTTTAATACTTTTAAGATTCCATTTATTTTTTTGCCCATAAATTAGTTGTCCTTCTGCCATCTCGAGCGGAGAAGATATATTATTGGTAAACAATTGTCCAGTTCCCAGACCTTGCGGATTGGAAGTCTCTAGCATGTAAGTCCATTGGGCTATAGCATTAAGTCCAATGTTACTTTCTAATGCACTGGTTACCCACCATCCTATGGATCGTTCCTCCGCTAGTTTTATCCATTCGTTCGAAGCTTTATACCCCCCAACCAAGCTGGGTTTAAGAATAATATACTGGGGATTAATCGTATCCAACAAGTTCTGTCTTTTACTCGAAGAAAGGACACCAATCAGCTCTTCATCTAAGGCTATAGGAATTGGAGTATGCATACAGAGCTCCTTCATTTTTAGATGATTTCCCGGTTTTATTGGCTGCTCAATAGAATGGATTTCAAAACCTGCCAAGTCTTCTAATTTTTTCAGCGCATCTTCAGGAGCGAAAGCCCCGTTAGCATCCAGACGTAATTCTATTTGGGATACAGGAAATTCCTCGCGAATCTCTTGCAGCAGTCTGTATTCTTCCTTAAAATTTAGCGCTCCAATTTTCAACTTTATACACCTAAATCCTTCATCTACTTTACGTTTAATCTGTTCCTTCATAAAGGAAAGCTCTCCCATCCAAATCAGTCCATTAATCTCTATAGAAGCCTGGCCCGATGTAAATGAAGAAGGAAACAACGCAAAGGGATCTTCCCTATCTAAAGATAAAAATGCCTGTTCCAGCCCAAACTGTATGCTGGGATATTTATTCGCTCGAGAATAGAGTTCGTCTAAACCTAAATATATGTCGGCACAAATTTCTTGAAGCACTTCTTCATAATCTGCTGTATCGTCATAGCTAAGCCCTCTAAAAAGGGCACATTCCCCTATGCCAATAGCGTTCTCTTTTTCAATCAACAAGAAGTAGGTTTCTTTAGAAGTCAATACGCCTCTCGAAGTACCGCTGGGTCTTTTGAACATTAAGTTGTACTTTTTGAAATACGCCTTCATTAGCTTTTGGAGAAACCAAGATTAGGTAAGTGCTCCCTTGTTTTACTTAATAAATATAGCTTAAATTAAACGGTGAGCTTAGTGCCAATTGGTAATAATTCAAGATTCTTGCCACTAGCATTAAACTTTTCTTTTGCCTGCTCTTGATCAATTTCAATATAACCGAAGGTATCGTAATGATATCCCAATATTCGGGAGCACGACAAAAAATCTGCGGCGATTACAGCATCCTCTACACCCATGGTAAAATTATCTCCAATAGGTAATACTGCCAAGTCCAAGTTATACTGTATTGGTATCAACTTCATATCCATAGAAAGTGCGGTATCCCCCGCGATATAAATGGTCTTATCTCCAGTCTTAAGTATAAAACCACCTGGTTGTCCGCCATAAGATCCATCCGGAAATGAAGAGGTGTGTATTGCATTGGTATATTTTACATATCCAAACTCAAATTCCCAACCCCCACCATGATTCATGGGATGAGCAGTAAATCCTTTTTTTTGATAATGTGTAGCTATTTCGTAATTACTAACAATTGTAGGCTTGGACTCCTTGGCAATTGACTCAACATCCAATATATGATCTTGATGTGCGTGGGTGATTAAAATATAGTCTGGATGTAAGGAATTTATATCTACCAACCCCTTAGCTTTTTCATTAGCCGTAATAAAGGGATCCACTAGAATGGAAAAATCGTCAATTTGAATTTGAAGACATGCGTGGCCTAAAAATGTAATTTGCATGGTAGTAAGCTTTGCTCAAATTTATTTAAAATTGAACCAAAAACGCACTCCTTCTGTAGTTTTATCAATATTTAAGGTGGACTGTAACTGATTTACCAACCGGTTCATCAGTCGAATACCCATAGACGAATTGACCTTTTCATCCGTATCTTCAGACAAGCCAATACCATTATCTGTATATTCAAAAAACCCTTGCTCCCCATTTTTTCGCAAATGAATATAAATCTTCCCATCTTCTTTGTCTTCTGGGAAAGCATATTTAAAAGTATTCGAAACCAATTCATTTAATATCAAACCAAATGGAATAGCTCTGTCAATATCTAATTCAACACTCTCAGCGTCTATAGTAATATTAATATTGTGGCCGCCTTTTTTGAACACCGATTGCACACTGTTAACCAGACTTTCGATATAGCCCTGCATTTCTATGACCGAAAGGTCATCGTTCTGATATAGTTTTTGATGGATTAGAGCCATTGCCTTCACCCTGCTCTTGCCTTCTTCCAAGGCATCTATTGCTGCCTTACTACGTGTGTTTTTAGTCTGCAGACTCAGGAGGCTGGAGACCATCTGCAAATTGTTTTTAACACGATGGTGAATCTCTTTTAAAAGAGAATCTTTTTCAACTAGGGAATTTTCAATAATATGTTTCTGTTCTGCAATTAATCTTTGCGTTTTTATACTTTTCAAGTAGGCATATACTACCCCGGCAAAGCCCAATAAAGTGAAAATTAACGAAATAAAAACTAAGTTTATTTGTTCGTCTTTTGCCTGCATCTCATTTCTCGCCTGCTCCATTTCTATTTTTTGAGCATCGATCATTCTCTTGGAATTCTCAATTTCATATTTGGCGACTGTAGAAAGCTGCTGTTTTTTGAGGGATGAATCATTTAAGTTCAACGAATCGGCAATACGGACATTTTTTTTAAGATAAAAAGTAGCGCTTTTATAATCCCCAACTTTGTCATAGTAGGCCGCCAGTAGTCGGTTCTTTTTTACAATATTCTCCGGCTTGACAGGACGCAAACTTGAACTGAGTAGCTCCTTTGCTTTTTCATAGTTATTTCGTTGCATATGACAGTCTGCAAGGGCCAGGCTATTGCCCACTATATCCTCAGAATACTGACCGCCATTGTTCGATTTAATAATGGAAATGCTGTTCTCTAAATATGGCAGGGCTTCATCGTACTGCTTAAGCTGCAAATAGGCTTTGCCAATATTTCCTTCGATAACACCTTTTAAAACTTTAGCATTCTGCAGTTCTTTTTCCGTTTTTACCTCGGTTACGTCATTTAAATAGACATCGATATATCCTTTTGCCTTTTTAAAATTACTGAGAGCGACAGAGGAAGATTTATCAAGCAAAAGATAATAGCCAACCTTATTGTTGTATTTAGCCAATCCAAAAAGATCCGAATTATCTATAGTTTTCTTCATTTCCATGATATAGTCTTCCATAGCTTTCCTATGTAATCCTAAGTTGGAATAAATATCGTAGAAGGTTATATTTTCGGTAAATCCAAGATCTCTCTTTTGTTGTCTAATTTCTACCTGCTTCCCATATAGCTGTAACTGACCATAGCTTTGATCAATAATATCGAGCATCAATTGCTTGGTAGATCTGTCCAGACTCTCCCGAACCTTATATATATCGTTAGCGATGGCTACACTCTTATCGTAGTCTCCTAAATCAAAATAGATCTGCGCCTGCATTAATTGATAGGAATATATCGCGGAAGTATCCTGGAGCTTTTCTGCCCTATTTAGATAGAGATTTACCTGATCTAACCAATCATAAGCAGAATGAGCATTATAGCGGTTAACAGTATTAAAAAAGAAATTTTGCCGTTCCTTTACGTCCGATTTCTCCTTAAACTGACCTAAAAGACTATCCTCTGATGCGTCTAAAACCTGAGCTGCAGTAATTTGAAAGAATACAATAAATAAAAGTGTAAGTAGTTTGCCCGGTGTTTTTGCCATAACATGCCTAGGTAGTTAATTGGTTTTGATCATTATTTCGTAATATCTACTAAATACGTTTTCTATGGTTTAAACATACAACTATAAAACACCTATTTTAAATTAATGTTGTAAAGTTTATTAGAATCGTTGTATAACTAATAACTCATATAAAATATGCGATATTTTTTATGTTCTCACAAAATTCGTTTACAGGAATTCTCCTTATTTAAGCACCATGTTTCACAAATAAATACAAAAAAAAGACTACGCCTTTGCATAGTCTTTTTTTCAGATAGATAAATGGTAAGATTTGGGATCTTAATATTTGTCTCAAATGTATAATCAAAAAAGTCTGCTTTTTGAAATATGTTGTGTAACTGCATATTTCTGTTGTGAAACCTCCAAATTACAATGCAAAATGCAGTATACCGATTATTTGTGCATTTTGACGAGTGACACCTAGGACGTGGAAACCTTTGCATGGTTCTACCAAACAAAAAGAGCCCCATCTGAATATTAGACAAGACTCTTTTACGAGAACACTATATGAAAATGAAAAAAATTATTTTTTAATACACTACTAAACTATAATCCTTTTCCCTAGAAAATAAATTTATGTTGTGAACCTTCCTAAAGTTGTGGTGTAATAGGAATTCATGGGGCAAAAAGCCCAATTATACGGCAAATTAAACGGCGAAGTCTATGAATTCATCGAAGAAATGATAAACTCCTTAAAATCCTTTGAAATAGGAATTAAGGTATTGTTTATCATAATATCTTTGGAGTTGATAGCGTCTATATGGTCTACGTTAACGATATAGGATTTGTGTGCTCTATAGAATTTATTTTTTGGAAGTTTTTCCAGATAATCCTTTAATGGAGATCTTACTAAGAACTTTTTATCTACGGTATTCACCTCAAGATACACATTGTCTGCCTTTATAAACCGTATATCTCCAAACTGAATTCTGTAATACAGATGCTGTTTTTTGACAAAAATAGAATCCTTTAATACAGAGTTAGAAACTACCTGATCCCCACGATCTGGTCTTTCGTCTTTCCCTGTTTTACTTGTATAGTCAAAATTAGATAAAGCTATCTCAATGGAAGTATACAGATCTTGTTGCTCAAAAGGTTTTACCAAGTATCCGTTGGGTTTCACGGATTTTGCATTCTCAACGGTGGCTCTATCTGAATTTGAGGTGACAAAAATAAAAGGGATATTGTAATTCTCTCTTATATGCTTTCCCAAATCGATGCCCGTCTTGTCTGATGCCAAAATAATATCAATTAGCACCAAATCGACATGCTTGTTTTTTAAAACCTCTTCGGCCTGCTCGTAAACAATAACATTATCAACAATTTCGTATCCGATTTCTTCTAACATGGACTGCATATCGTCGGCAATGATCACATTGTCTTCAACAATAAGAATCTTAATAGCTTGTTCCAAGGTATGTGAGGTATTAAGTGGTTAGTTACATCAAATTTACAAAAAATTATAATAACCAAAATAAAACAATAGTGCGAGAAGAAATGTGCTTAGCGCCACTTTCTTTAATTCCGGATCAAAATTTTTTGGGTTGGATATTTGTTTTACCCTCACTATGTGGAAAAACAAGGGAACAAAGGCTAATACACTGATACTGTTTATCCAGGAATTACTTTTTGCCAAAAGAAAGGCTATCCAACATAGAAATGATGCTATTATGAGGCAGTAGTGATAGATCTTCCCTTTGTCTACTCCAATTTTTACAACCACTGTTCTTTTTCCAGCAGTTTTATCCGATACATGGTCTCGTAGATTATTCAGATTTAGAACTGCAGTACTCAAAAAACCAATAGTACATGCCGGAAGAAAGGTTTGAACCTGAATGCTTTGTGTAAATAAAAATGCGGTCCCAACTACACTTAGTAAACCAAAAAAGAGGAATACAAATATATCCCCATATCCTTTATATCCATAGGCATTGTTGCCTACGGTATATTTTATGGAAGCCCAGATACTTAAGACACCCAAGAATCCAAAAAGTAAGATATACCAGAATTCTCCTTTAAAAGCAGTATATAGAAGTGTCATTATTAATAACAGGCAAAATATTACAGAAACTATAATGCCTGATTTAAGTTCCCGACGACTTAGTAACCCTCCCTGTAAGGTTCGTTCAGGGCCAATGCGATCCTTGCCATCCGTACCCTTAACCCCATCACCATAATCGTTGGCGAAGTTCGAAGTAACCTGTAGGGCAACGGTGGTAAGTAACGCCAGAATAAAAATAGATGTCTCAGAATAACCCATAATCCGGGCCACAGTTGTGCCTACAATAATTCCAGATAGAGACAGTGGAAGTGTTCGTAATCGTGCAGCCTTGATCCAGGTCGTGATCTTGTTCACTAATAGGGATCTTCTATTTTAAGACGTTTCCCATCTTGATAGGAAGCTACAAATGCATCTTCAAAGCCCATTTTTACAAGTTGGTATCGAAAAGACCTCGCTTCTTCCAGGGTCTCAAAATTCCCAAGGGAGTAGGAATAAAACGGATTGGTTTTTACAAACATAGTATTTGCAAGAGACTCCGCGGATAGTGTAATATTGTTATCTACAAATGATTTCACCTGAACCGAATATATTTTTTCTTTTTGCAAGAAGCGCTTGGCCATATAAAACTCATTAACCAAACTCAGCTCCTCGTTTTTCTGTTTTAAGTTATCGATTCTTGTTTTCACCGCTTCCAAACTATCTATTGAGACCAATAGATTTCTGTTTTCATAGGTATTAGAGCTACTAGAAAGACCAGCTGTAAAAGAAGTAATCGCAAGGGTTCCAATCAAAAACAAGGCAGTTACACCTGCCAAAACATTCCTTTGAATCTTACTTTTTTTAAGCTCCTTATTTTTTATTTTAATCTGATCCAGAAGACGTTCATTAATGATTTGGGCTTTATCAATATCTTTATGTAGTTCGAGTAAATCACTTTCTTCGATAAATGGCATACGCTACTATTTTTTGGAAAACTTTAGTTAAAATTAACTAAAAAGCTAACAATCAACAAAATAAAAATTTGAATTATGCAAAAATAATTCATTTACACTAGAAAAAAAATGTAAGAAGAAGAAATCTAAAGGTTTTATTTTGATTTTATGAGATATATCCCATCTTTTTTAAGTTCAATTTTTCGCGCCTTATAAAGTATCCCAATTGCCTTTTTAAATGACTTCTTACTCATCTGAAACGTCTCTTGTATGTCTTCCGGACTGGACTTATCATGCAGACCAATAAAACCGCCATCTTGCTCAAGCCTTGTATAGACTTCTAAAGCCGAGGACTCCAGGTTTGAATACCCAATTGGTTTTAAGGAAATATCTAGTTTTTTATCGGATCTGACCTTCTTAACAAACCCATTTAGTCTATCGCCAACTTGTATTGGTTGAAAAACTTCGTCCCTATATACCAATCCCAGGCATTGATTGTCTACAACTACTTCATATCCCAAATCGGTACTACGACTTACCAATAAGTGCACCTCATCTTTGGTCTGGTACGTAAGGGAATCATTTTTTAAAAAGTTCTTGACCCTTGCGGAGGCTACCAGTCTAAACGACTTCTCGTCAAGATAGCAGTAAACTACATACCATTGGCCCGCACGCATTTTTTCGCGCTGCTCCCTAAAAGGTACCAGAAGGTGTTTTTCTAAGCCCCAATCCAAAAAGGCTCCAACTTCATTAACCTCTGCTACTCTTAAAAATCCAAACTCGTCTCTTTTTATAAAGGGTGTTAGCGTAGTTGCAATGGGTCTTTCTTCATGATCTAAATAACAAAAAACATCTAAGGTGTCCCCTACCTTGGTACCATCCGGAATGTACTTTGTGGGTAACAGAAGGTCGTCTACATCCTCATCACCTAAGAACAAACCAACCGAAGTCTCCCGAAGCACTTCCAGTGAATTAAAATTGCCTAATCGTATCATATCTTGCTAATAAAGCAAAAAAAAACCGTTCAGCAATTGAACGGTTTTTTTCAATTATCATTTTTTAATTATAAACAGATTCTTTACCGAAATGTTTAGCCAGTTTATAATAGACAACCGCGCGATGCTTATTCCTTACGGAAGAACCATAAGTCTCTAAAACACTTTTGATCGCATCCATTAATTCTGGGCCATCTGAAAGGCCTAACTTCTTGATCAGGAAATTATTTTTTACAGTTTCCAGTTCAGCCTCATCGGTGCCTGATACTTTTGAAGCATCTAAATTGTAAATAGCAGGACCTAATCCGTTTGTGACTTTTGTTAGAAAATCCATATCCGCAGACTCTCCAAATTTATCTTGAATCTCTGCTGCATATTGTGCAATTAATTCTTCTTTTTTTCCACTCATAATGCTAGTGTTCTTTTTGTGATTTATATTGTTCTAAGATATGAAATCAAAATAAGCAAGCAAAATTTTATCATTTATAATTCGTGGTGTTTTTACCTCTAAAAGTACTGGTTTTGAAGAAGGTAAATAAAAACTATTTAATTGCTTTTTTAAGGAATCTTCATCGGCTGCCAATCTATGTTCAAAACGGAAAATAGAGCAGAATTTTTCAATATCCAGATGGTGTGTTGTCTCAAAATACTTTTCAAAATTTTCTGATTCCTTCTTCCCAGGTAAAATCCGAAAAATCCCTCCACCCCCATTATTAATTACCACAATTCTAAAGTCTGGTTTAATATGATCATTCCACAATCCGTTACTATCGTAAAGAAAACTCAGGTCGCCGGTTATAAGCAAGGTGGGATGGTTATATACTACAGCAGCGCCTATGGCCGTCGATACCGAACCATCAATACCACTAGTACCCCGATTACAGTAAACTCTTACGGAAGGGTCGATATCGAATAATTGGGCATAGCGGACTGTAGAACTATTTGCCAGTTGCAGCATATAGCGCTTTGGGATGGATTCACATAAAAGAGAAAATGCTTTAAAATCGGAAAAGGCCAACCCACTTAGATACACTTCTCTTTTTTCGATATACCTCTTTTTAACCATATTCCATGTCTGGTAATAATCGCTGGGAGAGGGAGTGTTTCCCTCTAGTATTTTGTCGAAAAATAGATTTACATCAAGTTTTAAATGTCGACTTAGAGAAAAAAAGGTGTCGTATGCTTTTATGGGATCTACATGCCAATGCTCTTTAGGTTTATAATTCCTTAAAAAGGCCTTTACTTTTTTAGAAACTATTAGTCCCCCCAAACTAATTAATAAATCTGGTTGCAAGTCACCGAACATTTTCAGCTTCTCCTTATTTTTTTCGATTGGAGCAATAATGCTGTCTATACTCGGAAAAAAGTTAGGGTGATGCACATTGGATGTAACTTCTGTAAACACCAACACGTTTGGCATCTCGGCTACTTCTTCCAAGAATCTTGAATCTATGACAAAAGGTGAATTAACTCCAATTATAAGCAAGATTCTTTTACTGGAATTCCATATCTCCTTAAGTTCTATCCACGGATATTCCTCAATAGGTGCGATTGTCTCTTTTCCTGGTGGAGACAGGGAGACACTGGGTACATCTAACACCTCGTACAAGGGTTCCTCAAATGGGATATTGATGTGAATTGGTGTGCGCTTCTCAATACAGATGTCAAATGCAGAACCTAATTCTGCCTCGTTGTATTCCTGAATTGCTTTTTGTTCTTTTTCATAAGAAGCATCTTTTGGGAGTAATTTCGGACCAAATGCTTTAATAGTATTTAAAGCATGTATTATATCTTGTTTCAAATTGGCAGAATAACCTATGTGTTTGTCGAACACATTTTTCTGCCATATGGTTTGTCCGTCTCCGATATCGATTTTATACACTGGTCTGTCTGCCGAAATCACTACGAGTGGAATATCAGAGTAGAATGCTTCTGCTACGGCTGGATAATAGTTTAAAAGTGCACTACCGGAAGTACAAACAGCAATAACCGGAACCTGTAAATTTTGAGCCATTCCCAAGGAAAAAAATGCGGCACATCTCTCGTCTACCACACTGTAACAATCAAAAAATGGATCTTCTGAAAAACCAATAGTTAGAGGTGCATTTCTGGAACCTGGAGATATAACTATATTTTTTATGCCTTTACTTTTACAATAAAATACCAAGGTTTGGGCAGACGGAATACTAGAGTATTTCATAGAATACAAAAATACAATGACGATCCTTAAAAACGCAGCATATTTAGCATTGTTTTGCTTTTATAAACGGTTTCTGACCATTCCAATCCCGGAATAGAGCTTTCTGTTATTCCACCACCTACAAATAGCCTAACTCCTTTGGATGTTTTTTTTAGGCAACGAAGATTTACATATAGCCTAGCCTCCTTCGCATTATGGATATCAATTTCACCTAAAAACCCTGTATAGTATTCTCTGTTATAACCTTCATTCTTTAAAATAAAAGAAGCAGATTCCTCTACAGGCAATCCACATACCGCTGGTGTAGGATGCAGTAGTCTAGTAAACTCCTCATAGTCGAAATTGGTAGTTTCTCCGGAAACTCTGGTTCTCAAATGCCAAAGTTGCCCGGCTTTTATAGTCTCTTGCGGACCAATTAGGAAATTGGTCAATTTGCTATGCAAACACGCTACTATATGGTCCGTTACCATTTGCTGTTCTTCCTTTTCCTTCACACCCCACATTGGTTTTTCTTGAGTTTCGTTTACAGGCAAAGTACCTGCTAAGGACATACTAGTGAATTGATTATGTTCTATAGTAAACAGTAATTCTGGGGTAGCACCAAGCCATAGCCCTACCCTGGGGTGGTAACAGATATAACAAAACGCATTTAAATAAGCATGAAGTATATTCTCAAAAATATCTAATGCTTCCGCATTTACTTTCACTTCAATAGGACGGGAAAGAACTACTTTTTGTAAGCCTTTCTCCTTTATTTCCCTAATAGCTCTCTCAATCAGCCCGATATATTCGGCTTTATCCGTGTTGGTAAATTGGTAACTTTCCTTTGTACCAAGTTGTTCTTCCTGTAGAGTAAACGGAGCTTCTATGACGTTATCTCTTGGGATAAAAACGGTGGGCAAACCCTTTGAGAATGGGGCAAAAACAAAGCCAGATCCTTTTAACTCAGGATTCGTATACAAGATATCATCCTTTTGCAAAATGGCCTTAACCACCTTGTCTTCAGGATTTCTGTAACAGACAAAAGGAAGTTGCTTTTGTAGTTGCTGTCGTAATCTATTGCGAAGGTCCTGGTACATATTAGGTCTTAGCAAGCGCAATAGTTGTTAGTTTGCAAATCGATATGAGTTGGTCTTCTTCGTTGGTTATTCGTATTTCCCATAGTTGTGTTGTTCTACCCTTATGAATTGCAGAGGCCCTGGCATATACATATCCCTCTGATACACTTTTTAGATGATTAGCAGATATCTCAATCCCTCTAATAGTATATTTCTGGGCATCTAAAAAAACATAGGTAGCTGCGCTGCCTACACTTTCCGCTAAAGCCACTGTTGCTCCTCCATGTAAAAGGCCATCCGGTTGATGCACTTTCGAGTTAACTGGCATTTTTGCCACCAAAAAGTTTTCTCCGACATCTACATACTCTATGTCAAGAGTCTCCATGAGGGTATTCGGTCGTATGGCATTGCACACTTTTAATATTTTCTCTTTGTATTCGTTCATAGAATAATTTTTATGTAAAATTAAACATTCAATGGAAATTCAAAACAAATTAGTGCCATGAATAAAGAAACGGTTTCGAAATCTGTCCGGTATTTGAATGCAAGTTCGTACATCACCATGAATACCCTGAGTTCCAAAACAGAGTATGTATGGATTGCTTTCCACGGAATGGGGTATTTAAGCAAATACTTCTCGAAGTATTTTTCAGGACTCCATGCGGAAAGAAATTATATAATTTGCCCGCAAGCACCATCCAAGTATTATTTGAAGGATAATTTTAAACATGTTGGAGCTTCTTGGTTGACCAAGGAAGAGACGGCAGAATCCCTATCGAATCTATATGCCTACCTGGACGCCTTATGGCAGAACGAGAATATTCCATCTACCGTTAAGCTAATTGTATTTGGTTATTCTCAAGGAGTTTCCATAGCTATCCGGTGGGTAGCCCATAGAAAAATTCAGTGTGAGAAATTAGTCCTTTATGCAGGAAGTATTCCAAAAGAGTTGCTTGTATCCGATTTTAATCATTTCCACAAGCACACTGGTATCCATTACATTTTTGGCAATTCTGATCCTTATATTACTCCAGCGGTAATTAGAAATGAACGTACTAAATTAGAAATGCTATTCGGAGACAAAACAAAAGAACTTGAATTTAATGGTGGTCATGAAGTAAAAACAGATATTATTGAAAATATTATTCCAAAATGACAAGTTTAATTCTAGAAAATGATAGAGTTCGTCTATCGCCATTGAGGTCAAAAGACTTAGTGCATTTAATGGATATAGCCAGAGAAAAAGATTTGGTTCAATATTCTCCTTCTACAATTCATACAGAAGCAGCGCTGCATGCGTACATTGATAGCGCCATAAAGTTAGAAAATTCCAATCTGGCTATTCCCTTTACCGTATATGACAAAAAAAAGTCGGGTTTCGCAGGTAGTACGCGATTTATGAATATCGATTGGAAGAATAAAAACTTAGAAATTGGATCAACATGGATTGGTAAAGAATTTCAAGGAACTGGACTGAACCACCAAATGAAGCACCTCATGATAAACCATGCGTTTGATGTGATGAAATTTGAAAGGATAAGTTTTAGAATAGATGAAAGAAATATTCGGTCTAGAAAAGCTGTTGAAAAAATTGGTGCGATACTAGAAGGTGTTATCAGAAGAGACACCTATTTGAGTGACGAATATAAAAGAAATACTTGTATTTACGGAATATTGGCGAACGAATGGGACAACTAAATACTTGGTAAGCGCCAAAAGGACTTACATCTTATCGCTCTTGTTTTCCTCTAAATTATAATAGGTGATTTTTCGGGTTTTAAATAAATTCTCAGGGCTTATAATTTGCTTTACCCAATTACTCTCCTTGTAGTTGTCATACTGGTAGATATACTCCAATATTTTGACTGTATTCCCGGAAATAATTTTTTCCTCAGATAACATCCCGGCTTCGTCGTAAGAGTATATGGTAGACTTTTCCACTGTAAATGAGCTCTTGTCCTTGTCGTATCTAAATTCTTTACATGAAATCACTCTATTATTTTCATCGTAGATCTCTTCCATAGCTTTTACTGGTTCTCCATTTAAATACTGTTTTTTGAGTATTATTTCTTTTTTGGATTTAGTATCTATCGATATTCTTTCTGATTTTTGAATTAGCCCATTCAGGATATATTCAATAGTAGTTTCCCCTTTATAGGTGGAATAGACCAGGTCGGTTTGGTCTACGCCTTCCATATTCGATCTAATTATGCTAATTAGATCTCCTTCTTCGTTATAATAGTATTCATATCGTTCCAGAGCCTCGCCGGCATAGGATTGTACATCTTCAATAACAAGTTTGTTGGCTGTTGTATCTATAGTATAAAAATGTGCAATTGAAGTTTGTTTATCAAAATTCCCTTCTATGTAAACTTCGTCTCTCTTTTCCTTAATAAAGTCCCCTTCGTATTTATAATAGGTAATATTATAATCCTTCTCGCTAAATCTGGTGGTATTCTTCGTTAAATAACCTTCTTCGTTAAACTCAAACTCCTCTTTGCCATATTTGGTAATTACCAGACAGGATTTTACATCACCACGTAAATTAAAATCAGACCTTTTAAAAATTTGCATTTCCTGAGCTATGACAGTAGAAGAGCTTCCCCCTAGCCAGAAGAAAAGAAATGCTAATACAGTGTACAGAAGGTATTTTTTTCCCATTGGGCTAAAATTACTTCTTTAAACAGGAAAAGAAAAATCCTTCATGTGCATATAAACGAAAAAAGGGCAGTTATACTGCCCTTTTCGATGTAAGAGTAAGTTAGTACTATTTTACTTCTTCAAAATCTACGTCTTCAACGTTATCTCCTTCCTTTGTATCGGCTGAAGCCTCATCTGCAGCACCTGCTGTTGAATTCGCTTGCTGTGCCTCGGCCTGAGCCTTATACATTTCTTCTGAAGCAACCTTCCAAGCCTCGTTAATCTTTTCAAGAGCTGGAGTTATAACTGCTAAGTCCTTTCCTTCGTACGCCTTTTTCAATTCTTCTAAGGCATCCTCTATTGGCTTTTTCTTATCTTCAGAAAGTTTGTCACCAAATTCGGATAGTTGTTTCTCTGTTTGAAAAATCATACTATCTGCTTCATTTAACTTGTCTGCTGTTTCTTTCGCTTTCTTATCAGATTCTGCGTTAGCTTCGGCTTCTGCTTTCATCTTTTTAATTTCTTCCTCCGTTAGACCAGAAGACGCTTCAATTCTAATATCCTGCGATTTATTAGTCGCTTTATCTGTAGCGGAAACTTTAATAATTCCGTTGGCATCTATATCAAAAGTAACTTCAATTTGAGGTGTACCTCTGGGTGCAGGTGGAATACCATCTAAATGGAATCTTCCGATTGTCTTATTATCCGCAGCCATTGGTCTTTCCCCCTGAAGAACATGAATCTCTACAGAAGGTTGATTGTCTGCGGCAGTTGAGAATACCTGAGACTTCTTCGTTGGAATAGTAGTATTTGCTTCTATGAGTTTAGTAAGTACCCCACCCATAGTTTCTATTCCTAAAGACAATGGGGTAACGTCTAAGAGAAGTACATCTTTAACATCTCCTGTCAATACACCACCTTGAATTGCTGCTCCTACTGCAACCACTTCATCCGGGTTAACACCTTTAGACGGTTTCTTACCGAAAAATGATTCTACAGCTTGCTGCACTGCGGGTATTCTGGTAGATCCCCCGACAAGGATTATCTCATCTATATCACTTTTGGAAAGACCAGCCGATTTTAAAGCGGCTTCACAAGGTTCAATAGTACGCTTCACCAGATCCGCAATCAATTGTTCAAATTTAGAACGTGTTAGCGTTCTTACCAAGTGTTTTGGACCAGTTGCTGTAGCAGTAACATATGGAAGATTCACTTCTGTTTGAGCAGAAGATGACAATTCGATTTTTGCTTTTTCAGCAGCTTCTCTAAGTCTCTGAAGTGCCATCGCATCATCTCTAAGGTCTATTTGCTCATCTTTTTTGAACTCTTCAGCCAACCAATCAATGATTTTTTGATCCACATCGTCTCCTCCTAAGTGCGTATCGCCATCTGTAGATAGAACTTCAAAAACACCATCTCCTAATTCCAATATGGATACGTCATGGGTTCCCCCACCAAAGTCGAAAACAACAATCTTTTGATCGGTTTGTTTTTTATCAAGTCCGTACGCCAAAGATGCCGCAGTTGGCTCGTTAATAATTCTCTCTACTTTTAATCCTGCAATTTCTCCCGCTTCTTTTGTAGCTTGTCTCTGTGCATCATTAAAATATGCAGGAACTGTGATTACTGCTGCACTTACAGACTGACCTAAATAATCCTCCGCCGTTTTTTTCATTTTTTGAAGAATCATCGCAGATAATTCCTGTGGTGTGTACAGTCGTCCATCTATATCTACCCTTGGCGTATCGTTATCTCCTTTTACAACTTTATAAGGAACTCTGTTTGCCTCTTTTTGTGACTCAGAGTATTTATTTCCCATAAATCGTTTGATGGAATAAATGGTTTTATGTGGATTGGTAACCGCCTGTCTTTTTGCAGGATCGCCAACCTTAATTTCACCACCTTCTACAAATGCTATTACAGAAGGTGTAGTTCTTTTACCTTCAGCATTTGGAATTACGACTGGCTCATTCCCTTCCATAACGGAAACACATGAGTTTGTCGTTCCTAAGTCTATTCCTATAATTTTACTCATTTACCTATATTTTTAAGTTATCTATCCTAATTTAAAATCGGTTACTAAAGGACAAACAACATGCCAACAAACAAAAACTGACAGGATGTCATTTGACGTCAGTTTATAAGATAACAAGATAGAAGGTATTACAGCTAAACAAAGGGTGTCTTACTAATTGCGATTACTCCATAGGGCATGGCTCTTTGCGCCTGGTATCTAAAATAGAAATGATTTGCCACTTGCCATTTTCCTTAAATAGTTGAAAGGAATTCACTCCACAATGACTAAAAGAATGATTATACCAAAATTCATAAGGGGTCCATGCGTGGGCCATTTCGTCATCAATTTTAATAGTGTATGCCAAAATTTTCTCTTGAAATCGCACACTATCTGGAATTCCCAATATGGCAGTTAAAAATTTTTCAAAGCTAACCTCACGAAGCTCTGACTTTCCAGATTCCTTATTGTTTCCAATGGTTTTCATCGTAATTTGAGAAGAAACCACAGACATAAGCTTTAAAGAATCCTGTTCGTGAAAGCCCTCAAAAAACATTTTGATACAATTCTCCACTGCAGTAGTCTCGACATCTTGAGATTTAACAGATACGAGATTAAGCAAAAGGATCAGAGTGATAAAATTTCTCATTGGAATGGCAGTGTTTAGAATTTGTCGTAATGTATGAAAATAAAGGAAACAGAAATAGCTGTGAATTTAATTAATCAAATCTCCTTACATTTAGCATCCAAAAACAACTCTAATGTCAGTCACTAAGAAAGAATTTAAAAGGGTTACCGTAAAATCCCTGGTAGACATGAAGAAGCAAGGTGAAAAGATCTCCATGCTTACTGCGTACGACTACTCCATGGCCAGGATAGTCGACAACGCCAATGTTGATGTAATCCTTGTAGGCGATTCTGCAAGCAATGTTATGGCAGGTCATGAAACGACATTGCCCATTACATTAGATCAAATGATATACCATGCTTCTTCGGTGATACGAGCTGTCAAAAGAGCCTTAGTGGTTGTAGACATTCCTTTTGGCAGTTATCAAAGTGATCCAAAGGAGGCGCTGCGATCTGCCATCAGAATTATGAAAGAAAGTGGAGCACATGCCGTAAAAGTGGAGGGAGGAATTGAAATAAAAGAATCTGTAAAGAGAATTTTAAATGCTGGGATTCCTGTTATGGGTCATTTAGGACTTACTCCTCAGGCAATTTATAAATTTGGCACCTATTCTGTTCGGGCAAAAGAAGCGGAAGAAGCCGAAAAGCTACTAGAAGATGCCAAACTTTTAGAGCGCTTGGGCTGTTTTTCACTTGTTTTAGAAAAAATACCCGCAGAGCTAACTAAACGAGTTTCGGAGCAATTAACCATCCCCACCATAGGTATTGGAGGTGGTAAATATGCAGATGGTCAGGTATTAGTAATTCATGACCTTCTAGGTATGACCCATGAATTTAATCCGCGGTTTCTCAGAAGATATATGAATTTATACGAAGATATGGGCAACGCCATTTCGAGTTATGTAAAAGATGTAAAGAGTAGAGATTTTCCTAGCGAGGATGAGCAATACTAGAATACAAATATGTCTATCAAAACTACCCAGGCCAACCTGCATGTCTTATATGAAGATAACCACTTGCTCATTGTAAATAAGAGGCCCGGAGATATAGTTCAAGGAGATAAAACAGGGGATACACCTTTGAGCGATATCGCAAAACAGTATTTAAAAGAAAAGTACAATAAACCAGGAAATGTATTTCTGGGGGTGGTACATCGAATAGACAGACCCACTTCGGGTGTCGTTATTTTTGCGAGAACCTCTAAGGCTCTCAGTAGATTAAACAAGTTATTGGCAGAGAAGAAAATTAAAAAAACCTATTGGGCAATTGTAAAAAATAAACCATCACAACAAAGTCGAACCCTAGAACATTGGTTAGTTAGAAACCCAAAACAGAATAAATCTTATGCCTACCCCAAGAAAGTTTCCAATAGTAAAAAAGCAATTCTGAGTTACAGGGTGCTAAAGAGTCTTCAGAAATACTATTTACTTGAGGTAGACTTGCAATCGGGAAGACACCACCAAATTAGAGCCCAGCTAAGTTATATTAACTGTCCAATAAAAGGCGACCTTAAATACGGTTTCGATCGGAGTAATAGAGATGCGAGCATCCATCTTCATGCCCGGCATTTAAAATTTGAACACCCTGTCACAAAGGAGGTTATGAATATTACCGCTCCTCCCCCTTCAGATGTTCTTTGGAACGCCTGTCTTGATTAGAAAAACTTACCTTGTCAGCGCGAGTGCCTTTTCCCGAATAATTTCTCCAACCGGCTTGTTTTGAAGATGACTTTCTAACCAGGAAAGTATGTCTAAATACAAAAATGCCCTTTTCTCATAGGGATGATCTTCGTATTTCTTCAGTTCGACATACAATCTTCTAAATTCGTTCTTTAGATCTTGAGGGTAAATGTCACCCAAATTCCTGAGAAATTTAATCATTTCCTTTTGTACCGCCTGTAAATCATTCATTTTTAATAGGAACTTATAGGTGCTTTTAAGTTGAATTTCTAAATGATAATCCATACCAGCCTCATAGTGCGCCACCAAACTAAGCACTCTTGCGAAACACATAAGGTCTTCGCGCATTTTCAAACTCTTATTATCAATGATTATCTTTAAGTATTTGATACAGGTTTTATTATCACCTATGCCAAAATACAAGCATGCAATTTTGTAATAGAGAATCATGATGTGGTGCGCATCAATTCGATCCCTGTGTTTTTGGATACCATATTCAATTATTTTGACCAAGTACAATCCTTTATCAAAAGTTCCTTCTAAAAAGTGCAGGTTAAGTTTGTTAGAATACAGATACAAAAAGGCTAATGAGGAAATATTGTCGTTTTGAGGAAATTCTTTTCGTTCAATAATTCCCTCCATCTTGTTTAAGGTGTCCCTAAACTGCGAGGCATATTTCACAAAAAATAAGGATTCTAGAAGGTAATGATTGCCCTTGAGAAAGAAAACCGGATTTAGATAAATCATGTTTTCGTTTTTGTAAAACAAATCGACCCACTTAACGGAATACTTATAACACGATAAAAAGTCCTGAACCAAAAAACTATACCAGAGATGCGCTTTATAGAGCCATAATCTTTCTCTAAACCCCAATTCTTCCATATTGTATTCTGGAAGATTTTGACTAAAATATTTTCGGACCCTCTTTAGATCGTCGTCATTACGAACATAACCCACTTTTAACATCATACCGTATAGCTGCAACGACAGATTAGACAATCTACTGGTCATTTCATTTTGCTGTGAGAGTACTCTGGCTTGTTCTACTAATTCGTCTGCTCTATCTGGCAAACTTCGAGTAATGTACTGGGTCTCAATAATTTTCTCCAATTCCACTATTTCATATGCAATATTTTTTTCCTCATTGTCAATAGCAACTCCCTTTACTTTATCTAATATTTTTAAACTCTGCTTGTACAATCCCTTCTGATATAAAATCGTGGCAAAATCTAATTGTTCCCTTATTTGAACTCTAATATTCTGGTTTACCGGATTAAGTCTTAGAGACACCAATATTTGTTTGTACAGATGCGCTTTAAGGTTAGACAATTGAGATTTTTTGACAATACCACTTTCTAAAATGGACTTTTCATCGTATTGCTTATTTTTATCTAAAAGATTAAACAAAGCCAAAAATTTGGCATCTGTGTTTACGCCTAGGCGGCCCACATAGAGTTTGAATTGTCTTTTTTCGGATTTCGATAAGGACTTTACTAAAACAAATAAGGCGTCTTTATTGACATTTGTCATCGTAAAAATAATAATTTAAGTTATTGTTTATCAGAATATTACTATGGCCAAAAAGTAGATTAACGTTGTAAATAAATTAAGCAGTACAATGCAATTCCCGCAGCTAGCTATATATTCGTATAGGTGAGTAAAATTAGGTAAAAATAATGAGTAAAGATAAAGTAGATATTTTTGACACAACCCTTCGTGATGGGGAACAGGTCCCCGGATGTAAATTAGATACTAAGCAGAAGCTTGTAATTGCCGAAAGGTTAGATCAGTTAGGGGTAGATATTATAGAAGCTGGTTTTCCTATTTCCAGTCCAGGCGATTTTAATTCCGTTAACGAGATAGCAAAGATTGTCAAGTCTGCTACTGTATGTGGCCTTACCCGTTCCGTTAAAAAAGACATAGAAGTAGCCGCTGAAGCTCTAAAAAATGCCAAAAGACCAAGAATACATACTGGAATAGGCACTTCGGACTCTCACATACAGTTTAAATTTAATTCTACCCGAGAAAAAATTCTGGAAAGAGCTGTCGAAGCTGTAAAGTATGCTAAGTCATTTGTAGAGGATGTTGAATTTTATGCGGAAGATGCAGGCAGAACGGATAATGAATTTCTGGCAAAAGTTTGTGAAGCTGTAATTAAGGCTGGCGCAACCGTACTCAATATTCCAGACACTACTGGTTATTGTTTACCACACGAATACGGAGCCAAAATGAAGTATTTGCGAGAAAATGTAAAGGGAATTGACAAGGCCACACTTTCCTGCCATTGTCATAATGATCTCGGGCTGGCAACAGCAAACTCAATAGAAGGTGTAATCAATGGTGCTCGTCAAATAGAATGTACCATCAATGGTATCGGAGAAAGAGCTGGGAATACCTCATTAGAAGAAGTTGTTATGATTCTCAGACAGCATCCTCATCTGAACCTCGATACTAATATTAACAGTAAACTTCTTTACGACACTAGTCAGATGGTTTCCCAAAAAATGGGAATGATTGTACAGCCTAATAAAGCTATTGTAGGTTCTAATGCCTTTGCCCATAGCTCCGGAATCCACCAGGATGGCGTTATTAAAAAACGGGAAACTTATGAAATCATAGATCCTGAAGATGTTGGGGTAAACGAATCTTCTATTGTGTTAACCGCCAGAAGTGGTAGAGCTGCATTGGCGTACAGAGCAAAAAAAGTGGGCTATGAACTGACTAAAGTTCAATTAGACAGTGTCTACGTGGAATTCTTGAAGTACGCCGATAAGAAAAAAGAAGTAATGGATAGTGACATTCACGATATTATTGCATCTAGCCCAATAAATATTGAAAGTATTGCATAAATGAAACTTCAAATTGCCCATTTACCAGGCGACGGTATTGGCCCCGAAGTAACGGGTGAAGCCAAAAAATGCCTGAAAATGGTGGCGGAAGTTTTTGGCCATACCTTTACTTTTAAAGAAGCTCTTGTAGGTGAAATAGCAATTCGAGAAACTGGAAAAGCACTCCCCGATTCGACATTAGAAGTTTGTAAGAAAGCGGATACTATTCTTTTTGGAACTGTTCGAAACATCAAACAAAATCGAAAGTTTGATGGGCAAATAAGACCGGAAAGTGGACTTATACAGTTACGTAAAGAATTAGAATTATTTGCTAACATCAGACCGGTTAAAGTATTCCCCAGTTTAATTGATATGTCTCCTTTACGCAAGAGTATAATTAAAGGGACAGACTTTGTAGTATACCGTGAGCTACTTGGGGGAATCTATCATGGCGAAAAGCACACCAATAAAGATAAGACGGAAGCTACGGATGTCTGTAGCTATTCCGAAAGTGAAATAAGCAGAATAGCCCATTTAGCCTTTAAGGCTGCAAAATCAAGAAGAAACAAACTAAGTTTAATAGATAAGGCTAATGGCTTGGAAACTTCTAGGTTGTGGAGGCGTGTTATTCGAAAAATAAGCGAGAGTTACCCCGAGGTTACCGTTGAGGAACTATTTATAGAAGAGGCCGTAATGGAATTGATATTACGCCCCAAAAAATTTGATGTCTTGCTTACCAGTAACATGTTTGGTGATATTCTTTCTGATGAAGGAGGAGTCTTGGGTGGTTCAGTAGGATTGTTACCATCTGCATCCATTGGGGACAACCATTCCCTATTTGAGCCTATTCATGAGATACGACCCGATCTAATGGAGAAAAATAAAGCAAATCCCATTGCGTCTATTTTATCTGTTGCTATGATGTTAGACCATTTTGGATTAGATGAAGAGTCTCGAGCAGTTGTTATTGCCGTTTTAAAATCTATGAAAAAAGGTATCGTCACTCCAGATATAAATAAAAATAGTGGCTGTGGAACGAAGGAGGTTGGGGATTTTATCGCTTCTATGATTACAGACTCGGAAGAAAACCTTACGTTTAGTCGAGAAAACATTTGGTTGGGTAAATCGACCATAATCTAGAGCACTACCAAACCACTCACAGTACTAACTTTCGGCCGCCAACTCTTTTATAAAGGCATCAAATTCTTTTTTAAATTCTGTGTATTTATCCCCTGTAGCAGGACCGTTAAATCCTGTGTGTATTTTACGAACTTTCCCTTTTTTGTCGATATAAATAGTCGTAGGATAAGACAATACATGATTGAGCATGGGTAATTTTTCATTTGCCTTGCTCTTACTAGAGCTACCGTACTGTGCTAATAAAATTGGATAAGAAACTCCTACTCTATTCACTAGTCTATCTATTGATTTCATCGCCAACTCTTCCGTTTTCGCATACTCAAAGGCCAAGGCCACCACTTCTAAATCATCGGCATTGTAATTAGAAACATATTCCGATAAAAACTTTGTTTCATCCAAACAATTCGGACACCAGGTACCCATTATTTGAACCACAACCACTTTATCTTTATACTCTTTGTCTTTTAAAGATACTTTTCTGCCATTTCTATCGGGAAAGGAAAAATCAATTTCTTCGTAGCCTTGATTCAAAAAGGTGAGACTATTTCCGTCTGGGAGTTCAAAGCCTTCATTTCTTGTTGCAAAAAATGGTTCCTTAAAATGATTACCAGAATAAAAAATGCCATTAAGTGTACTATCGGTTACCTTGGCTTTAAACAAAAAGGCGTGTGCTCCATCAAAGGTAGACAGCAATAAACTGTCGCCGTCTATACTTCCTTCCAAATACCTGTAGTCCCCTGTCGTTGTTCTGAACGTTCCGGAGACGAGCCCATCTTGTTGCGTAAAGACACCTTTAGCCATATATTCATCGTCGGTATCGGCACTGAATGTAGTCTCCCAAATTCCAGAAATATTAACTTTCGGCTCTTTGTTAGACCCAAATCTCAAACTGTCTCCAAAGGCTGCGGTAAAAGGAACGATTCTATCCAAGCTCTCTTTAATAAAACTTCCTTGTATAACAGAATCATTAAAAACCCCGCTGACGTAGCCTTCAAAAACAGGCATTTTTATTAGGATACTATCCCCGTTTATTTCAATTTCGTCTACCTCTACTACCTCCCTGGCATTAAATATTTGTATTTGATAACCATCTGGTTTTCGATTTAATGAAAAAGTAAATGGAAGTTTTTGATTGTCTAGCGTGGTCAATTGAGCTCTCCAAATCCCTTTTTTCAAGCTATAGTCGGCAGGAGAATTACATCCGAAAAACATTATTAAACAGCCAATACATCCCAACAGATACCTCATATCAATAATCTAATTTAAAAAAGCGAAATAACGACAAAAAATCATAATAAAAAATAAACTCTTTAGGCAGCCTACAGTTGAATGTGTTCAAGCTTTGTTTTATCTTTGCAGGCTAAAACTAACCAATGAAAATTTCCTATAACTGGTTAAAACAGTTCCTTAAACTTGATTGGGAAGCAGAAAAAACCGGAGAACTTCTAACAAATTTAGGTCTTGAGGTAGAGGGTATTACAAAATTTGAGTCTATAAAAGGTGGACTAAAAGGGCTGGTTGTTGGAGAGGTTCTCGAGTGCGAACAACATCCGAATGCAGATAGGCTTAAACTGACTTCTGTGGATATAGGGAATGGGGAACCGCTACAAATAATCTGTGGAGCCCCCAATATCGAGAAGAACCAAAAAGTAGTGGTAGCTCCTATTGGTACTTGTCTTACTTCCATTAATGGAGAAGAACTAAAAATAAAAAAGGGAAAAATAAGGGGAGTAGAAAGTCATGGTATGATTTGCGCTGAGGACGAAATTGGCATTGGCAGCAATCATGATGGTATTATTGTACTCCATGAAGATCAGGTACCAGGCACCGCTTGCTCTGAAGTTTTTGATTTAGAAATAGATGAGGTATTTGAAATTGGTCTCACCCCGAACAGAGCGGATGCGATGAGCCATCACGGTGTCGCGAGAGATCTAAAAGCCGGCTTAAAGCAAAAAGACATACTTACCGAATTAATTACGCCCTCAGTAAGCAATTTTAGAGTGGAAAATAGGTCCTTAAAAATGGACGTTACCGTGGAGGATCCAAGTCTTGCTCCGAGATATTGTGGGGTTACCATTAGTAATCTAATAGTTCAACCCTCTCCACATTGGCTTCAGAACAGACTAAAGGCTATCGGACTTCAACCAATAAACAATGTGGTTGATGCCACTAATTATGTACTACACGAACTAGGGCAACCCCTTCACGCCTTTGATGCAGACAGGATTTACGGTAAGAAAATTGAAGTGAAACGACTAGCCACAGGCACAAAATTCATGACTCTGGATGGAGAAGAGAGAACCTTACACGAGGAGGATCTAATGATATGTGATGGAGAAAAACCCATGTGTATTGCAGGAGTATTCGGAGGAATCAACACAGGAGTAACAGAAAACACTACTTCCATATTTCTAGAAAGTGCCTACTTTGACCCTGTAAGTATTCGAAAATCTGCCAAAAGACATGGTCTAAACACAGATGCTTCCTTTAGATTTGAAAGAGGAATTGATATAAATAATGTAGAGTATTGCTTGCAAAGAGCAGCATTGCTTATCAGAGAGATTGCAGGAGGAGATATAACATCCGATATTGTTGACTTATACCCCAGAAAAAAGGAAGACTACCAAGTATTTCTCTCCTTAGATAAAATTAACAATCTAATAGGTCAAGAAATACCGGGAGATACTATAAAATCTATATTGGCGTCGTTGGATATACAAGTACGGAATTCTACGGAGTCTGGACTCGGACTATTAATTCCCTTTTATAGAGTGGACGTTCAGCGCGAGGTAGACGTTATTGAAGAGATATTACGTGTATATGGCTATAACAATATTGATTCAAAACAGAAACTTACTGCCTCTATAGCGTCTAGTTCAAAATTTGAGGACTATAAAATTCAAAGAACCGTAGGGGACTTATTGGCCAACAAAGGTTTTTTTGAAATACTGACTAACAGTTTAAGTAAGCCTACGTATAACGCAATTCTTGAAGATGACGCGGATGTCGAAGATGAAGTAGCTATGCTAAATCCGTTGAGCAATGATCTGTCTGTCTTAAGGAAATCCCTTTTGTTTTCTGGACTTGAAGTAGTCTCTTATAATCTCAATAGAAAAAAATCGAATTTATTACTGTTTGAGTTTGGAAGTTCGTATCGCAAAAAAGAAAATAAATTTATCGAGGCAAAACATCTTTCTTTAATATCGACTGGCAAAAGAAACGATAACCACTGGAATGCCAAGGCGGTAGATTCCGATTTTTATTTTCTAAAAGGCATGGCCGAACAAGTTTTAAAGCGTTTAGGCATAGCTAATTATAGTATTGAGGTTGAACAATACAAGGAGTATTCAGAAAGTGTGGTTTTTCGAGTTCAGGCCAAAGAACTCGTTCGCATAGGTGTAGTAAAGAACGACATTGCCGCAAAATTCGATATTAAACAGGATGTAGTACATGCAGACTTTAAATGGAATTTCGTCTTGGACTTATTGCAAAAGAATGAAATTTTATTTCAATCCATACCTAAATATCCAGAGGTAAGGAGAGACCTTGCACTACTTCTGGAGGAAGACATATCTTTCTCGGAAATTGAAAAAATTGCCTTTAATTCGGAAAGAAAATTTCTAAAAAATGTTTCCTTATTTGATGTATACACCGGCAAAAGTTTACCCCAAAACAAAAAGTCGTATGCAGTCAGTTTTACATTGCAGGATACATCGAGGACTTTAACGGACAAACAGATTGACAAAATTATTGGTAAAATCCAGAAAGCATTGGAAAGGGAACTTGGCGCCTCCCTGCGCTAAATTATCTAATCCGCAAGAATAACCTTGTCAATAACATGTAAAACATTGCTTCCTAGTGTTTTATCAGCAGAAGTAATGATGGCTTTATTTCCGAAACAATCCATTAAAACGATATCGGTTCCTTCTAGCGTGGCTAAGATTTCTTGTCCTTGAACGGTAGTAAATCGGGCACTGCCCTTCCCTTGCGACATTGCCTTTAAAATGGAAGAAGCAGATAACTTTCCTGCAACCATATGATAGGTAGCAAAGGAGAAAAGTGCATTTCGATTTTCTGCCTTAAATAAGGAAGTAACATAGGCTCTTTCTTGCTCTTCTAAGGCCTCGTCTGATGGTAAAAAAAAGGTGAAATTCCCATACAAAGGCAGATATTCAAGTTCCAAAATATTCAATGCCAGTTCTAATATCTTTAAAGATTCGATTGTATTAGTAGGCTGTTTACCAAGGTTTTGGGATGGTATTGTTCTCAGACGATGAAGATCTTCCTGACCACAAACAATTGCAACAAAGAAGAAACAGAGAAAAAAGAAGTAGGAGTTTTTAATTCTCACCTTAATTAGAACTATTTTAAATAATCGTTGAAATGATTAATTTTATCGACAATATACACTAATGACACGGTTATATTTCCTGTTCAGAGCCAAATTTTTTCTTTTAACATAATATTAACACATCCATTATTCCGTTCAGAATTGAAATCCATCTTCTTAATTCTTATTTTTGAGTAATTGCTAAAAAGAAAAAGATGTTAATAAAATCAACTAATATTGAGGAGCGCCTTCGTTCCATCAAAAAAGGTCGGAGCAAGGAAGACGAGCTCCTACGCGAAGTTTACAATGTACTAAACAATACTACTGATTCTACGAGTGCCGTGCTAGACAAACTCACGGAGAAGCCTGGTAAAAGACATAATGAATTGGATTTTGACCTATTAGACACTTCTAGAATATTTCATGTAAATCATATTAAGGAGACTTGTATTACCTACCGACTCCGTTTTCTAGACAGTAAGTATTTTAAAGGGACTATCCCTGAAGAGGCCATTGAAGAAATTAAAAATATAGAACGACAACATGCTACAACCTTAGATGGTTTCAAAATCATGGCCCCTTCCAAACTATTTAAACTGGAAGACAAAGACGACCCATTGTTGTTTATTCCAATCAATAACGATTACTACTATCTAATTCACAAATGGGGAAAAGACCTTCATCCCCTTAGGAAAGTATTGGTGTGGCCGTTTCTTAATATGATAAATCTAATGATATTAATTCTGCTCGTGAGCCTTATAGCTTCCTCCTTGGTTCCTTCAGGGTTATTTTCGAAGAAAGATGGTCTTGGAGAATTTATGGTAGTTTTCTTTTTTATGTTTAAATCAGTAGCGGCAGTAGTCTTATTTTATGGTGTAGCTCTAGGCAAGAATTTTAATCCTGCTATTTGGAACAGTAAATTTTATAACGCTTAAGGTTTTCTAATTAGCCTCTAATGTCGGTAATTAGGTGAACCTTATCCTAAGCATGAACTGCATACATTTTCTCTCTTTGCTCTTTAATTGCCTTGTCGGACATATAGTCGTCAAAGCTTAAATAGCGGTCTATGGTTTCCTTAGGCGTTAACTCGACAATCCTGTTGGCTACCGTATGTGCAAATTGATGATCGTGTGTTGTAAATAATACCGTCCCTTTAAAATTCTTTAGAGAATTATTAAATGCTGTTATACTTTCTAAGTCCAGATGATTTGTCGGTTCGTCTAGCATTAACACGTTGGCACGCATCATCATCATCCTGCTAAGCATACAGCGAACTTTTTCTCCTCCAGAAAGTACGGTGCATTTTTTTAGTGCTTCTTCTCCGCTAAATAGCATTTTTCCAAGAAACCCTCTTAGATAAACCGCTTCCTTTTCTTCTTCCGTTTTAGCCCATTGCCTTAACCAATCTACCAAACTCAAATCTTCCTTAAAGAACTTAGAATTGTCCGCAGGCAAATAAGATTGTGTTGTTGTAACTCCCCACTTAAAGGTTCCTAGGTCTGGCTTCTTATTTCCATTTATTATTTCATAAAAAGCAGTGGTAGCACGCGAATCTCTTGAAATAACAGCCACCTTATCTCCCTTAGCCAAATTGAGGTTGAGGTTCCGGAATAATAATTCGCCATCCTCAGAGGAGGCCGACATATTTTCTACGTGTAATATCTGATCTCCAGCCTCTCTTTCTCGTTCAAAAATAATCGCAGGATATCTTCTGCTTGATGGTTTGATATCATCAATTTTAAGTTTTTCAAGCATTTTTTTTCTCGATGTTGCCTGCTTACTTTTAGCAACATTCGCACTAAAACGCTGAATAAATTCTTGAAGCTCCTTGGCTTTTTCTTCTGCCTTTTTATTTTGCTGCGCCCTTTGTCTTGCGGCCAGCTGACTGCTTTCGTACCAAAAGGTGTAATTCCCCGAATACGAATTTACTTTACCAAAATCTATATCTGCAATATGGGTACAGACCGCATCCAAAAAATGCCTGTCGTGTGAAACCACGATTACCGTGTTTTCATAAGAAGCCAAAAAGTTCTCTAACCACCCAATGGTATCGAAGTCAAGATCATTTGTAGGCTCATCCATAATTAACACATCTGGACTACCAAATAAAGCTTGGGCAAGTAATACTCTTACCTTGAGTTTAGAATCTAAATCGGACATTAAGGAATAGTGTAAGTCTTCTGATATCCCTAAATTAGACAAGAGTGTGGCTGCATTACTTTCTGCATTCCAACCATCCATTTCTTCAAACGTAACCTGCAATTCTCCTATTCTATCCGCATTAGCATCATTATAATCTGCATATAAGGCATCTATCTCCTTCTTAACTTGAAAGAGGGGTTTATTTCCCATGACAACTGTTTCCAGAACACTGTGAGAATCATAGGCGTTGTGATTTTGTTCTAAAACAGACATCCTCCTCCCCGATTCCAAATGTACGTGGCCAGATGTCGCATCTATCTCACCAGCTAATATTCGCAAAAAAGTGGACTTACCCGCACCATTTGCACCTATTATTCCATAACAGTTTCCTTGAGTAAAACTTATATTAACTTCATCAAAAAGAACTCTTTTGCCGAATTGAACAGAAAGATTGGATACAGCTAGCATTTGAAATAATTTAAAAATTTCGGCAAAAGTACTAAATAACTAGAAACAATTACTTTCAACCTTGGCAGAATTGGTCCTAGCCCTATTTTGTTTAGAAATATTTAACTGTGTATTAACAAAGGTGCCATGGTGGATTGACTAATTTTGAAGATTAGATGTGAGCCTAAGATTATATGCAAAGATTATTACTCTACTCTCTTATATTTTTAATAGCTAGTTGCCAAACCACAAAACAAGACGTTTCTGCGGTTTACTTCGCTGGCGAAATTGTAAACCCGACCTCGGATGAAATCGTTCTTTTTAAAGGCGATGCAGTTATCGATACTGCTCAGTTAAATGAAGACAACAGATTTGTGTTTGAGTTTAATGCAAAAGAGGAAGGTCTTTATCATTTTTATCACGCTCCAGAAGAGCAATACATTTTTATAGAAAAAGGAGACAGCCTTCAAATAAGACTTAATACGGTCGACTTTGATGAGTCCCTTGTATTTTCCGGATCTAATGAGGTAGTAAATAACTTTTTAGTGGAATTATTCCTAGTGATGGAGCAGGAAGAAGATCTGGTATACACGTATTACACATTAGAGCCGGAGGCATTTGTTCAAAAAATTGATTCCTTAAGGGATTCTAAGTTGAGCAATCTAACGGATTTAGTAGAAGAGAATGCAATAAGCGAAGCTGCCTATGAGATTGCCAATGCCGGCGTCCTTTATGGTTCCTATATTTATAAAGAGGCTTACCCATTTTATCACAAAAAAAAGGTTGGGGATAAAATTATTCACGATTTACCAAAGAATTTTTACGATTATAGGTCAGAAATTAATTATGAAGGAAATGGCCTGACTTACTATCGTCCCTATTACAATTTTATGAAATACCATATGGGGAATATGGCGTATATGTCTTGTAAAAAAGACTGTGGGATGAAGCCAGACCAAATGCAAAAGCACTTGCATTTTAACCAACACAAATTAAAACTTATTGATAGTCTGGTTCCCGAAAATGAACTCCGGGATAATCTCTTTAGAAACGTGGCTCTTGACTACTTATTAAAATACGATAAGGAGGAAAACATTGAAATCTTCATAGATGACTTTAAAAAGCTCTCAGGGAACAACAGACACATGAGAGAAATTAACAACTTGTACCAAGGTATTCGGAACTTGCAGCCTCAACACGACCTACCAGAGATTTGGGTGGTTGATGTAGAAGGTAATTCTGTTTCTTTACAAGATATTGGGGAAGGAAAAGAAGTGGTATTCTATTTTTGGTCTGGTCCGGAGAAAAGGCATTTCCACAACATGCACAGGCGCATCAATTACTTAAAGGAAAAATATCCCAAATACACCTTTGTAGGAATCAATGTCAGAACAGACAATGCCAAATGGAAAAGTCTTTTGGAAATATCCAACTTAGACAAAACCGAACAATATTGGACGAAAGACTATGAAGACATAGCGCATACCTTAGTCATTTATGATCCAAACCGTGGCATAATAACTAAGGATGGCAAAATCGTAGACGCCTTTGCTAACGTCTATAAGTCGTTCCAATAAAACCCTGGTCTTACTCTATCTAATTTAAAGAGGCCTTAGCAGGCTTCCTTCTATACTAGTTGCCTTTCTCGTAATCGGCTAAAAACTTCGCCAATCCAATATCGGTCAAAGGATGTTTTAATAAACCTTCAATAGCAGACAATGGCCCTGTCATTACATCTGCTCCTATTTTGGCACAGTCGATAACATGCATGGTGTGTCTTACGGAGGCGGCGAGTATTTCGGTTTCATAGGCATAGTTATCGTAAATATGTCGAATTTCGGATATAAGATTTAATCCATCTGTAGAAATGTCATCTAATCTTCCGATAAAAGGGGACACATAGGTTGCACCAGCTTTGGCCGCTAACAAAGCTTGTCCGGGTGAAAACACCAAAGTACAATTAGTACGAATACCTTTGTCAGTAAAATATTTTAATGCCTTTACACCATCCTTTATCATTGGTACTTTAACAACAATTTGTTCATGAAGTTCGGCAAGCTCTTCTCCCTCCTTAATCATTCCGGAAAAATCGGTTGAAATAACCTCTGCAGATACATCTCCTTCAACAATGTTACATATAGCTACATAATGCTTTAGAATATTGTTTCTTCCGGTAATACCTTCTTTGGCCATCAGGGATGGATTCGTTGTTACCCCATCTAAAACCCCTAGTTCCTGGGCTTCTTTAATTTGATCTAGGTTTGCGGTATCGATAAAAAACTTCATTTTATAATAATTTAGATGAATATTTGCTTAGAATTTGAGTTGTAAAAAAATCGTTCGTAAAGCTACAACTTATAATGGTTTAATAACAAGCGTTCATAGACTTTGTCGGGTAAAATTCTTTTTAGAACTAATGATATCTTCTGAAGCCTACTTCCCACCGTATAATGAACCTTAGGTTTTTTTTCTGTAATTATATTTAAAACTTGTTTAGCAACAAGGATAGGATCCTCACCCTCGGCTACATGTTCATCCATAAGATCCAAAGTTTTCTTATATGGAGCGTGGTATGCGGAAGTTTCCAGTATAGGTGAGTGATATCTGCCCGCTGCTATATTGGTAGAAAAATCGCCAGGTGCCAGGTCTGTAATTCTAATTCCAAAATCTTTGGTTTCCATTCTGAGCGCTTCGGTTAATAAGCTCAATGCGCCTTTTGATGTAGAGTATATTCCGCGGTAAGGCAATCCCATATAACCTGCAATAGATGTTATATTTATAATTAAACCGGAACCTTGCTTTCGCATAATAGGTAATACAGCCTGAATCAAACGAATGGGACCATAAAAGTTCGTCTCAAATACGTTCTTCATTTCTTCTATAGAAGTTTCCTCAATAGGACCGGTTATACCCATACCTGCGTTATTGATTAATACGTCTACCTTGCCCTCCTTGTCAAATACCTCCTTAAGCAGTGCTTCTGCCCCATTTTTATCTCGCACATCAAGTTTAAGCAAAGGAAATTCAAAAAAACGGTCATATGCAGCTGGATTCCGACTCGTTCCATATACTATATAACCCTTGGATTTTAAGTAAGACCCAATAGCTTTCCCTATTCCAGAGGAGCCTCCTGTTATCAATACCACTTTTGTAGCCATAATAGTCGCAAAGAAACAAAAAAAGCATTAGAAATAAGGCCTTTACCACAGCCATAAAATAGGGGGTGAAATTGGAATCAAATGGAAAGAGAGTGGTAGGTATTATAAAAAGAAAAAAGGCAAGCTACCTACATCGCACCGCTACGACCGCATACCCTTGCTGCGTTCCCACCCTGGGGGATTTTGCAGGAGCTGGTCGTGTAGGACTTGCCCGGCGGCAAATATACAATCAATTTAAATTTGCTACAATCGTTTAAGGGTCTTATTTTCGCTTGCATTCAAATATTTTTTTTACTAAAGTTTCTTAAAACAATCCTAGTAATTCAATTCCTGACTAATAATACGACCATATGAGTCTCTTTAAGCTTTTTACTTCATCTTTCATAGGCATTCTATTTCTTGCATGTAATGGGGAAGTGACCTCCGCCGATCTTTTTAAGATAGAAATAGATACTAAAAAGAAAGTTTTTCAACACAAAGATCGTATAGGGGTAAGCATAAAAAATAAAAAGGATAAAGCTATTAGCAATGTAAAGTATTCCATTGACGGAGAGATACTTAATCTTCAGGATAATTTACTTTCACTGGATATTACGAAACTAGGAAATAAGAAATTAAAGGCGGTTATTGAATATGAGAATAATACAGCAGAGGTATTTACCAATATAAAGGTTCTGGCAAAAGATCCTCCAACTATTTACACTTATGAAATAGTTAATGAATATCCGCATGACCTAAAATCCTATACGCAAGGTTTGGAGTTCTACAAAGACACTTTATACGAAGGAACGGGAAGCGGAGGCAGAGCAAAGTCTTACATTCGAAAAATAGACTACAGAACTGGGAAAGTACTCTTACAACAAGATCTGGAGAAACCGCATTTTGGAGAAGGAATTACCATACTGAATGAAAAATTATTCCAGCTAACTTGGAAAAGCGGGTTCGGAAGATCGTACCATCTTAAAAATTTTGAACAAATTGATGAATTTAAATATGGTCAGAGTAAAGAAGGATGGGGGCTTTGTAATGACGGAACAACAATCTATAAAAGTGACGGAACAGAGAAAATTTGGCTACTAGACGGGGCTACCTTACAGGAATTGTCGTTTATAGAGATTGTGACAAATAAGTCGATATTTAATATGGCGAACGAACTTGAGTATGTAAATGGGAAGATCTACGCCAATGTTTGGCAAAAAGAGAGCATAATGATAATTGATGCTAAAAGTGGCGCGATTGAAGGAGTTATCAATATGGCTGGATTAAAAGAGAACGTAAAGCAGCATAATGATCTGGATGTGCTGAATGGAATTGCCTATCACCCGGAAAGAGAGACATTCTTTGTAACTGGTAAAAATTGGGACACCTTATTTGAAGTCAAATTCACCCCAAAATAAATGGATACTTATAAAAAGAAAATCCAGGTTTCTGAAGAAGACTTGGACGACTTAAATCATGTCAACAATGTACGCTTTGTTCAGTGGATACAAGACATATCTAAAGAACATTGGAACGCCCTTGTTTCAGAAAGTATTCGGGAAAAAGCAATTTGGGTGGTATTAAATCATAATATCGACTATAATAATGCCGCAGTTTTGGGTGATGAAATTCTTATTCATACCTATATAGAAAGTTCAAAAGGAGCCTTATCTATAAGAGTAGTTGAAATGTTTAATACCCGCACAGAACAACTTGTAGTGCGGTCCAAAACGAAGTGGTGTTTACTAAATCCAAAAAATTTAAAACCTATACGAATTTCAGAGGAGATACGTTCTATTTTTAACAAGGTCACTAAGTATCCTGGTAAATAATTATGCGAAGCATAGTACTATCCATTTCTATTTTACTATTTATCATTTTCTATTCCTCTTGCAGAAAAGATTTTGAATACGAAACGAGTAACGGACAACTTCGCTTTTCAAGAGACACGGTTTATCTAGATACTATATTTAGTTCTATTAGTAGCAGCACTTATTCACTGAAGGTTTATAACAATTCCAATACAGATGTTCAAATTCCTCAAATCCGTCTGACTGAAGGAGAAAATAGTGGCTACAGGCTTAATGTCGACGGGGTAGCTGGGAAAACATTCAATAGCGTTCCACTTCTGGCAAAAGACAGCCTCTACATCTTCATAGAAACTACCTTAGACGTAAGTGATATGGGGGTAGATGAATTTTTATATACCGATGCCATAATATTTGACCAGGGGAGTATAGAGCAAAAAGTAGAATTAGTAACGCTGGTAAGAGATGCTGTATTCCTGTACCCTGAAAAGAATCCAGATGGCAGTAGAGAAACCATAACTGTGGGCTATGACAATAACGGAGAAGAGATTATAGTAGAAGGTTTTATTTTAGAGGATGGCGATTTAAATTTCACTAATGAAAAGCCCTATGTAATATATGGCTTTGCAGGTGTAGATGCCAATAAAACACTTTTGATGGATCCAGGAGTTCGGGTGCATTTTCATAAAAATTCTGGAATCGTGGTCGGTGATAGCGGTCGGCTCGTTATTAATGGAAGCCTGAGTCGTGACAGTGTGTTATTAGAGAACGAAGTGATTTTTGAAGGAGATCGATTAGAACCCAGATTTAGTACTATCCCCGGGCAATGGGAAGGAATTTACCTTGCCAGAGGAAGTATGTATAATACCATAAACCATTTAACCATAAAAAACGCAACAACAGGTCTTTACATTGAAGGAAATGGCGAGGCGCTACTACCGCAAGCAACCATTACCAATTCCAGAATATACAACAGTTCCAATAATGCTTTAAAAGCAATATCGACCAATATTACTGCAGAGAACCTGGTATTGGGAAGTGCTGGTTTTGGAAGCCTGGTGTGCAGAGGTGGTGGTAACTACCGTTTTCTTCACAGTACCATTGCCAATTATTGGAGCAATGGATTCCGGACAGGTGCAGCCTTGCAACTTAACAATCAATATCAAGGAAGGGTAAATGACCTGACAGCAGAATTTACCAATTGTATTGTAGACGGTAATTCGTTTATGGAGTTGAACCTTATTGGAAATGAACAGGGCCTCTTTAGTTTTAAATTTACCAATGCTCTTATCAAGTATAGAGATTTGGAAGGAACAGGCTCGATGAACCCTTATTACGACTTTGAAAATACAGATTATTACGAAAATATTTTGTTAAACCAGTCTGCCGATTTTAAAAACACTTTTACGGAAGATTTTCGTATCGGTGCTAATTCCGCTGCTATAGGTAATGCACAATTGGAAGCAGCGCTCGAAGTGCCAAATGATATCATAGGAAGGGATCGTACAATAGATCCGGATATTGGGGCTTTTGAGACGATTTTGGACCTTTAGTGGAAAATTAGATCAATCTTGCCTTGTAGATGGGTGTATTTTAACGAAAAGTAGCTAAAACCATAGATATTCTATGGTTTTTTTATAGTAGCTTGTGAAATACGTTTACTACTTTGTACCCAAATAGCTAGGCATGGAGTACTCTTACACCATTATTGATTCCGAAGCCACTTCTAAATTACAACTTCAACATTATTTAGAAGACTATGGAGAATTTTTGTGCCTTGGAGAAGCTAGAGACAGTGATGAAGGCTTAAATCTTATTCTTAAGTTTACACCAGATATTGTTTTCATAAATTTAAATGAGCAGGCACACGATTACTTTGGCATGGTGTCCGAACTCTACCAATATCTAAAAAGCATCCCTTTGATCATTGGTATTTCTAAAGGAAAGGAATATGCATATAAAGCTATAAAAAGTAACTTTTTTGACTATTGGCTGATGCCTTATAATGAGTTCGACATCAGAAAGACCATGTTGAAACTGAAGAATCATCTTCCTGAAAAAGTAGCCACGCCTACCATCTGTTTAAAATCTTATAAAGACTTTCACTATTTGGATACGAACGACATCTTATATCTGAAAGCTGATAATAATTCTACTGATTTCTTTATGGAAGATGGGCGCAGTATAAGTGCTTTTAAAACATTAAAACACTTTGAGAATCAATTGCCAGAAAATTTTATTCGAGTGCACAAGAGCTATATCGTAAATACCAATTTTGTTTCGAGAATTAATTACGGTAAATCCTATTGTTATTTAAAGGGTAAAGCCACACAACTGCCTTTCTCAAAATCGTATAAGGAAAACATCGATGGGCTCAAAAAGGCCTTATCCAAAAATGTCATAACACCCCTTAACTAACGACATCCTCACAAAAAACAGACTTTCACTCACAGAGGCGTTGGTTTCACTAAAAGAAGCAGACAAGCCCAAGGTAACTGTCTAAAAACTTGTAGTTTAGGTTATTGTACTAAGAAACTTAAATCAACCTAAATTAAAGTAAAATGAAGAAAGTAATAAGCATTTTGTCTGTTTTTGTACTATGTGTAGGGATGTATTCATGTGAGGCAGACAGTACATCCGAAGATCAGGCTCTTTATGAAAAAGCCGCAGACGGAGACGATAACACAGCAATAAAAAGGACTCGCAGCTAATTCCAAGAACAAACTAGTTGAACCTGTACATTGCATTTAAGAATGCCTTGTAAGCCTTAGTTTAAATACAGTATCAGAAAGCTCTAAAAAATTTTTTAGGGCTTTTTTTATTATCCTACATTTGAACTAGTACCTAATTCATGGACTTTACTATGTTTAAATGCCTTTTAATTAGCATCTCTGCGGTCTTCTTTTGGGGTTCTTGTCAAAATCAGTTAGATGAGCAACAGCATAACCCGTTGACTAAAGCTCAGGATAGTATAAGTATCTGGCTAGAAACTTTGGAGAATGAAGAGATGTCTGGGGCTAGCCAAACTGCTTTATTAGAAAAACTAGACCATCATATTTACAACATTTCAAACGATTCTGTTCGCTTAGAACAACTTTCTTCTTACTCCATAGTCACTTTAGAAATAGGAGACACTTCGCGATTTAAGAAAACCAATACCGATGTGATTCGGCTCTCTCAGGAATTAGGAGATTCTCTATATACCGCAGGTGCATATTGGGACTTGGGTACGCATTACAACTCCTTATTTATTAGAGATAGTGCCTACCAAGCCTTTGTAAAAGCTCAAAAATTATACAGCTCTTTAAACAATGAATTTGAGAGTAGCCTTATGTATTACAATATGGCTGTGATGCAAAAAGATATAAAGGATTTTACAGGTAGTGAGATTAATACCGTAAAAGCCATCGAAGGTTTTGCAGAACTAAACGATTCCAAACACTTGTTTAGATGTTACAACCTCTTGGGGTCGGTTACAAAAAGCCTTCAACAGTTTGAGCAGTCGCAGGAGTATTTCGCACAGGCCCAGGAATATCTGGACAATATTGAGGCAACTCCCGACAAGCAGGAATTACAAAACAGCCTGTACAACAATATTGGTAATTCTTATAAGGCAGAAGGTGCCTACGCTAAAGGCATACCCTATTTTAAAAAAGCACTCAGTACGGAAGGCTTATTGGAAAAACATCCCGAAGATTATGCGCTTTATTTAGACAACCTGACATATAGCCGCTTCAAATCCGGAGAAAACCAGAATATTTCTGAAATGTTTTACAAAGCCTTAGATATTCAGGATAGTTTAAACAACTTGGAGGATGCATCAATAACAAACTATCACTTAGCGGAATATTTTTTAAATCGAACAGACACGACAAAAGCAACGGAACACGCGATTAAATCTCTTGAGCAATCTAGAGCATCTAGCACATACAATCAAACCCTGGCCACCTTAAAAATAATGGCCGTAATAGAACCACAAAACGCCTCGGATTACTTAAAAAAGTATGTTCTGTTAAACGACAGTCTAAATGAACAAGAGCGTAAAGTCCGTAATAAATTCACAAGAATACAATTTGAAACAGATACCTTTATTAAGGAGAACGAAGTTCTTACCAAACAGAAACGACTTTGGGTAGGTATAGCTGTTGGACTATTTCTTTTGGCATTTGCCATTTACATAATTATACACCAAAGAGCAAAGAATGAAAAACTTCTCTTTTTAAAGCAACAGCAAGAAACCAACCAAGAGGTTTTTAACCTTATGTTATCGCAAAACCAAAAAATTGAAGAGGGCAAAAAAAATATACAAAGGCGTATTTCAGAAGAACTACATGACGGTGTTCTTGGGCAACTAAATGGTATCCGAATGATATTGCTGGGATTAAATAAGAAATCGGACGATAAGGCCATAAATATTAGAGAAGATGCTATCGTAAAACTACAAGACGTTCAGGAAGAACTGCGGACAATTTCGCATCAGCTAAACCACTCTTCCCATCAACAGTTTAACAATTTTATGACCTCTCTTGAGGCATTGTTTACAGAAAATTGCAAACCAAATGACATATCCCATGACTTACAATACAACCAAGAGGTGGATTGGGATTCTCTAAGTGGGGATATCAAAGTAAATCTTTATCGAATTTTTCAAGAGCTACTATACAATACGATTAGGCATGCTCATGCTAAAAAAATAGTTGTAACCATGGATTCCAGAGAAGACCAGCTAGAGATTTCGTACAAGGACGATGGGATGGGGTACGACAGCCACAAAAATAAAAAAGGAATAGGTCATAAAAATATTTCGTCTCGCATCAGCAGACTAAACGGTACATGGCAGATTACCAGCGCTCCCGATATTGGCACCTCTGTATCTCTCGAAATTCCTATTCATTGGGCAACCCAGAGATCGTAAATATGTTTATTATATTGCAATAGAAAATCATACCATGCGTACCATTCGAATATTAGCCGTAGACGATCATGAGATGACCACTCTGGGATATAAATTTATCTTAGAAGATGCCGACTTTAAAGAATTTAATGTAGTAGTAGAAACTGCAAAATCCTATTCGGAAGCTAAGGAAAAGATTGATTTATCGACCCAAAAATCAAAAAGCTATGATATTCTGTTACTCGATATTCAATTGAGTGGTGAAGAATCTAATAGAAATGGGGAAGACTTAGGCGTTTACGCTAGAAGTGTTGTTCCTAATACCAAGATAGTATTTATGTCTTCGTTTAGTGACAACTACAGGATAAATAGTATTCTTAGTACCGTAGATCCAGAGGGATATATGGTGAAAACGGAAATAGATAAATTATCCTTAGAGACAATGGTACCTATCGTAATTAACAATCCGCCTTATTATACACAAAAGGCATTGGCGGCCATAAGAAAAAAAATGGCGAATGACGATATCGTACTCGACGAAAATGACAAAAAAATACTCTATCAATTATCTATGGGTAGTAAAACAAAAGATATGGTAAACCATATTTCACTTTCTCTGCCCAGTATTGAAAACAGAAAACGGCACCTAAAGTCCCTTTTCGGAGTAGAAAAACAAACAGATCAGGCACTTATTGTGGAAGCTCAAAAAAGAGGTTTCCTGTAGAAGATTTCCAATTGACATCGAAATATAATTTTCTTTAAATATTATAGAAAAACCATAATAATTCTATGGTTTTTCTATAACCTACTGTAGTTTTTTAAATTTAATTTTGATATAGATCAACCTGATTTTATATCTATGCAAAACCCCCTCAATAAATTTAAAGACCATTTTGATCTTAAAATTGGTCAAAATCCTGAAGTTTTAGGACTAGATGATTTTACAAATTATCTAGAAAAGGTCTACTATTCCAATGCCATAGTCCGGACCATTCCTAAAGAAAGCTTTCACACCAATTTAATAATTGAGCTGGAGTGTAATTTCAGTTTGGTGGAAGTATTGTCCCAATTACAAAAAGGAAATTGGGGAACAACAGCAAACGATAGTAAAATCTCTCCTCTCTTGGAAGCCTTTATTCACTTACAGGACAGAAATGCCAAAGCACTGGATATAGAAGAGTTTTCTATTTATCTCAAAGACTCTTCCATTATTATAAAGAATATATATACGAATAGCGTTCAGGAACAGTTGAATACCATCTTACAACATATTGCGGCGCACTATGTCTACTTTACAAAAAAGATGTCCGAAACACCCTTCGAAATATATATACCGGTTTTCGGGGAAGATATTTTTGAAAACAACACACAAATAAGGAACATAAGACTAAACAACAACCACCAACGAGATTACTTTAAATATTGGGGTTTATACTTTGAATCCTTTGAAGATGCCCAAATATACAATTTAAAAGAAAGGAGTTTTATTCCTGGTGATTTACATATGTTAAATGACTAGCAACCAAAATTCACATATTCTCCCCCATGTGATTTAACCTCCGTATTAGTTAGCACTAAATAAAGGTCGATGCTCCATCAAAGCATTGACCTCTTTTTTTACCTGATTAATTTCTTCTTCATTCTCCGGGTTGCTTATAACCCTATCTACGAGCTCAACAATTAGCGACATATCCTCTTCTTTCAGACCTCGTGTAGTAATGGCTGCAGTCCCAAATCGGATTCCTGAGGTTATAAAAGGAGATTTATCATCAAAAGGAACCATATTTTTATTTGCTGTAATATCTGCCTTCACCAAAATATATTCAGCCTCTTTTCCTGTAATATTTTTATTTCGGAGATCAATCAGCATCATATGATTGTCTGTTCCTCCTGAAATTATTTTGTACCCCTTCTCTACAAACGCTGCAGCCATTGCAGAGGCGTTTTTCTTGACCTGGAGCATATAATGCAGGAAATCATCGCTAAGTGCTTCTCCAAAAGCTATTGCCTTGGCTGCAATTATATGTTCTAAGGGACCGCCCTGATTTCCAGGAAACACTGCTAGATTAATAAGAGCAGACATCTTTCTTAAGTTTCCATTTTTCAGTCTAATATTAAAAGGGTTATCAAAATCCTCCCCCATGAGGATCAGACCTCCTCTGGGGCCTCGTAAGGTCTTATGTGTTGTCGTAGTAACAAAATGACAGTGTGGAATTGGATCATTTAAAATCCCTTTAGCAATTAAACCCGCTGGGTGTGCTATATCAGCCAAGAGAAGTGCACCAACACTATCGGCAATACTTCTGAACCTTTTAAAATCCATGTCTCTGGAGTAGGCCGATGCTCCCGCGATAATAAGTTTGGGTTTCTCTTCCTGGGCTATACGTTCAATTTTATCGTAATCCAGAGTTCCCGTCTCTTCTTCTACCCCATAGAAAACGGGACGATAAAGCTTTCCTGAGAAATTAACCGGACTCCCGTGGGTCAGATGTCCTCCATGGGAAAGATCAAATCCGAGTATAGTATCGCCTGGCTGCAAACAGGCCTGAAAGACAGCAGCATTGGCCTGCGATCCTGAATGCGGTTGCACATTAGCATAAACAGCGCCGAAAAGTTCTTTTGCTCTGTCTATAGCTAATTGTTCTACCTGATCCACAATTTCACATCCTCCATAATACCGCTTCCCGGGGTAACCTTCAGCATATTTATTGGTTAAAACCGAACCTGATGCTTCCATTACCGCTGGACTGGTGAAATTTTCCGATGCAATGAGTTCAATACCACTTAATTGACGGTGTTTTTCAGCTTCAATTAAGTCAAATATCTCGTGATCGCGTTCCATAATTTATGTCTTCTGTTAAATGAGCGGTAAAAGTACAAATTGAAAAACTTTAATTAGAAGAAAATAATATATTTGATAAGGATTTTATTAAACATCAATTAACAATTGTCTTATGCCTATAAAAGCAAATGATCCGTCAAAAAAATCTTGGATTGAAGTCCCATCAAATTCTGACTTTCCTATCCAGAATATTCCCTTTGGAGTCTTTTTAACCAGGGATGATGTAATTACCATAGGCACCCGTATCGGAGACTATGCGATAGACCTGGGAGCACTGCACCAACTAGGTTATTTCAAGGGTATTCCTTTAACGGACGACATCTTTTTGCAAGATACTTTAAACGATTTTATATCCGACGGGCAAAAAACGTGGAGACTTGTACGCGATAGAATTAGTGAGATTTTTGATAGTTCCAACCCATTGCTTCGAGACAACCCAGAAGATCAAAATACGGTACTATTTAAAATGGAAGAAATAGAAATGCAACTTCCAGTGCAAATTGGTGATTATACGGATTTCTATTCCAGCAAAGAACACGCAACAAATGTTGGCAGTATGTTCAGGGATCCGGAGAATGCGCTACTTCCAAATTGGCTGCATATTCCAATTGGTTACCACGGTAGAAGTTCTACCATTGTAGTTAGCGGAACCAATATACAGAGACCATCCGGGCAAACGATGCCCAAGGGTGCGACCCAACCTGTTTTTGGTCCTTCGAAGATGATCGATTTTGAATTAGAAATGGGTTTTATTACCACAGATGCGAACAAGATTGGGGAACCCATAGCAGTAGAGGATGCAGAGCAATACATTTTTGGTATGGTTTTATTCAACGATTGGAGCGCAAGGGACATGCAAAAATGGGAGTATGTTCCCCTCGGACCTTTTATGGCTAAAAACTTTGCTTCTTCTATGTCTCCCTGGATAGTCACCCTTGATGCTTTAGAACCGTTTCGCGTAGACAGTCCCGAACAAAATCCAGAGCCTCTGCCCTATTTACGTCAGAAAGGCAAACATAGTTTTGACATCCATCTTTCGGTATCTATTACCCCCGAGGGCGGTGAACCCACAACTATCTGTGAGTCTAACTTTAAGAATTTATATTGGACCATGGCCCAACAATTAGCGCATCACACCTCTAACGGCTGTAAAGTGGTGAGTGGAGATCTAATGGGTAGCGGCACCATATCTGGTAGTACTCCGAATTCTTATGGATCCATGTTAGAACTAGCTTGGATGGGAACCAAACCGATAACCCTAAAAGGTGGTGCTACACGAAGTTCCATCCAGGACAATGATACCGTTGTTTTAAGTGGTCATTGCAGAAATAAAGAAGTTAGAATTGGTTTTGGTCAGGTAACTACCAAGTTGTTACCCGCCAGATAATAGTTTTAGTAAATCTTTACTCTTTATCGAGATTATACGATTGTTCAACCTTTTTCGTTATGAGAAATAAAGGATTTGGCATGGCTATTGAAATATCCATGGTAAACTAACAATTTACAATCATGAAAAAAGTTTTACTATCTACCATATTTTTAGCATTGCTCATTGCCTGTGGCGGTGTAAAGAAAACACAAGAAGCGCTCCATTCTGGTAACTATTATCGAGCAATAAACACTTCGTTAAGAAATTTAGCGGATAATAAATTCAAGAAGAGTAACCAGCCTTACATCGTTCTTCTGGAAGAGGCATTCGCTAAAAACACCGAGAGGGAGTTAGATAAAATTAACTTCCTGCAAAAAGAAGGGAATCCTGCGAATTATGAAGCTATTTATACCAGCTATGAACAATTGAAGCAGAGTCAGGAGCGTATCAAGCCCCTTCTTCCATTATACATAGAACAAGAAGGACGAGATGCTCAATTTTCTTTTATAAATTATGATAACGACATTCTTGCAGCAAAAGAAAATTTAGCAGATTATTTATACGACAATGCCTCTGCCTTATTACAAAATGCATCTTTTAAGGAAGACTATAGAAAGGCTTATAGAGATTTTGCCTATTTAAATGAGATTAGTCCTGGATATCTTGATACTAAAATAAAAATGGAAGACGCCTACAGTAAAGGGCAAGATTATGTTAAAGTCAAAGTGCTGAACGAAACCGAACAAATTGTACCGGTTAGACTAGAGGAAGAATTGCTAAACTTTAACACCTTTGGTTTGGATGATGAGTGGACACAATACCATACCAACCCCTTAGAGGAAATTACTTACGACTATGAAATGCAAGTGGCGTTCAGGACAATTGCTGTCTCCCCAGAGCAAGTGCAGGAAAGACAAATAATTAAAGAAAAAGACATTCAGGACGGCTATGAAATTTTACTTGACGACAATGGAAGAGCAGTCAAGGATAGCTTGGGTAACGAAATTAGAATTGAAAGATTTAGAACCGTAAGCTGTAATTATTATGAATTCACCCAACTAAAAACAGCTCAGGTAAGTGGAAATGTGAGTTATGTGGATCTGCGTCGCCAACAACAGCTAAATTCATATCCCTTGAGTAGTGAATTTATATTTGAACATGTTTATGCTCAATACAACGGGGACAAAAGAGCCTTAGACAACAACCTTTTACCCCTTACAAATCAGGTTGCGGTACCCTTCCCTAGTAATGAACAAATGGTATATGATGCTGGAGAAGATCTTAAACTAAAACTCAAAGACATCGTAGTAAGGCAAAGATTCCGGTAAATAAAGAAGTCGATATTTATATCCGGTTATTTATACAAACTCGGATAACGGAATGGATAGTATATCGCTATGAGAGTTATGCGTAACTACTTCCCCATTGCGAATTAAGAGGAGTTGTGGGGATTCATGTACCACCGCGAATACTTCACTCACTGCATTCGATACGTCGCGATAACGATGTAAATCTAGGTAGTGTAATTGTGCACTTTCCCTTTCTAAGGCATATCCGGAGGTAAACCGGCGAAAGACCATATTACTTAGTCCACAACTTGTAGAATGTTTAAATATGACTTGCAGCTTATTGTGAGAGTCCTCAATAAGTTGGTTTAGCTGCTCCAAACTTTGTAACTCTTCCCAGACTTTCTCTTCTTGAGTCGACCTTTTATTACCCTTATTTTCAAAAATTCCTTTAAATATTCCCATAGCTCTACTTACAATTATTCACTTTAAGATGTTAAAACATGACTTATTGTCATAATTTTTATAGTTTTATGCGTCATCTTGTCGCTTTAAACTACTTGGTAAGGTTGTTGTTTTTTGAGGTATAAAATTAAACATTAACATCAAAATATAAATCGAATGAATATAAATAATTTCACTATAAAAGCCCAAGAAGCCATACAGCAAGCACAGATAATTGCGCAAGGCTATGGGCACCCCCAAGTAGAAAATGAACATCTGCTGAAGGCAGTTTTTGAGGTAGACGAAAATGTTCTTCCCTTTTTACTAAAAAAATTAAATGTAAACGTAGAATTGGTAAACCAAATATTATCCAAAGAATTAGATAGCTATTCTAAGGTTTCTGGTGGTGAAACCATGTTCTCGAGGGAAGCAGGAAAAACGCTCAATGAAGCTAGTGCAATTGCTAGAAAAATGGAAGATGAATTTGTTTCTATTGAGCATTTAATTCTTGCCATTTTTAAATCAAAGAGCAAAATAGCCCAAATATTAAAAAATCAAGGTGTTTCGGAACAGGCTCTTACCACAGCGATAACCGAATTACGTAAAGGTGATAAAGTAACTTCACAAAGTGCTGAAGATACCTATAACTCTTTAAACAAATACGCGCGAAATCTCAATGGAATGGCAGATAAAGGTACTCTTGACCCTGTCATAGGAAGAGATGAAGAGATTAGAAGAATTCTTCAGATTCTATCGCGAAGAACCAAAAATAATCCGATGCTGGTAGGAGAACCTGGTACCGGTAAAACCGCTATTGCAGAAGGACTTGCGCATAGAATTGTACAAAGGGACGTTCCAGAGAATTTAAAAGACAAAGTCATTTACTCCTTAGATATGGGTGCGCTTATTGCAGGGGCCAAATATAAAGGGGAGTTCGAAGAAAGACTGAAAGCTGTTATAAAAGAGGTCACCTCATCAGATGGCAATATCGTCTTGTTTATTGATGAGATTCACACTCTAGTCGGAGCCGGTGGGGGTCAGGGTGCCATGGATGCAGCAAACATTTTAAAACCTGCACTGGCAAGAGGCGAATTAAGAGCAATTGGTGCAACAACTTTAGACGAGTATCAAAAGTACTTTGAAAAAGATAAGGCCTTGGAAAGACGTTTTCAAAAAGTAATCGTTAACGAGCCCGATACGGAGAGTGCTATCTCTATTCTAAGAGGTCTTAAGGAAAAGTACGAAGCGCATCACAAGGTAAGAATAAAGGACGAAGCCGTAATTGCAGCAGTAGAGCTTTCTCAACGGTATATCACCAACCGGTTCCTTCCGGATAAGGCAATTGATTTAATGGACGAGGCGGCTTCCAAACTTAGAATGGAGATTAATTCCAAGCCAGAAGAATTAGACGCCATGGACCGCAGAATAATGCAGTTGGAAATTGAAATTGAGGCAATTAAAAGAGAGGATGACAAGGCTAAACTAAAGACCTTAAATGCAGAGCTCGCCAATGTAAAAGAGGATCGTATAAAAATTTTTACTAAATGGGAAAGCGAGAAATCTGTTGTAGACAATATTCAAAAAACAAAACTGGATATTGAAAACTACAAGGTGGATGCAGAAAGAGCAGAAAGAAATGGTGACTACGGGGCTGTGGCAGAACTTCGCTATGGCAAAATAAAGGATGCACAGGAAAGGCTGGATCAGTTGCAAAAGGAACTTGCCCTGCAACAAGAAAAAGGCACCTTAATAAAAGAGGAAGTAACTACGGACGATATTGCAGAAGTAGTTGCCAAATGGACTGGAATACCCGTGACAAAAATGTTGCAAAGCGAAAGAGATAAGTTATTAAAATTAGAGGATGTCTTGCACAAAAGGGTAATTGGTCAGAATGAAGCTATAAATGCTGTTTCCGATGCCATCCGAAGAAGTAGAGCAGGTTTGCAGGATGAAAAAAGACCTATAGGATCCTTCCTTTTCTTAGGAACTACCGGTGTAGGTAAAACGGAGCTAGCAAAAACCCTTGCCTCCTATTTATTTGATGACGAGAATGCGCTAACTAGAATAGACATGAGTGAATATCAGGAAAGACATTCGGTAAGCAGGCTTGTGGGAGCACCCCCTGGATACGTTGGTTACGATGAAGGAGGACAGCTAACGGAGGCAGTTCGTAGAAAACCCTATTCCGTTGTTCTCTTAGACGAAATTGAAAAGGCACATCCGGATACTTTCAACATACTTTTACAGGTTCTGGACGAGGGTCGACTCACCGATAATAAAGGAAGGGTTGCTGATTTCAAAAATACAATCATCATCATGACCAGTAATATCGGGAGCCATATTATCCAGGAAAAATATGAAACCATACCCGATTTGGAATCGGCGGCTGAAACCGCTCGGATAGAAGTTTTAGGGCTCTTAAGGAAGACTATCAGACCTGAGTTTCTAAACAGGATAGACGATATAATTATGTTTACTCCTTTAAATAAAGAGGACATTACGGAAATTGTAAAACTTCAATTATCTGGCTTGAGTAAAATGTTATCGAAACAGCATATTACAATTGACGCTACAGATGAGGCCATTGCCTATCTGGCAGATCGTGGATTTGATCCACAATACGGTGCCAGACCCATAAAACGGGTTATCCAAAAAGAAGTTCTCAATACCTTGTCCAAAGAACTCCTCAGTGGAACAATAACAACCGATAGTATTGTGTTAATCGACGCTTTTGATGATAAACTCGTCTTCAGAAACCATAACGAACTGGTAAAGTAACAGAACTCCAGTAGTAAATAACCTTCTTGTAATTATATGAGAAGGTTTTTTTATTTTTAATACCATACAGTATATAGTTTTTTTATCTTCGTTAAAAAGCATATTCTATGGCATCGAAAGCAGAAAAGACAACGGCGTATATTATTGACACCGTTGCACCTATTTTTAGTAGACAGGGTTATATTGGTACAAGTATGAATGACCTTACGGAAGCAACTGGTCTGACTAAAGGAGCTATTTATGGGAATTTTGAGAATAAAGAAGCCTTGGCTCTATCTGCTTTTGAACATAACACAAAAATCTTATTGCAGGCCATAGACGAACAATTGGAGATTGAAGGGACCGCATTGGACAAGCTTTTTCAGCTTACCAAATTTTATAAAAACTACGATGTCTTTACTTATAAAATGGGTGGTTGTCCAGTTTTAAATGTTGGGGTTGACGCTAAAAACAACAATAGACTACTTCATGCTGCAGCGGCAGAGACGATACGTACCATAGAGGGTAAAATCGCACTGGTATTAGAAAATGGAGTGAAAAACAATGAACTCAAACTACCTGTTACGCCATTACAATTTGCCAAACAGCTGTATACCATGCTTCAAGGTGCAATTGCTATGGCCACTGTAAGTGAAGACAGGAAATACTTATTAAACACAATAGCGTATTTAGACCTGCTCATTCAAAAAGAAATTAAGAAATAATTTATTCACTTATCACTCTGAATATCCAAGTCTTATCCGGATATTTCCCTCCATATTTACTATCTCTGGCCTTCCGCGCCTCTTCCATGGTATTGTAACGCTCCAGATAAACGTAGTTGTATTTATTCTTCGTTCTATAAAAAGATTTCGGATTCAAACCTTGCTCTGTAAGTTTCTTCATAAAGGCATTGAAGTAGGTCTTTGTACCAAAAACATTGGTAATTAAGTAGAACCCTGGCAATAGTCCATCTTCATTTTGTACTTCTTCATACTTCTCCCCTTTCTCTGGCGTAATTGCTTTTGTTTGTTTGGCCAATTGCGCTTCTTTTGCAGCTTTATCTATTGAGTCTTGTTTAGCTTTTCGTTCTTGTTCTTTCGCCAGTTCCCGAGCTCTTTCGACCGCAACCAGAGAATCCTTACGTCTTTTCTCTTGTCGTAGTACTTCCATGGCCACAGCTTCTTTTTCTCTTACCGCAGCAATAGAATCTTGTCTTCTTTGCTCCATTTCTCGCTCTCTGGCACGGCGTTCTCTCCTGTTGACTTTCTGAATGGAATCTTGTGCTTTCTGATCCCGCAATTGTCTATCACGAATTTCTTTCTGGCTCTGCACAATAGAATCCTGTCGCCTTTCGGCCTCTCTTAAGGCAATGTCTGCTGCAATTCGTTCTTGCTCTTCCTTTCTTTCTATTTCTTCTAATTCTGATTCTTCAGGAAGCTCTTCTTCCTCCTCTTTTGGCTTAAACTCTTGTTTTCCAAAACTAAAGGCCGTTATAAGCTCAATGGTTGGGTCTTCGCCCTTTATTTCTCCACTGGTGCCAAATTCTATTAACGCTCCTAATGAAAACTTATCAAAGAAATGGCCGCCCGCACCCACAGATATTCCATAGAAACTGTTATAACCAGCCTGGGCCCAATAATTCGGGTGAGAATAATAACCACTAAAGCCAAACTGATTATCGAACTCTGGTAACCTTTTATAGTAAATGGACGGGCGTAAAAAGGTATTTGAAGCATCGGTAAATAGGGCTAGAGGTACGTCATAACTAGCCAAAATAGTGTATATTTTTCCCGTGGTACTAGAGGCGCCTTCACTCTCCGTAAAATTGTAGTCAATTATGTTTTCCATAGCGATAGCAAAGCTAAATGTATAGTATTGCAATCGAACCGCTGGAGCCAATTGAAAGATAAAGCTATTCCTTTCTTCGAACTGAGGAAAATCAAGATCGGGAATTGGATTAAACGACTCTGCCAGTTCCCGCTGGTAGCCTATTAAATTTGCTCCGACAGTAATGGAAGTAGCACTGTTTAAATAAAATTTGTGCGCATAGTTAAGGATTCCGCCAGTATTGACAAAAACTCCAGTGTTGTTTTGAAAGAAACCAGCACCAACAGCGGATGGCTCACTTAGTTTTCTGGTATAATTAAAAAATAAGGTAGTTGGGTCAGCATCAATGGATTGCCATTGCCACCGGGTCCACAATGCAATGGATTGCGGATTATTACGGTCCAAAGAAAAAACGGGACTTAATAAACTGCTATTGTATTCTGTAAGATTATGCTGTCTAAAATCCGTAGGTAAATCTGGCTCCTGAGCAACCATCGAAATCATCGTTAAAACCAAACAAACAAAGAGGTTTCTTTTGAGCATATTCAAGTAAAAAACATGGGTTTAACATACTAATTTCACCGAAATTCAGTTACATAAGAGCATGCTGACAAAAATAATCAAACCATCCGAGTATGAAAATATTTAAACTTTTATTCTTATCATCCATATTCTTTTGTGTTCTATCCTGTAAGCAAGAGTCTAAAATGGCAGAACCAGAACAAGAAGTAATTTCCACTTTCTACTTTATCAGGCATGCGGAAAAAGACAGGAGCGACCCTGGAAATGCAGATCCTGAACTGAATCAAAAAGGTTTGGGGCGTGCAATGCATTGGGCAGAAATTCTTAAGGACATCCCTCTTGATGCTATCTATACTACCGATTATGAAAGGACTGCCATGACCGCTGCTCCTTCTGCTGTAAAACAGGATTTGGATGTCACTTATTACGACCCGAATTCCATAGATATAAATCAATTTAAGAACAATCACCTGGGGCAAAATGTACTGGTGGTAGGGCACAGCAATAGTACACCAGAATTTGTTAACAATTTATTGGATGAAAATAAATACGAACCGATGGACGATTACGACAATGGGAGTTTATTTATTGTACAAATTGCAAATAATATTACTAGCAGCCAGCGTCTTAACTTTAATTGTAATTGTCCGGACTAACTGTAATCTTTTCAAGAATTATTTTTGACTTAAGCGGAAGCTGCTGGTTTTTAAATTTGTCTTCTGTTTCGTATACGGAATAAATTCCATCCTCCCCATAGTTTTTGTAGTCTACAAATCGGATACCATTAATATATCGTTCATTATAGGCTTCCCTAAAACGAATACCCCCTTCATTAACACTAAATTCATAAGCGAGATAATCTATTTTAAAATCTTGTTTATCAATCCAATATAAATAAATATCATCGAAGTCGTCTCCTCCTCCTTCTTCTTTAAAGGTAATCTCAATGACATAGTATTCCGAATCTTTAATTTTGGTTTCCCCTACCAACTTCTTCTGTACGGCCCCATCATTCAAACCTTCCGGCAAATAGGCAAAATAGTGAACCGAATTAATAGAATTTTGATATTTTCTCGCAGTTGAATCTGCAATAAATACAGGAGCACCTTCTACATACCGTTGTAGTCCTTTGGGAGAAAAGACGTCTCTCACTTCCTGCTCATTTTTTTTAAATACGCGCTCTAGAACTTTACCAGATTCTGTTGTTCGTCTTTTGTAGAGAATATTTCTGAACTCAAAGGAAATATCGTTCTTCTTTAAGAGGTGGGAACCAGAAACTTCTATGGACTTGTCCACTATTTCCTGGGCAGTTAATAGCAGTTGTTTTCCCTCTTTACAAGATAAGAGTATACACAGAAGGGGTAGGAATATAAGTCTAGGCATTTAAAAAATTTAATTACAACATCGAAATAGTCATCGATTCCTTACATTTTTATGGAAAACATAAAGAAGGCATACCTTATTATTCATTTGTTACTACTTTTGTCTCTATGATTAAAGAGATTAACATAAAAAATAAAAAGGCGCGTTTTGCTTATGAGTTTTTAGACACCTATGTAGCAGGTATTGTTCTCAAAGGTACAGAAATTAAAGCAATCAGAGCCGGGAAGGCTTCTATAGCAGAAAGTTTCTGTGAGTTTAACCATAAGGGAGAACTCTTCGTTATTAATATGACAGTACAGGAATATTCGCACGCTTCCCATTTTAATCACAGCCCCAAGGCCGCTAGAAAATTGTTGCTTCAAAAAAAGGAGTTAAAAAAACTATGGAAGGAAGTGAAAAATACGGGCTTAACTATTGTTCCCATAAATCTCTTTATTAATTCTAATGGTCTGGCCAAATTAAAAATAGTATTGGCTAAAGGAAAAAAACTCTATGACAAAAGAGAAGTTATTAAAGACAGAGACAACAAACGAGATCTGGACAGACTCAAAAAGAGTTTTAACAAGTAAGTCCAGTTAGTTTTTATGTTCCAACAGGGGGACAAATTTAAAAGCGCCAAATTCTTGTCTTTCGAATTCCTTGTCTGACTTTCTAATTACCACGGTCATGATTTGACTATCTTCCCCGACAGGTATCACCAACCTACCTCCAATTTTCAGTTGTGATAATAGCGATTTAGGAATGGTTGGAGCACCGGCAGTTACCAATATTGCATCAAAAGGCGCTTCTTCAGCTAATCCCTTATAACCGTCTCCAAATACAAGTTTCTTTGGCCTATACCCCATCTTCTTAAAAAACAAGGAAGTTTTTTTAAACAATTCTAACTGCCTCTCTATGGTGTAAACTTTATATTTTAGATAAAGCAAAACGGCCGTTTGATACCCACTACCTGTACCTATTTCCAGGACTTTCGCTCCTTCCTTTACTCCTAGTAATATGGTTTGATAAGCAACCGTATATGGCTGGGAAATGGTCTGTTCTGCAGCGATAGGAAAAGCCTTATCCTGATAGGCATGATCTTCGAAACTACTGTCCATAAACATATGTCTGGGAATAGTTCCTATTGCTTTTAGTACTTCTTTATTCTCAATACCCTTGCTTGCAATTGTATCTACAAGCTTGTTGCGCATCCCTTTATGTTTAAACGTGTCTTTCAATACTATCGGTTATAAGGTCTAAAATTAGAAAATACAAATGAATAACAAGAAGATTTAGGGGCAATAGATTTCTTAAAATTAAATTTAATCTACTTATTTTTGAAGAAACATAAATCTATGCTCAAAGTAGGGGTCTTAGGGGCCGGACATTTAGGAAAAATTCATTTGCGATTACTTGCTGAATCAAATGAATATGAACTTATCGGATTTTATGATCCTGATGCAATTCACGGACAAAACGTGGCCTCAGAATTTGGTTATGCTTATTTTGACAACCTGGGAAAACTCATAGACGCCGTAGACGTGGTAGATATTGTTACCCCTACCCTTTCCCATTTTGATTGCGCGAAACGCGCCATGAATAAAGGAAAACATGTTTTTATAGAAAAGCCGATTACGCACACCCTGGCAGAAGCCTTGGAACTCATCGAAATAGCAAAGAAGCAAAAGGTGAAAGGTCAGGTAGGGCATGTGGAACGATTTAATCCTGCTTTTACAGCGGTAAAGGAAACCGTAAAAAATCCTATGTTTATAGAGACGCATCGTTTAGCCGAATTCAACCCCAGAGGAACTGATGTCCCCGTAGTACTGGATCTGATGATACACGATATTGATATCATTTTAAGTGCTGTAAATTCTGAAGTTGCAAACATCATGGCTAGTGGCGTTTCTGTGATTAGCAATTCTCCGGATATCGCCAATGCAAGAATAGAATTTGAAAACGGATGTGTAGCTAATCTTACGGCTAGTAGAATTTCCTTAAAAAGCATGCGTAAATCACGATTTTTCCAGCGAGACGCCTATATATCCGTAGACTTTTTGGAAAAAAACGTAGAGGTGGTAAAAATGAAAGATGCCCCGGAAGTTACGGGCGCTTTTGATATGGTTTTACAGAATGCAGAAGGAGTTAAAAAACAGATTTATTTTGAAAACCCAGAGATAAATGAAAACAATGCCATCTTAGATGAGCTGGAGTCTTTTGCCTTTTCTATAAAAAATAATACCCCGCCTAAAGTCACTCTGACTGAAGGTGCAAAAGCCCTGGAAGTAGCTCTTAAGATCATAGAAGCTTTTTGATAGGAGCTTTAAAAAAATATCTCTCCATTTTTAAAAAAGAGACCTATGAAACATATAACTGTAATTGGAGCTGGCACCATGGGGAACGGAATTGCCCATGTGTTTGCACAAAATAAGTACTCCGTTGTATTGGTGGATATTTCTGATGCAGCTCTGAAAAAAGGAGTTGGAACCATTTCTGGGAATTTAGACCGCATGATAGCAAAGAATAAAATTGCGCAGCAGGATAAAGTGGATACCCTAAATCGAATTCGAACAACAACTTCTTTAAATGTTGCTGTTGCCACGGCAGATTTGGTAATTGAAGCAGCCACTGAAAATAGTACATTAAAATGTTCCATTTTTAAAGAGTTGGATACGATTTGTCCTAAAGACACCATATTGGCCTCGAATACCTCATCGATTTCCATAACCAAAATCGCCTCTGTAACCCAGAGACCTGATAAGGTAATCGGGATGCATTTTATGAATCCTGTACCTATTATGCAACTCGTTGAAATAATAAACGGCTATAGCACCAGCAAGGCCACAACAGAAGCAATAATTAAACTTGCACAAGCGATAAACAAGACACCTACAGAAGTAGAGGATTACCCTGGTTTTGTTGCCAATAGAATTCTAATGCCAATGATAAATGAAGCCATCGAAACTTTATTTCAAGGAGTTGCCAGAGTTTCGGAGATCGATACCGTAATGAAATTAGGTATGGCGCATCCCATGGGACCTTTGCAACTTGCAGATTTTATCGGATTAGATGTTTGTCTTTCCATACTGGAGGTGATGTATGATGGCTTTAAAAATCCAAAATATGCCCCCTGTCCTCTTTTAATCAACATGGTTGCTGCTGGTAAGTTAGGCGTAAAGTCCGGAGAGGGCTTCTACGACTATAGCTCTACCCGAAAAGCAGAAGTAGTAGCTTCACAATTTAGCTCTTAGAGTATGGCGTTTATAAAGCCTTTTAAAGCTATACGTCCAAATAAAAAGGTAGTACAGGATGTAGTTACCCGATCTTTCGAAAGCTATAGTTCTCAGGAAATAGAGAGTATCTTAAAGAACAATAAGGACTCCTTTCTTCAAATTATTTTACCCGATTCTGGCGTAAAGAAAAAAAAGAATCCTAAAAAGAAACACAAGGAAATCAGAACTAAATACTTAGAATTTATTAGTCGTGGTATTTTAATAGAAGACAATAAAGACCATTTTTATCTGTACAAGCTTGAAGCGGAGGGTTACAGTAGTTGCGGTATTCTCTGTGCAACTAAAATAGAGGAATATCGGAATGCTTCCATAAAAATACACGAAAACACTATATCAAAAAGAGAGAAACTTTTTGCGGATTATCTTGATGTCGTAGGTTTTAAGGCAGAACCAGTTCTCATGATATATGAAGATCAAAAAGCAATTACCCAACTAATTGATAACGAAACAAAAAAAGAGCCAGAATATTACTTTAAAACTTCAGAGGGATATGTGCATAGCCTGTGGAAAATAAGCCATCCCAAAACCATAGATTCTCTAGTACACGAATTTTCTAATGTAGATAGTCTCTATATTGGCGACGGACACCACAGGTGTGCCTCAACTAGTAGGTATGCGCAAAGACGTCAAAATAGAAATCCCAATCATAATGGCAAGGAAGCCTATAATTACATCATGAGTTTTCTAGTAGCCCAAACACAGGTGAAAATTTATGAATTTAACAGAATGGTAAAAGATTTAAACGGCCATTCTAAAGAGAGTTTTTTCAATCGACTGTCCCATTTTTTCACTATACATCCCAAGGGAACTGAAATCTATAAACCAAAAACCAAAGATCATATTAGCATGTATTTTGACGGCATGTTTTATTCCCTACACCTGAAGGCAGACTCCTATACTTTTACTAATACTCTCAGCAAGCTGGATACACAGATTCTGTATAAAACAGTACTAGAACCTATTCTGGGCATTAGAGACCTACGAAACGATAAGCGTATGGCATACGGTTTTGGAAAGAACAATGTAGAAGAGATGAAAAAGAAAATCGATGCTGGTAAATTTAAGGTCGGATTTAGCTTACTCCCTTTAACCGTTGAAGAAATAAAAAATATTTCAGATGAGGGATTGGTTATGCCGCCAAAGAGTTCTTATATTGAACCTAAACTAAGAAGCGGATTAACCATTTATAAGCTTTTTTAGGATAGTCCTTTAACGTAAAACGGATACACCAAACAAAATATAATTCAAAACGTATTCCATTGTCTATCACAACTAATTTAGAAAAAATAAAAAAAGGGCTACCGCCACATGTAAAGTTAGTAGCCGTATCGAAAACTAAATCGAACGAAGAAATACTGGAGGCCTATAAGGCAGGTCAGAGAATTTTTGGTGAAAACAAAGTTCAAGAAATGGTCAATAAATGGGAAGCCCTGCCAAAAGATATAGAGTGGCACATGATTGGGCATGTTCAGACCAACAAAGTGAAATACATGGCTCCTTTTGTCTCTTTGATCCATGGAGTAGACAGTTTGAAACTATTAAAAGAAATAAACAAACAAGCCTTAAAACATCAAAGAGTCATTAAATGTTTACTACAGGTACATATCGCTCAGGAAGACTCTAAATTTGGACTTTCCGAAACGGATCTTTTGTCCTTAATGCAAGGTAAACAAATGGCGGACTTTCAAAATGTTGAAATAATTGGATTAATGGGTATGGCTACTTTTACAGACAACAAGGAAACCATCCGTGCCGAATTTAATCATTTAAAGAGACTCTTTGACAGCTTACAAGGGCAATCGAACAATATGCATATTTTATCTATGGGAATGAGTAATGACTATAAAATTGCAATTGAAGAGGGCAGTACCATGGTACGTATTGGAAGTAGTATATTTGGGTCGAGAAATTACTAATTCTCAACCCTAAACAAACAAGACAAAATAATATCTATGTATACGGTCCTGGATATAGAAACTACAGGAGGAAAATACAACGAAGAAGGAATCACCGAGATTGCCATTCACAAATTCGATGGGCATAAAGTGATAGACACGTTTATAAGTCTGATTAACCCTGAGAAAGAAATACAACCCTTTGTAGTCAATTTGACAGGGATCAACAATAAGATGCTGCGTACGGCACCCAAATTTTATGAAGTTGCTAAACGAATCGTTGAAATTACCCAAGATACCGTTATCGTAGCACATAATGCTCAGTTCGACTACCGCATTCTACGAACCGAGTTTCGTCGATTGGGATATCCCTTTGAAAGAAAGACCTTATGCACTGTTGATTTGTCCAAAATATTAATCCCTGAAGCAGAGTCCCATAGCCTGGGAAAGCTGGTTAGGTCCCTTGGTATCCCAGTTAGCGATAGGCATAGAGCAAATGGAGATGCGCTGGCAACCCTAAAACTCTTTAAATTACTGCTTGCCAAAGACTCAGAAAAGAAGATAGTTAAGGAAATTGTTCGTGATGCATCCTTAGGGGAACTTTCCAAGCGACAACTAGATATTGTAGAAAGCTTACCATCCGAAGTAGGAGTTTATTATATGCATAACAAGGATGGCGAAATCATTTATTTAGGTAAAAGTAGTAATTTAAAAAAACGCGTTAATAAACACTTTATTCGAGAAGGAATAAATGCCAGAAAATTGCAGAAAGAAACACGAACGGTGACTTTCGAAAAAACAGGTAGTGAATTAATTGCCCTTTTAAAGGAACACGAAGAACTGTTAAAAAACAAACCAAAATTCAATAGTAAATTGCCAAGAGTATCTAAATCTGCGAAACTAAAACCGATTCAGCTAAACGGTAGCTATGGAAACAGCAATTCTTTTATCGTAAAGGGTAAAGGTCGAGAATTAGGGGAACAGAGTGTAGTGTTAGTTAAGAATGGCAATTTTATCGGATTGGGATATTGCAATCTCAATCATCAAATAAATAATATTCCTATCTTAGAATCGATAATAACCCCAATGACCAATTCTTCGGGAACGAAAACTATCATCGAAGGATATTTAAAACATAAAAAAGGGCTAGAGATTATTGCGTTAAACAATTTATAGTTTTGGAAACCGAAATTAAGCCAAAGAAAGGTTGGCAATTTA
>CAZWPZ010000166.1:0-8476 GCA_964636005.1 uncultured Eudoraea sp.
GGTATTCATCACCAAAGCGTTTCCTTGAAATACGCCACCCGATAAGTCATCTACAGCGCTCCCTACGGTATAATCTACTCCCGGAGTTAGCACCAGGTCCGTTCCATTATTCGAGATGGTAATTACCACCTGATCGGTATAGGGTTCCCAGTTTAGGGTAGGGGCATCCGCAGGCACCCATTTATCGATATCTACTACACTAAAGCTCAGACCCGTTACTGCAGTATCAAAACTCAAGCTATAGACAATAGGTGCATCATCTAGTTCTCCAATCTCAGCTTGTAATAGCAGTCCATTTTTTCCATTAAAATTGGTGCCTTCTAATGCGGAATAGGTGGAAAGCGTTCCAAAATTTGTGGTACTGTTATCTGCAATTATGTCTATTCCATTGATCGTAGTGGTAGCAGTGGAAGAAAAGTCGTCATCCGGATCTCCTCCCGTCCATGTGGCACCACCCCAAGTGAGGTTGCCAGCAGTACAATCGTATTCATTAATGTCCAGAATCCCATCGTTATCGTCGTCTTGGTCTGCTCCGTTGAGCACCCCATCACCATCACAATCCCCCAGGGGAGAGCTGTCTGAACATTGTGCGTGAAGTGTAGATATGCTTAAGAGAAGTAGTATACTACATAATGCTAAAGTTCGGAATGTAGTGCCATGCATCTTATTATTCAAGTTCTCTTTTGAGAGGGGATTACAATTGAAAGATTGGTTAATCGAAAATGCTTTATTACCTCTTAAAAACGGTTTTTTTAAGAAAATGGTAAGCAATGATATGTTTTCAATTAAGTCGTGCATTCTCACTAATTTCAAATTTCATTCCATGAAAATTAAGTCGAGCCCTTTTTATAACGACTTCAATGAACACAAAGTATAGAATTTACCTAAAAGAATACACAATAGCGCGGAAGAGAGCATTTGGTCATAGGTAAAAGTTCGTATAGATTGGGGTCTAAACTTAAAATTATGTGTAAAGTTACTATTAGTTTTCAATGGGCTCCTATTTTTTTTTTAAAGGGACAAAAATGTCGATAAATGACCAATTCACTTCTTTCAAATGCATTATCTAAGGATTTTCCCTAGTAAATAACACAATTCTCTGTTGCTTGGTGGTATTCATTATTTTAGTCTTTGACTCTTTGTAAGCCCAGTTCTCTGCCTTTTTTCAGCATAAATTCAAAAGCAGCCTCATATTCGTTTGGTATTTCTCCTTCTAATATAGCTTCTTTGATGGCCTCTTTAATTATACCGATCTCTTTTGAGGGTTTGATATTGAAGGTTTTCATAATTTCTGCTCCACTTACAGGAGGTTGGAAATTACGCAGACTGTCACGGGCTTCCACTTCCGCAATCTTCTCTCGAACTCTCAGAAAGTTATTCTTATATCTCCTTTGCTTTTTTTGATTTTTGGTGGTGATGTCCGCTTCGCATAGGGTCATTAGATCTTCCACATGGTCGCCAGCATCAAAAACTAGTCTTCTAATTGCCGAATCTGTTATATGATCTTCTGCCAGGATTATGGGTCTAGAACTCATCCTAACCATTTTCTGGACGAATTTCATTTTTTCATTTAACGGCAGATGTAGGCGTCGGAATAATTTATAGACCATTTTAGAACCAACAAATTCGTGTCCGTGAAAAGTCCATCCTAATTTCTTATCAAATTTCTTTGTCGGTCCTTTCCCTATGTCATGCAATAGTGCGGCCCATCGGAGCCATAGATTTTCTGTTGTTTTAGAAATATTATCAACAACCTCTAAGGTATGCCAAAAGTTATCTTTGTGTTTCTGACCTTCTATTTCTTCAATACCCTGAAGGGCTAGCAATTCAGGAAATATAAAGGGTAGCAATTCCGTTTCATGCAGCAACTTTAAGCCTATGGAGGGGACAGGACATAGAAGGATTTTATTAAACTCGTCCATTATCCGCTCCTTGGAGACTATTTTTATACGCTCCTTATTTGTGGTTATTGCTTTAAGAGAAGCATCCTCAATACGAAAATCTAATTGTGTAGCAAACCGAATTGCCCTCATCATTCTCAAGGGATCATCGGAATAGGTAATGTTGGGTTCCAGAGGGGTTTTGAGCAGCTTTTTTTGCAGATCAACAATGCCATTAAAAGGATCAAGGAGATCACCGTAATTACTTGCATTTAAAGAAATAGCCATGGTATTTATGGTGAAATCTCTTCGTTCTTGATCTTCCAGAAGCGTACCGTTTTCAACAAAAGGTTTTCTGCTATTTTCTTGATAACTTTCTTTACGGGCTCCTACAAACTCCAATTCCAAAGAATTATGACGTATCATGGCCGTTCCAAAATTCTTAAATATGGATATTTTGGGCTTCCCTTGGAGTTTGTCTGCAACCTTTTCGGCAAGGGCAATTCCACTTCCAACGGCTACGATATCAATATCTTTTGGTGCTTTTTTATGAAGTAATAAGTCTCTGACAAAGCCTCCAATGACATAGCATTCCAATCCAATTTCAGCAGCAGTAGTTGCAATAATCGGAAAAATATCGTTTTGAAGTCTATTTTTGAAATTATTATCTGTCATAAAATAGTCACAAGCAATTCATTAACGCAACAAATTGGCGGTGCAAATTTACAGTAACATATTTTTCTGGGGGCTTATTTTCTAATTATTTTTACGATACCCTCGTTAGTCAATTTGATTATGGTGGAGGCTGCAGAATTGTTATTTTCTCTTCCAGTAAGAGCAATATAATCTACTGCGTTTTTGATATTCTTGTCAATATCTGAAAAGCAAGTTGGTGTTGGAAACCCGGCAATATTTGCAGATGTAGAAACGATAGGCTTTTTGAAGGCTCCAATTAGTTTCTGGCAGAAAGGGTCGGAAGCTACTCGAATGGCTAAAGTGTTATCTGATGCAATAAGATTGGGAGCAACATTCTTTGGCTGGTCATAAATTATAGTCACTGGCTTCGTGGAATAATCCATAATATCATAGGCCTGATCCGGTACTTTTTTCACATATTGCTCAAGCATAAATTGGCTTCCAACCAAACATATCAGAGCTTTGCTCTCTGCTCTATTTTTTATGGTATAAATTCTCTTGACTGCTTCTTCAGATGTGGCGTCACATCCTATTCCCCAAACGGTGTCCGTAGGATATAAAATAATACCTCCTTTTTTTAAGGTTTCTACGGCAGATTTAATATCATTCTGCATATGTTTTTGTTTACTATAGGGTTTATATTTTTGGACGTATTTTTTGCTCTTGTTTTAAGGAGGAACTGATGGGAAGACCTAACAAAATTCGATAGAACAGTTTGAAATATTTGGGTTTTACCAGAGAAACAATTCCATATCGAAAGAGAAAAACCACCCTTAACAACTGATAGTGTACGTATCCGTAGTTTTTTCGAATCACATAAAACATGGAAGTCTTAAGCTCTATTTTTGTTTTAATATTCCAAGCTGCCTTGTCAATGCTAATTCCTTGAAAGTGCAGGTAGGACGCAGTGGGAATAAAAAAGGTCTTTTTTTTCTGTTTTTTTAGTCTATAGCAGATATCACTCTCCTCAAAATAAAGAAAGATGTTATTGTCGAACCCGCCAACAGCATCAAAATCTTTTGCTCTAAAAAGCATGAAACTTCCGTTTATATAGTCCACAGAAACGGGTTTATTATGTTCTTTTTTTCTACCAGGTTTAGAAAAAATCACCTCAACTGCCTTTCTGCCAAATGTTTCTCTGGCAAATGAAGTAAAATGATCAAAACTGACCGATTTCTCATTGTGCTCGTTGTATATCTGGGGTCCGCATACTGCTGCGTCGCTCCGAGATTCCATAAATTCATAACAGCCCAGAATGGGATCCTCTCTCAACAAAGTGTCGTTGTTAAGAAACAAGTAATACCTAGCATGGATAAATTGTGTGCCCAACATATTACCTCCTCCAAAGCCTGTATTAATCCGGCTGCGAAAGATTTGAATGTTATCACGGTCCAATTCAGCAACAAAAGAAGCTAAAGTTTTATAATCCTTTTCCTCAGAAGCGTTATCAACGATGGTAATTGTATAAGACAAGGCTGTGGAGGTATGCTCCACAACACTTGAGATGCATTGCTTGGTATATTCTGAAGAATTATAGTTAATTATTATTATGCCAATATCAGATACCATCATTCTTAAATCCTAACTATTCCATATTCCCTTAAAAAAGATACTAATTCATCTTTAAATAAGGCTGGTTCAAAGGCCTCGTAAAGGGAAACTATGTTCATCTTTATTTGTTTTTTATCCATGTCACCAAATAAGTCGGGCTTAAAGTCTCTCAGGTGCACACTTTGGTGATTTTTATATATTTTACCGTGCCATGCTCCTTTTACAATAAAAGGACTAAAAAAACAAAACGACGGTATGCCTAGTGCCTTTGCCATATTTATGGCACCTCCTTCATTTCCTATTATCATATCACATTGCGAAAGTAGGCCGATAAAGTCACGCAAAGAATGGGCATAAAAATCAATCTCTATAGAAGCACGTGTTTTTTCGTTACACAAGTAGTAGATTTCCAAAGCCTTATCTTTTTGATCCGGGATATAATTGAACAATAGTTTCGCATCACTAGTGGAACAAATTGTATTCAGTATTTCGGCCATATATTTGGGTGGATATGTTTTTTCTGGTCCACTTCCCAATATACTAATCATAATGATTTTAGCATCCTGCTTATTTCGGAATCGGGAAATAGTGGTGCGCGCTTTTTCTATTTCTTCTTGGCTCAGATAAAGTTTGGGGTAGGTTATCTGTTTTTCTTCAGTAATTAGACGGTCTAATAACATAAGCCTATTTGAAATGGCTAGAGGGATTTCATTATCTGGTACTAAAGGTTGGTACATCGGGTCCGAATATATCCAACTCGTATACCATTTTCTTCTGCCTATCTTGATGTCAGAATTGGCAAACAGGGTAATCAGGTTACTTTCTAATTTTCCATAAGCATCAATTACAGCAGCATATTTCGTTTTTTTTAAGGACTTTAAAAATTTATAAAATGTAGCTTTACTATCCCTGTATTCTTTTTTAAAAACGATTATTTCATCAATAAATGGATTTCCTTCGAGGACAGCAAGTGTATTTTCATTAGCCACCATGTGGACCGTAGCATAAGGAAAATGTTTTTTTAGGCTTTCACATATTATTGTACTAGCTAGTACATCACCAATCATTTTTTGTTGAATAACTAAAAACTGGACCTTTGCATGTTCCTGATTAGGCGGTTCATTTAAGGATTTGTCAGGGTTAAAGGGATTTCGTAGACGTCTTAGCTCCTGATATCTAGCATAAACACTGAGGGCATTTAGATAGCAGATTATGATACCCTTTTTACCATCTAAGAATCCAAGGCGAAATACATAATGATTTAGAAATTTATAGAATGGTTTGAAAGCAAAATGAAATAAATTAGGATGGTAATTTTTTGGTAACTCTTCATGAGCTTTCATCTTCCCGTACTTTATCATTTTTCCTTTATAGTCATGATAGTCTTTATAGGAATAATGAATAAGTTTGTTTTTTAAAATATCCGTACTTCCATCCACGAGAAGTGTTTCATGTACAATCCGCTTTGGAGTAAACCGGACCTTACTTTTTCGGAAAAGGCGAAAATTTTTGTCGCTTTGCCAGCCACTGAAACGAAGAACGCTTTGCTGAAACATAAAGGCGCGATAGAAGTAGTAAGCACTGTGAGGAGGGTCGCTCGCCAGAGTTTGCAAAATTTCATCCCGAAGTGCATCCGTTAGCCTTTCATCTGCATCCATAAAAAGCACCCAGTCATGTGAAGCCTGACTTAGCGCAAATGACTTCTGATCTGTGTAATCCTTAAATTCACGTTGTATTAGCTTTACATGCGGATATTTCTTTATTTGTTCTGGAGTGCCGTCGGTACTGAAAGAATCTACCACTATTATTTCATCGGCAAAGGATACATTTTGAATGACTTCATCAATATTGAGAATTTCATTGAAAGTGATGAATAAGGCAGATATTTTATTCTTGGTAATATCCAATATCTAGGTAGGTAATCGGTTATAGATTTGCCGCAAATTTAGTTATAAAAGGCCTGGAAATAGCATAAAAGAGAAAGTTTTGCTAAAGAAATTGAGACAATGATTTCTTTAATCCAAATAGTGCGATGTCAAAATAGATTACGAATTGATTTACCCGCTCTGAAGGTAATAATAGAAGTACTGAGTTCTTACTTAACTACCACTATGCGAAACTTGTTTTAGACCATGTTCCAATTGTTCATGGTACAACCGTCTGAGCTCTAAACATACTTCCCAGTTTCCCAAGGCATTTAAATAGCAAACTTTGAGGCCCTTAGTTCCGTCTAAGACTCCCAGCCTAAAGATAAAGTTGAATAAAAAAGTAAAGGATGGTTTGGCGATTAACATGGCTAGGTTAAATCGTTTTCCACTAGCAAACGCTTCCTTGGCCTTCATTTGTCCGTATAATAGCATTTTTCGCTTATAGTCCTCGAAGTCACGGTAACAGTAATGTATCAACTTTTGTTTGAGTACACCGGAAGTTCCGTTCACATCTAGAGTCTCATGAACGATTCTCTTATCGGAAAATTTCACCTTACTCTTTCTAAAAAGCCTATAGTTTTTATCGGTTTGCCACCCACTAAACCGAAGCCTTCCTTTTTGAAACATAAACTGCCTTCGAAACCAATAAGCAACATGTTTAGTAGGACCATGTACAAGCTCCAGGATTTCATTCTTTAACGCTGGGGTAACCACCTCATCTGCATCTACAAAAATAACCCAATCATTAGATGCAAGTTCTAAGGTGTAGGCCTTCTGAGCGGTGTAGTTTTTAAAGGGATGTTGTACTACTTTTACCTTATCCTTTTGGAGTAGATATTCATAGGTTCCATCCGTACTATAAGAATCTACAACTATAATCTCGTCAGCAAAGGACACGGACTCTAAGCATTGTTCTATATAGCCTATTTCATTATAGGTAATTATTAAGGCAGATATTTTCGAGTCAGATTTGGTCATTGGCACAGAAATAAAAGGGGAAGCTTCTATTAACGTATTAATCTAATAACTCTAAAATGCCAGAAAAAGTATATATTATCGCAAATACTTTATACCATTAGGCAGATACATTATATTCTCTCAGAGCCTCATTTAAGGAGGTCTTTTTATTAGTGCTCTCCTTTCTTTGACCTATAATTAGGGCACAAGGCACCTGATAATCACCAGCCGGAAATTTTTTGGTATACGAACCTGGTATGACAACCGATCTTGGCGGGATAAATCCTTTGCTCTCGACAGGAGTGGTCCCGGACACGTCTATTATTTTTGTAGAAGCAGTCAATACGACATTTGCCCCTAAAACAGCCTCTTTCCCTACTCTCACACCTTCGACAACAATACACCTGCTGCCAATAAAGGCATCGTCTTCTATTATTACTGGTGCCGCCTGTACGGGTTCTAAAACGCCACCAATTCCTACACCACCACTTAGATGTACGTTTTTGCCAATTTGTGCACAGCTACCGACAGTTGCCCAAGTATCCACCATGGAACCCTCATCCACGTATGCGCCAATATTGACATAACTTGGCATTAATATTACACCAGAAGATATGTAAGCTCCATGTCTTGCGACGGCATTTGGTACAATGCGAATTCCTTTTTCTTTATATCCTTTTTTGAGGGGTATTTTATCATGGTATTCAAATATTCCAGCCTCCAGAGCTTCCATTTTTTGAATTGGAAAGTAAAGTATTACCGCTTTTTTTACCCAATCGTTTATCTTCCAATTATCTCCTTCAGGTTCCGCACACCTCAATTCTCCCAGGTCTACTAACTCCACAACTTTTCTAATAGCCTTAATGGTAGTGTCTTCCTTGAGTAAGTCACGCTCGTTCCAAGCCCGCTCAATAATTTCTTTTAATTCCATCATATCCTTTAAAATTTGCGTAAATATACTTGGTGTTATTTAATAAAACTCGAAAATTTATAGGCATAACAAATTAAGGCTTATTTTTGGCAAAAATTTTGGATGGGAAGGATTCTGTCTGTTGATTATGGCAAAAAAAGGACCGGTATAGCGGTAACGGACCCATTGCAAATTATAGCAAGTGGTTTAAAGACCGTACCTACCTCTGATTTGATTCCTTTTTTGAAACGCTATGTGGATACGGAAGAGGTAGATACAATTGTGGTCGGTGAACCGAGGCAAATGGATAATTCTCCATCTGAAGCGGAACCATTGATTCAGCTTTTCTTAAAGGAACTAAAGAAGGCTATTCCCTCCGCGACTATTGTGCGGCAGGACGAAAGATTTACCTCTAAAATGGCTAGTAGTTCCATGCTCGAAGGCGGATTGAAGAAAAAAAAGAGAATGAACAAAGGCCTTGTAGATGAAATAAGTGCAACACTTATTTTACAGGCTTATTTAAATAGAACCCAATAAAATGATTTTACCAATTG
>CAZWPZ010000167.1:0-1819 GCA_964636005.1 uncultured Eudoraea sp.
AGGAAAAGGAACCTTATCACGGTAGAAAAAAGCAAACAAAAATTTCATTTTAAAAACTTTCAAACTTCACCTTCAGAATACAGCTTAAAGATAATTTAAAAGTTCAATTATTCTAATTTCATCTTTAGGCATTTTTTTGCGTGCCATATCTAAAAAAACACTTGATGATTTGACTTCAAAAAAAGGCAAAACCAGTTGTGATTTTTTTCTATAAACCCCAAGAAAAAATACGATCTTTTCAGAGCATATTTATCTCGATTTTTTCAAAACTTGTCACCTAAAAAAATGAATGCACAGACTTAAAAAAAAATTTATATATTTGGTTTATTCCAAGAAAATACTTCCAATTTTTTAGCAATTTCATATATTTTTGAATTATTTAATCTTATAGATTAGATAAGATAATTAAAAACACTGATTATCAGATTTTTATTTTTAAATATTAAAAACAGAAATATTGAATTTAAGCACTATAGATGATATCTATACTGCCTACCACAAGCACTATAACTATTTGATTTTCATATTTTTAATACTTATTAAAGTGAAAATAGGCACCTGCACGAATTTATAGAATAAATGAAGATTTTTTTTGGAACATCCACCTAGAATCGAACAAGCTCCACCCTCTTCATCCCTTCAAAAAAACAAGGAAAAATCGAATTGCTTAAGGTGCTTTTTAAGACTCAAAATATATCCTTAAATAACATCAAAAAGTACGGTTAAAATCTTTAACTTTATATTGAGAAATTAGTGTGAATTTTAAAAGCATTGAGCATGAGTTATTATATCAGTACAACATTAAAAAACGCCTCTTTTGAAGAGGGAATAGAAAAAATTACAGCAGCTTTACAAACTGAAGGCTTTGGCATTTTGACAGAAATTGACCTCAAAGCAACACTTAAAAAAAAGTTGGATGTAGATTTTTACAACTATAAAATTCTGGGTGCCTGCAACCCTGGTTTTGCTCATAAAGCACTTCAGGCTGAAAACAAAATAGGAACCATGCTACCCTGCAACGTAATCGTTCAGGAACGAGTAAAAGGCGAAATAGAAATATCAGCAGTAGACCCTATGGCCTCTATGCAGGCTGTAGAGAACAACAGTCTGGGAGCTTTGGCGCAAGAGGTGAAAGGAAAGCTAGAGAACTGCATCAGCTCCTTATAAAAGGCCGTAACAAAAAGAAAACCAGCTATTTACCTGATTATAGGCCCCTCATACGATAGTTTAAAGGATTTTTGCCCACTTGAAACCCAGGTGCCAGCGAGAAAGTCCCAATACCCGTAGTTAAGCGTAAATTCAGGTATGATTACCCTATGTATATCCTGACCTTCATGATTACCCATATAAGTTATTTCTAAACGCTCTCCGTTATCCCCAAAGGTATACCACTCAGAATCTCCCTGATCATCCAGCGCATGAACAAACTCTAAATTATAGGTGCCAATATCGCCGGTTTGACTGTATACATAAGTCCCCTCAAGCGACTCAGAACTTGACTTAGGGCTTATTATAATTAAATCATAAGTATCAGTACCAACTAAAGATTCCTTCAACCTTAACTGCTGAATTGCCCCTTGCTCATCTCCTATGACACGGTACATGTCAGTCTGAATATCAAACACAATCTGATCGAGTTCATACTCATTATCTATTGGCTCAGGTGGATCATCACTACCCGAACAAGAAGCAAACGAAACCAAACCAAGCACCAACGAAGCAAGTATAAAACGCTGAATCATACGATTATAATTAATATTTATCAAACTTATGTTAGAATTCCCGAATGTATAATTAATTTTGCAATATCAAAACTCAG
>CAZWPZ010000168.1:0-9724 GCA_964636005.1 uncultured Eudoraea sp.
TTTATTGAAAAGTTCTCTTTGGGGATGATAGGCTTTTTTACCTTGTTTACATTCGCTACCCTATTTTTTCTAAAATATACCCCCTACTCTATTGGGGTTGAAAATATCTTTGATGGGCTTCAGTTCCATTTACCAAAAGAATTAGTTGCTGTGGCAATAGGTGCATTTGGTATCACAGGCGTTGGTGGAGATGAAATAATTCATTACAACTACTGGTGCCTTGAAAAGGGATATGCTTCTTACACAGGAAACATGGAGAATTCAGACGCATGGCGAAAAAGAGCCAATGGATGGATAAAGGTAATGCAACTCGATGCTGTTATTGCCATGTGTGTTTATACCGCTGTGACGGCAGCTTTTTATCTTTTAGGAGCCGCAGTATTGCACGCCCAAGGAGGGATTCCTCAGGGTTATGAAATGATAGAGACCCTATCTTCTATGTATACGGAGTCTTTGGGTCCAAAAGCCAAAATATTTTTCTTAATAGGGGCTTTTATCACTTTGTTTTCTACCCTATTTGCAGCTCTGGCAGCCTGGACCAGACAAACCACGGATATTTTTGGCACCATAGGGTGGATCGACTTTAATAGTCAATTACAACGCAAAAAGACTATCGCCATTCTAGCATGGACCTATCCCTTGCTGTGGGCATTACTTTTCATTTTTATTAAACTTCCCGTTCTTATGGTACTCACCGGCGGAATAGTAGGCTCCTTTTTGTTATTCTTGGTAGTATTTGCCGTTGTACATTTCAGATACTTTAGGAGTAACACCCATTTTAGAGATGGTGTTTTTTACAACATTATTTTTTGGATAAGTATTTGCAGTATCGTTGGTGTTGGCTTCTTGGGAATTTATAAACTATTTAGTTAAATTGGATTCCCGAATTTCTTAGCGTTAAAAAGTGTTCTATGACAGTGCAAAAACTTCTATTTCTTATTCTCTTTTCTGGAATTTTCTATTGCTGTCAGGAAAACAGATCCTTCGATATTGTAATTCGAAATGGTGCGGTAATAACAGGAGATAAGTCCCCGGCCTTTATAGGAGACATAGGCATAAATTCGGACACCATTGCTGCCATTGGCAACCTTAAGGACAGTAAAGGACTATCGGAAATAGATGCTTCAGGACTAACTATTGCACCAGGCTTTATCAATATGCTGAGTTGGGCAAATGAATCGCTCATTGAGGATGGCAGATCGCAAGGGGATATTAGACAGGGCGTTACTTTGGAGGTATTGGGTGAAGGTAGGTCGATGGGACCCTTAAACGAAAATATGAAGAAAAGTATGATCGAGGGCCAACAAAATATTACATATGATATACCATGGAATACCTTGGGAGAATATTTGGAATATCTGGAAGACAAAGGTGTTTCTACTAATATCACTTCCTTTTTAGGAAATGGTACTTTAAGGCAGTATGTGATGGGCTATGAAAACAGAGCACCAACGGAACAAGAGCTTAACAAAATGAAAGCCCTGACTAAAGAGGCAATGGAGGAAGGGGCAGTGGGTTTGTCTACCTCGTTAATCTACGTTCCAAGCGGACATGCATCTACAGAAGAAATTATTGAATTGGCTAAAGTGGTCTCCGAATACAATGGCATGTATATTTCCCATATCAGGGATGAAGAAGAGCATCTTTTAGAAGCAGTAAAAGAACTTATCCAGATTTCAAAAGAGGCAAACCTTCCTGCAGAAATATATCATTTTAAAGCTTCTGGCACAGAAAATTGGGGCTTATTAGATAGCGCTATTACCCTTGTAAATGAGGCTAGAAAGAGCGGCCTTTCAATTACAACAGACATGTATATGTACAACGCGAGTTCAACAGGTTTGAATGTCATTCTTCCCAATTGGGCAAAAGAAGGCGGACATAGTAAAACTGTAGAATTAATGGAAGATCCGGAGTCCAGACTAAAAATGACAGAAGAGATCTATTTTCATGTTCCACCAGAAAAAATACTGTTGGTAGGCTTTAGAAATAAGAAATTAAGACCCTTAATCGGAAAAACTTTGGCCGAGGTGGCTGCAGAAAGAAAGAAGGACCCAAAAGAGACTGTTATTGAGTTGATAAAGGAAGATGACAGCAGGATACAGGTAGTATATTTTTCCATGTCTGAAGAGAATGTGAAAAAGAAGTTGGCTCTCCCTTATATGGCTATTTGCTCGGACGCAGGATCCTATACCAATGAGGGTGTATTTCTTGAACAGAGTACCCACCCGAGAGCTTATGGTTCCTTTGCCCGACTCCTGGGTCATTTTGTAAGAGAAGAAAAAGTGATCTCTTTGGAAGAAGCTATATATAAACTAACTACGCTCCCCGCAACCAATCTGAAGCTTAACAAAAGAGGCGCCTTAAAAGAAGGGTATTATGCAGATATTGTAGTCTTTGATGCCAAAACGATAAAAGATAATGCTACCTTTAAAGAACCCCATCAATATGCCACTGGAATGCATCATGTATTGGTAAATGGAACACAGGTGATAAAAGATGGAGAACATACTAACAAGTATCCCGGAAGAATTGTACGAGGACCCGGGTGGAATGCTAAAACTTCGAAATAAATTTAATCAGACTATATGAAAAACAAGAAATACCTAACCCTCTTATTTGCAAGCCTAATTACGTATTGCGTCGCTCAAAAAAAAGAAATCGTGGCACCAAATGCCCAGCTAGTTTTAGTGGCGGATGCCTATAAATTCACTGAAGGTCCGGCCGTAGATAGCAACGGAGATGTTTATTTTACAGACCAACCAAACAATAAGATATTGAAATGGGATGCAAGGACGAATAAAGTTTCCGATTATATGACTGATGCCGGGAGAGCAAATGGACTTTATTTTGACAATGAAGGTCGTCTATTGGCCTGCGCTGATGAAAAGTTTGAACTATGGCAAATTGATAAGGATAAAAAAGTTACCGTGCTTATCGACAAGGTAGAAGGTAAAAACTTGAATGGTCCAAACGATTTATGGGTCGACCAAAAAGGTGGTATTTACTTCACTGATCCCTATTACCAAAGACCTTATTGGACAAGGACAGAGAAGGAAATGGATGCACAAAAGGTATATTATTTGAGTCCGGATAAAACGAATATTTCCGTTATGGCGGCAGATTTAGTTCAACCAAATGGAATTATTGGCTCTGCAGATGGCAAAACACTATATGTTGCTGATATAGGCGACAAAAAAACGTATCGATACGCCATCGCCAAGGATGGAAAATTAAAAAATAAAACGCTTTTTACAGATATGGGTTCCGACGGCATGACCTTAGACGCTGAGGGTAATGTTTATTTGACAGGTGATGGCGTAACCGTATTTAATTCGAAAGGTAAAAAAATAAAGCATATACCAGTACCCCAAAAATGGACGGCAAATGTAACCTTTGGTGGGGAAAAGCAGAACACCTTGTTTATCACCGCAATGAATTCTGTTTATACCTTGGATATGCAAGTAAATGGAATCCGATAGACCAAATAAAAAAAGTAGTTCGAACGACAGTCTTTTCTAAAGTACCATTAAATGGTCTCAATCCTGTCCTTATTCCTTTTGCATTTATTTAAACCGTTTCGGTTCTTAAGAATTGTTCTTATAAAGGTCTACCACTAAATCTTTTAATTATGAAAAAAATTATTTCCTTACTCAGTCTATTAATTCTTACTTCTTTTTTGTCGAATGCACAGAATGGAATGGTAATGGACGAAGAAACTCTTGACAGCAAAATTTTAAATAGCAATCGAAAGTATGCCGTATACTTGCCTCCAGACTACCATACGTCTAAAAGGAGCTATCCTGTCTTATATCTGCTGCATGGAGCAGGTGATGATCAAACAGGATGGGTACAGTTTGGTGAAGTCTTGCACATAACAGACAAAGCCATTAAAGATGGTAAGGCTACGCCAATGATAATTATTATGCCGGATGCTGATACAGGTAAAAGAGGATATTTTAATGTTGGAGATTGGCGTTACGAAGACTTTTTCTTTAAGGAATTAATACCTCATGTAGAAACTACTTACCGCATTAAGAAGGACAAAAGATACAGAGCTGTAGCTGGTTTATCCATGGGAGGTGGCGGCACCTTTATGTATGCCCTTCACAGACCGGATATGTTCTCCTCTGCCTGTCCTCTTAGTGCTTATGTAGGTCCTTTAACTATAGAACAGCTCAAGGAAAGAATAAAAAGAACGGGAGATCAATTTTCGGAAAAAGAGATTAAGGACTATTTTGAGAGGCATAATGCGATATCGCTAATAGAATCCCTGCCGGTTGAAGATATTTCGTCTGTTAAATGGTTTATTGATTGTGGGGATGACGACTTCTTATATGAAGGAAATAGTCTCGTTCATATTGCGATGAAAAAGAGAGAAATCCCGCATGAATACAGAGTTCGGGACGGACGGCATAGTTGGACCTATTGGCGAGCGTCTCTTCCGGTAGTATTAGAATTTGTTTCCGATACCTTTCATCAGAATTAGAATAAATAGTATGAAAATCGTTTCTTGCATTATCACTTTGTTAGTTATGAGTATTGCGTATTCTCAAGATGACCATAGGCCTGAACTACCTTATAGTACAATTCCAGAGCCTGCTGCTGAATATACCGCTGGAACGGTTATTTCCAGAATGATAGACGGTCTTGGATTTCGATACTATTGGGCCACCCAAGGATTAACCCCAGAAAATTTGTCCTATAAACCATCCGCAGATGGACGAACGCTTCTAGAAACTTTAAATCATTTATACGGCCTATCAACCGTAATCTACAACTCGGCAATTAAAAAAGATAACAATAGAATTAATCCTTTAGAAATACCAAGTTCTCTGGAAGAGTTAAGGAAAGAGACGCTCAACAATCTGAAAAAATCGAGTGAAATATTTCTGAAATCCCAGAATTTAGGGGAACACCCTATCCAATTTACCACTAAAAAAGGGACTTCTGAATTTCCATTTTGGAACCAGATCAATGGACCTATAGAAGATGCCGTATGGCACAGCGGTCAGATCGTATTAATGCGAAGAGCTGCCGGTAATCCGATTGACTCAAAGGTAAATGTCTTTTTAGGAGTGCGAAGACCTGACAATTAGTTATTTATACTTTATTTTTGAAAGGAATGCATCGCTTTGCAGACCAAATAAATACTTAATAATCTATTCAGAACCGTTAAAACACAAACTCATGAAAAAATTACTTCTTCCTGTAATAGTTTTACTTATTTCAGGATTTACCACCGTCAACTTGCAATTGTCTAAAGAAGAAAGGAAAAAAGCAGCAAGCGAATTAAAAAAATCAGAAAAGCATCTAACCACCACAGTCAAAGGACTAAGTGAGGCACAATTAAACTACAAAAGCAGCCCGGAATCCTGGTCCATAGCAAATTGCGTTGAACACCTGGCTATTTCAGAAAATGCATTTGATAAAATGGTTAAGGGTTCCTTGGAAACCCCTGCGGATCCGTCGAAAAGAAGCGAGGTAAAAATGACCGACGACCAAATTTTGGCCATGATTTCTAGCCGTGAAAAAAAAGTAAAAACACCGGAGTCTTTTGAACCTTCCGGTAAATTTGGAACTTATGAAGAAACACTGGCGACATTTTTGGCCAAAAGAAAGGAACACATAAAATACATTAATTCTACTGGGGACGATTTACGAAACCACTATGGTGAATTCCCATTTGGAACATTAGATGCGTATCAGGTTTTTCTATTTATGTCCGGGCATACCGAAAGGCATGTAAAACAGATGGAAGAGGTAATGGCAGATCCTAACTTTCCTAAGGAATAATCCAACAGAACCAAACCATTAATCCTTAGCCCATTTATTGGGTGTTCTAAGTTTTGTATTGACCATAGGAAAAGTAATGGCTGAAACAAAATGTAAAAGGTGGTATACAGTAATTATTACAAGGAATACCCGGAATACCAACAGGAATCAGATGTAGAATAACTTGCTTAAGTAATCGATAGAATTGTCTTGAGGCTATGGCTCTAAATGAACCCAACTATAAAGATTGGACTTGGTAGTACACTTGCCCTTATAGCAACGGAAAATAATCCGACTTCTGTCTCATTTTTACTATGGTTTGGTGCGGTTTTGTCTTGTGTCATTACCAAAAAGTGACATCCAATAGGACCAGGTTCGAATTAGCCTTTTATTAACGTCAGAGCTGACATCTCGCTTAAATTATTAGAAAGATTTAACAATATATGATAATCAAATTCAGTAATTTAGAGTAAAATCTGTTATGGTTATAACAGTATGCTATAAAAGATAAAGTTATGAAACAGTTTAGACTCAAAATTTTTAGATTAAAAACAGTTGTATTTATTGTTATGGGGATGCTGTTTATCCCCGGTACACAGGCAAAGTTAAATGCCGCTTTTCTTCAGGATAATACCAATACTTCTCAGGTACAATTCAAACAATATAAAGGCGAGGTCATTGATGAGGCAACGAAGAAACCCTTGGTATTTGCAACACTGACCTTAGAGGGAACCAATATCAGTACCGTTACGAATACGGAAGGAGATTTTGTTTTGAAGATTCCGAATAGTATTAATACTGGGAATGTGGTTGTGGCTTTTCTGGGCTATAAAAGCTCCTATATCCCATTAGAACAACTCCAGGACGAAAACAACGTAATACGGCTTACTGTTTCGGTTACCGAACTCTCTGCAGTGAATATTGTCGTGCCAAAAAACGCCCGGAACTTGGTAAAGGAAACGTTTCGAAAAAGGGCAGATAATTACTTCGTAGACCCAACCTTAATGACTGCGTTTTATCGGGAAACCATAAAAAAAAGAAGAAAAAATGTATCGCTATCGGAGGCTGTGGTAAACATATACAAGACCCCTTATAATATTCAAAGGAGAGATGCCGTACAGCTTTACAAGGCAAGGAAAAGCACAGACTATTCTAAACTAGACACCATTGCCTTAAAGCTGCAAGGGGGACCGTTTAACGCCCTCTATGTAGATATCATGAAATATCCCGAATATGTCTTTACGGAGAAGACCATAGACGATTATAATTTTAATTTCGAAAGATCGACGCGAATAAATGACCAGTTGATCTTTGTAATTTCGTTTCAACAAAAACCAGATATAAGGAGGCCATTGTTTCAGGGAAAGCTTTTTATCAACGGGGAGAAAAAAATTCTAACCAGTGCCATTTACACATTAAACATCACGGATAAAGTTCTTGCAAGTAAAATGTTCGTTAGGCGTAAGCCTAGTAACGCACAGGTGTATCCAACGGAAGTTGCGTATAGAGTAGATTATAGAGAGCGAGATGGAAAATGGTTTTATGGATACAGCAATGTGATGTTAGAATTTAAAATAAACTGGGACAAAAAATTATTCAATTCAGTTTACAGTATGACGTGTGAGATGGCTGTTACGGATTGGGAAAAGAATATGGTAGGGAATCTGCCTAACAACAAAGAGCGTCTAAGGACAAACATCATTTTGAGTGATGAAGCGATCGGCTTCTCCGATCCGGATTTTTGGGGAGAATACAACATAATAGAACCTGAAAAATCTATTGAGTCGGCTATTAAGAAAATCCAAAGACAATTAAGAAAATCGAAACCGCCTGGGACTAGGGCTGCAGCACCTTAATTTCGGCTAAATAAGGGTAATTTATTTCCTTTGGAATCTAGTATGTACCCTAAAGACATTATTAACAATTGTTGATAAACTAAGTTTATATCTTGTTGACTACTAATAGGTTATATCTTATGTTTTCTTCAGTATTTGTTTTACATTTAAATATGATTTAAGAGTTGGACTTGTCGTAAGTCTTTCAGGATAATCATTGTAAAGTTAACGTTCTTTATATTATTATTTAGTCTAAGAATTGGTAGTACAATTCGTTGTAAGATCATAGGATTAGACGAGCATCAACTAAAGGCGGTAGTTTTTATGTTTGATGTGGGTCTGTGCGATTACTCGATAGAATTTTAATTTTATAAAGTTGCAAACAGATTAAAATAATAAGGAGAAATATTGCAAAGTTGCTTGGTTGAAGAATTAAGAACTTAAGATATTTCAAACGTGGAGATAGCTATACAAAAGCAGTCAATGGTTGCAGTTGTGTACTGCGTTGCACAACAAGAGTTTGCAAGCTATTTCTAAAAAGCCATATCCATGTACTTGTACGTTGATATGGCTTTTGTTTTTTTATATTCATAGCATTATTTAATTAGTTCGTTATAAAGTCTACGAAAGTTTGTTTAGGCTGGTTTTATGACCTTTTAATATTGTATATTTGCAGCGTTTTTATAAAACCTCTACTACAACATGCCAAGAATCATATATACCAAAACGGACGAAGCACCGGCACTTGCAACAGAATCTTTCCTACCAATTATTAAAGCGTACACCAAGACAGCAGGAATTAATATCGAAACAAAGGATATTTCACTCGCTGGTAGAATACTTTCTGTTTTTCCAGATTTCCTTCAAGATGATCAAAGAGTAGAAAACGATTTGACGGAACTTGGAAATTTAGCCAAAACCCCAGACGCTAACATAATTAAACTACCAAATATAAGCGCATCCATTCCGCAATTAAAAGAGGCGATTACAGAACTTCAAAATAAGGGGTACGCCATTCCAGACTATCCAGATGAGGCTTCCAATGATGAAGAAAAAGATATAAAAGCTCGTTACGATAAGGTTAAAGGAAGCGCTGTAAACCCTGTTCTTCGGGAAGGTAATTCAGACAGACGCGCGCCGCTACCCATAAAGAACTATGCTAAAAAAAATCCACACAGCATGGGGGTATGGAAATCGAGTTCCAAGACTCATGTAGCAACCATGCAAGGGGGCGACTTTAAGTCGAACGAGCAGTCTTTAACACTAGATAACCCTTGTGAAGTTCAAGTGATACACAAAGATTCTACTGGGAAAAGTAGTGTTTTAAAAGAAAGTATTGCCCTTTTAAAAGGAGAGATTATTGACGCGACTATCATGAGTAAAAAAGCGCTCCTACAATTCTTGAAAGAGAAAGTGAGCGAAGCCAAAGAGAACGGATTATTATTTTCGGTTCACTTAAAGGCCACCATGATGAAGGTATCTGATCCCATCATTTTTGGTCATGTGGTAGAAGTCTTCTTTGAAAAACTTTTTACAAAGCACAGTCAAACACTTTCTTCTCTGGGGTATAGTTCTAATGATGGTCTGGAAGTACTTTTGGATAAATTACAACAGCTTCCGGAAGACAAGCGAACAGAAGTCGAAGGAGACTTAATGAAAGTAATTGAAGATGGTCCGGATTTAGCCATGGTAAATTCTGACAAGGGTATCACCAACCTACATGTTCCAAGCGACATTATAATCGATGCTTCTATGCCAGCTATGATAAGAAATTCAGGGCAAATGTGGAATTCAGCAGGGGAAGCGCAGGACACTATGGCCGTAATTCCGGATAGTAGTTATGCCGGAGTTTATGAAGCTACAATAGATTTTTGTAAAGAACATGGAGCATTTGACCCTACTACCATGGGTACAGTGCCTAACGTTGGGTTAATGGCACAAAAAGCTGAAGAATATGGGTCGCATGATAAAACATTTGAAATAGCTTCTAACGGAAAAGTAGAAGTTGTTGATGACTCTGGTACAGTACTAACATCTCATAATGTAGAAGTAGGCGATATCTGGAGAATGTGTCAAGCCAAAGATGCACCTATTCAAGATTGGGTAAAACTAGCAGT
>CAZWPZ010000169.1:0-21651 GCA_964636005.1 uncultured Eudoraea sp.
ATTCTTTAACTCAGGATTTTTATTCTTAATTGGAACATCAACTTCTTGCGATTGAACATTTGAACGATTTGCACTAGGAATCTTTTCAGTAAAAGGTTGTTTGTTGCCATAGGTATTCTCCATTTTAATGACATACACTAATTTGGCTTGTGAACCTAATTCTTTAGTAAGCGCGACTTTTAAAATTTTTACATAATGCTCTTCCAGCCACTCATAAAAAAATTTACTCGGTACCTGAATGCTCAATGCATTTTCTGAAAGCTTAACGGGTTTTATTGGCGCGAACCATGTCTTGAATGCCTGCGGTTGGATATTATCTTGGATAAAAGCCAAGCAATTTTTCCAAACGGAATTAGCAGTAACACTCATATTAAAAATTATCTTATTTGGTTGGTTAGAGATTAATCTTAATTGATCAAGGAAAACACCTATTTTGTCATTCTCCAGAGCGAGACAAATATGTGAACAAATATTCTAAAAAAAAAATCATTTTAGGTTGAATTTTTTCTTTTTTTTTTGCATGTTCACCCCCCTCTTTAGGTCACTTAATAAATATATCGTTTTTAGCTGAAAAAATATGCATTTTTATCGATTTTCTTTTAGGGTTCGTTACGGAGAAACTGATCAAATGGGAGTGGTTTATCATGGCAATTATGCACAATACCTGGAGATGGGAAGGGTTGAATGGCTTAGGGATCTGGGTATTTCTTACAAGAGTATGGAAGAAAATGGAATTTTAATGCCAGTAATTTCCTTACAACTAAAATTTAAAAAATCTGCGGTTTATGATGATCTTCTTACAGTGGTAACTTCGCTCAAAAAAAAACCTTTGGTTCGTATTGAATTTGACTATCAAATTTTCAATGAAAAGAACGAAATACTTGTCGAAGGAAATACTGTTCTTGCCTTTATGGACAAGCACACAAAAAAGCCTATTAAATGTCCAGATGCATTGCTAGAAAAACTTGGTTTTACCAGCTGATAATTTCAAGCTTTCATTTATTATCATAAAAGGACTTACAATTCCCGTAGCCTTAGTCCGTAGATATTCGAAAAAGCCTTTGCAATTTCTTGTGCAGAATCCTTACTTACTTTAAACTGTAAAGTGCAGAATTCTTTTACTATTTGGTGGGTCACGGTAAGATCGTTTTTCTTAATTATCCGCATAACCGAATTCATCTGCGGGTACTCAAATTGCAATTCAAAGGAGATTTCCTCGAGGAAGTCCATTAGCCTACTTTCTTCAATTGTCCATTTGGCTGCTGTTTTATAAGCGTTAATGAGTCCGCCTACCCCCAGTTTCGTACCACCAAAAAATCGAACTACCACTACCAAACAATTGGAAAGGTTAAATGACCCTATCTGCCTGTATATTGGCTGACCTGCGGAATTCGCGGGTTCTCCATCATCGTTGGTTCGGAACGAAGATGGATGCTGTCCAATAACCCATGCATAGCAAAAGTGATTTGCATTGGGATGTTTTTTCTTTAAATCCTCCAAACATTTTTTTACTTCTTCTTCCGAACTAATAGGAAAACTATATCCATAAAATTTACTTTTTCGGTCTTTAAAGACAATGGGTCCGGCTGGCTTCTTTATCGTTTTTTGAGGAGGGCTTTCTTTCATTATAAAATACTGATCAACAAGATACTGATAATTGCAAAAGCTATTCCAAGCCAATTCTTTGGGTTCAGCTTCTCTTTAAACAATATAATTCCCAGCATGGTTGAAAAAAGGACAATTGCCACATTGTTAATCGTGAATATGGATGCACTATTCAGAGAACTGTTTTGAAGGGCTCTAAGTAAAAAATATATCGAAAAATAGTTGGGAATACCCAGGGCAATTCCTCCTATGATGTTTTTGATATTGTGTCTTATTCGCCATTGGTTAGTAATTACTTTTATGGAAATAAAGATAATCCCACTAAATGCTGCCGAAGCAAATACAGTGGAAGAGAATAGAGGATACTCTGAAATTTCTAAGTGCCTTTCCTGAACGTACTTAAGACTGGTATCAATTATCCCTGACCCCAAGAAAACTAGAAAAGGGAGAAGGAGTGATTTAAAAGTAAACCGATGCTTTTTACCTTTTAAGGAGGAGAGGTAAACAGCCGCCATTGCCAAAATTATTCCCAGACAATTAAAGATATTGAGTGTTTCGGAATACACCAATATTCCAAAGACTACCGGAAGTACAAAAGACATTTTAGTTGCAACGGAAGCAACGGAAACTCCCAAACTTTGTGAAGTTCTTGCAATTAAATTGAAAACAACAAAAAAAAGAATGCCGAGGAATATGGTACCGTAAAACCATTTGCTCTGTGAAACTTCGGTTATTGTGATGGGGGAGGTCGAAAATAGCAGTCCGACGGATGAAGCAGTTAAATAATTTACGACGATAGCTGGGACCGTCTGAATTTTAAAAGTTTCAAACAATTTGAAAATAACAAAAATAAGACTGGCAAAAAATATACTTAGAACTAGATCAAACATGGCCTAAGTGTCTGTGCAGTTCTGTGATGTCTTCTTCTCCTACTTTTAAATGCCATGTTTGTATACCCAAGGTATTTGCACTTTGTGTATTCTCCAAGGTATCATCAATAAAGAGACATTGTTCTGGAACAAGATCATTGTTCTTTAAAACAAAAGCGTATATAGCAGAATCTGGTTTGCGCATTCCTATCTCATGGGAAAGGTAAAAGGCATCAAAACAGTTTTTAAATCTATCAAATCGCTCCGGCCCCATGGATTTTACCACTTCTTCTGTATGCAGGGCGTTGGTGTTGCTAAGTAAAAATAATCGGTACTTATTTTTTCTAGATAATTCTTCGATGAAAGTTAGACGATTTTCCGGAAAATCCAGGATAATTGCATTCCACGCTTCCTTTAGTTGCTCTAGGGTTGCCTGAGGGAAGAACGACTTAGCAGTGTCGAGAAATTCCCGGGAACTAATGGATCCAACTTCAAACTGATGCATATGATGGACAAAATCAGGGGTTATTTTTTCCAATCCAAATTTTTCCAATTCCTTGGCGGTAGCTTCCTTGTCTAAATTGATAAAAATGTCTCCGAAGTCAAAGATTATATTCTTAATCATTGTAGTAAATGTCTAGCGTATTATCTGAAATAGATTCAACAATACTTGTTTTGGAAGTTTTAATTTGTGGCGCTTTAATGCCTGCGGTGAAGTTGGTATTCCCTGTTATTACCCTTGCTTCATCCCATGTTGATTCCAGAAAATGTCGCAATGTAATCGCCCCGCCTTCTACTATTACACTATTGATTCGATTTTTGTGTAAGACAGAGCATAGTTCTGAAACCACATTGTTTTCGAAATTTATACGCTCATACTGGATAGAATCCTTGTTTTCGTTCGGAAATTCTTTTTCTGTTAGAACAATGGTAGGTGCAATTTCTGGATCGTATATTTTGTGTTTGGTGGATACTTTAAGATGTCTGTCTAACAGAATGCGTATGGGAGAAGTTCCATGCCAGTCCCGAACATTTAAACTAGGGTTGTCCTCTAGTATAGTATTCGTTCCAACCAGTATAGCCTGTTCTTCACTTCGCCATTGATGCACTCGCTGTCTGGATACTGAATTGCTAATCCAGTAGGGTGTAGGTGTTGTGGCTCTAAGTTCCTTAACGGGAGCCAAATAGTGATTTTTAGTCTGTGCCCACTTCAATATGATATAGGGTCTGTTTTTTTCATGATAACAAAGGAATCGTCTATGATGAAACCTGCACTCTTTCTCCAATATTCCGACATGTACTTCACATCCCGACTCTCGTAATCTATTAATGCCGGATCCAGCAACCAGTTCATTGGGGTCAAGGATCCCGATGTAAACCTTTTTAATATTGTGCTGCAGTATCAGGTCGACACATGGCGGGGTCTTTCCATAGTGGGAACATGGTTCTAAAGTTACATACAGAGCGGCATTCGATAATAAAGACTTGTCTGCGACAGCGTTAATCGCGTTTACCTCTGCATGAGGACCACCGAATGGGCTGGTGTACCCTTCACCTATTATCCTATCGTTGTAGGTTATTACAGCACCAACCATAGGATTGGGAGCAGTACTTCCAAGACCCTTTTTTCCAATTTCGATACAACGCCGAATATATTTTTCATGTATCTTCACTGCACAAAAATAACTATTCCCAAGCATATTAATTATGGTTCTTTTGACCACTAAAAAAACATAATGCTATTAAGAGAGATAAAGCGATTATTTCAAAAAGAATTGGAGCAAGACTATCCCATTGAAGAAATTGATAGCTTTTTTTACTGGATGACAACGCACTATTTGGGTTTGGAACGTTTTGTATTGGTTTTAGAGCCCAACTATATTCTCACTAAGGAGGAAGAGCAACCTTTGTTTGAGGGGCTGTCAAAACTGAAGGAAGGAGTTCCCTTACAGTATATCTTAGAGGGTACTGAATTTATGGGATTGCATTTGTTTCTAAACAACACCGTCTTAATACCAAGACCAGAAACGGAGGAATTAGTTAATTGGATTCTTCAGGACTTTAAGCATAGTAAAGAAGGTTTGCGCGTATTGGATATGGGTACCGGTAGTGGATGTATTGCAATTGCACTGGCAAAATACCTTAAAAATGCTAGGTTGGAAGCAATTGATATTTCGAAAGAAGCACTCTCGGTCGCTAAGAAAAACGCAGAACAAAATGAAGTATCTGTAGAATTTAGATTAATGGATATGCTAAATCCCTCGTCAACGCAAAAAGCAGAATACGATATTATAGTTTCTAATCCGCCTTACGTCAAACTATCTGAAAAGTCTAAAATGCACAGAAATGTGTTGGATTATGAGCCAGAACTGGCATTATTCGTAACTGATGATGATCCATTGGTATTTTATAAAGCTTTAATTAAGTTTTCAATAAATGCTCTAAAGACAAGTGGTAGTATGTACCTGGAAATAAATGAAACAGAAGGAGCCTCACTTGTTAAGGCTTTAGGTGCTGGTGGTTTTAGCAACGTGGTTATTCGAAAGGATATTTTTGGAAAAGAACGAATGGTGCGGGCACAACTATAAAACTTGTTTTTAGTAGATTGCAATACCTATGATTTTAGTGAAATGTTAAAACTTAAATGAAAAACTCAGATTGCTGTGGTAACCTACGATTAAAAATACTTACAAAGGTCTCGGGTAAAATGGATTCGGCAAACGGCAAAGATTTAAGGTGCTATGAATGATATTGAAAGATTAAAAGTGTTGTGCGAGGAACTAAGAGAACATAACTATAAATATTATGTGCTTGATGCCCCAGTTATATCGGACTATGAGTTTGATATGAAATTGAAAGAGCTACAGAGACTAGAGGCCATGTATCCCGAACATGCGGATCCAAACTCACCAACGGTTCGGGTAGGAGGTACCGTCACCAAGAATTTCGAGACAATTAAGCATACCTACCGCATGTATTCTTTGGATAACTCCTACTCCAAAGAGGAACTATTAGATTGGGAACAACGAGTGCATAGAATACTAGGAAATACAGAGGTGAGCTTTACTTGCGAGCTAAAATACGATGGGGCTTCTATTAGCCTGTCTTATGAAAATGGTCTTTTAGTAAGAGCCGTTACCAGAGGAGATGGTTTCCAAGGGGATGATGTGACCGCAAATGTGAAGACAATAAAATCTGTCCCACTTCAATTAAAAGGTGATTTCCCATCCAAGTTTGATATTCGAGGAGAGATTGTTCTTCCTTTTGAAGGATTTAAAAAGATGAATGAACTTAGGATTAAACAAGGAGAGGACCCCTATATGAATCCAAGAAATACTGCTGCGGGAAGCCTAAAATTGCAAGATAGTACCCTTGTAGCGGAACGACCACTTGAGTGTCTTTTATATAGTATCGTCGGTGAAAATTTAGAAATTTCGACACAAATGGAAATGCTAAATAAGGCAAGAGAATGGGGGTTTAAAGTTCCTTCGATTGCTGCTCATTGTACTTCGGCAGATGAGGTGTTAGCTTTTGTTACGCATTGGGACATAGAGCGGCACCAATTGCCTTATGAAACGGACGGTGTTGTGGTTAAAGTTAATAACTTGCAACAACAAGAAGAACTTGGATATACCGCAAAATCTCCACGATGGGCTCTGGCGTATAAATTTTCGTCAGAACAGGCCACTACGGTGCTTCAAAGTATTAGTTATCAGGTAGGCAGAACAGGTGCAATTACTCCTGTAGCTAATTTAAAACCCGTGTTGTTGGCTGGTACGCTCGTTAAAAGAGCCTCTTTACATAATGCCGATCAAATTGCAAAACTAGACATAAGGGAGGGAGATACAGTGTTTGTTGAAAAAGGAGGTGAGATAATTCCAAAAATTGTTGGGGTCGATTTGAACAAAAGAGACGTAACTTCAAATAGGACAGAGTATATAACGCACTGTCCGGAGTGTGGAACTTTACTCGTTAGAAAGGAAGGTGAGGCGCAGCATTTTTGCCCTAATGAAAGTGGTTGTCCACCGCAAATAACAGGGAAAATCCAGCATTTTATATCGAGAAAAGCGCTGGATATAGACGGATTGGGAAGTGAAACGGTTGAACTTCTATATAAAACGGGTCTGATTTCTAATTATGCGGACCTTTATACTTTAACAAAGGGACAGCTGATCCCTCTGGAACGTATGGCCGATAAATCTGCGGAAAACCTGTTGCTAGGAGTACAGAATTCTCTTCAGGTACCATTTGAAAGGGTGCTTTTTGGTCTGGGAATTAGATATGTAGGAGAGACTGTCGCAAAAAAACTAGCAAAAGCATTTAAACACGTAGACGCCTTGATGGATGCGAGGGTAGAGGAGCTGATAAAGGTGGATGAGATTGGGGAGCGTATAGCAGAAAGTGTTGTACATTTTTTTGGTGACGAACATAACCGAGCCATAGTAAACAGACTTAAAGACTATGGACTACAGTTTTCTCTTACGGAAGAACAATTATCTGGGCAGACCGAGTTATTAAAGGATAAGGTGTTTGTTGTGTCCGGAGTGTTTTATGGTATTAGTAGGAACGACTTAAAAAAGGCAATTGAAGATAACGGGGGTAAAGTCAGTTCTTCCATTTCTTCAAAGACAACTTATGTTGTAGCTGGTGATAAAATGGGACCAAGTAAGAAGGTTAAAGCAGAGAGCCTTGGGATTCCGCTTATATCAGAAGAGGACTTTTTAGAAATGATAAAAAAATAAAGCCCTTCTTAAAAAGGGCTCTACTCTTTTGGTTGGTTATTTATTGGTTTAATCGCCACTCAGGTTTTTATCATATACCCAAATTTCGTCATAACTGTTGTCCATTACCTGGTCCATATTTCGAATAAATGCATCCCAGGAGTTTTCTCCGTGTACCTTCATATAGGTTTGTTTGAAGGTTGGGTCTTCATCGAACTCTGCCCAATTTTTATAAAAGCTTACTGTCGCTATATGCCTTCCTATTCTAGACCCCTGTCGATATGCATTGTAGTATATGCCAAATGCATTGTTACCATTCATCGCCTTTACAGTTTCTCCAATTTTCTTTAACATGGATTCAACATTATGAGAATGCTCTAGATTCACCTCCCAATAGCGAATAAATTGAATCGGATATTCCGAATTGTTGCCATTAAGCATTGAGGTATTCGAATTTTTCACATCTTGCGTCCAGTGTTCACCATGTTCCATTTTCTTGACATAAGGCATGATATTATCTCGCCAGTCTTCATCGTGGCCACCAGCAGCAGGCCTGGTATCCATGTCCTTATACTGTAATGGTCCCATCATCCAAATAATTTTGCCTACATCGGGACCTGTAGTAACATTGTAAACGGTAGCCTTGTGTGCACCTTCATTGTGATACTTACGGTTATGTGCTCTCATATTCTCCCCTAAAACCTTGAGTTTGGTATTATCTGGTGTTAGAAAAATAGCCTCCCACATAGGGGTTATTTCTGATTCCTCCTGGGCTGTTGAATGAAAGGTTCCTCCTAAAAGGACGGTTGAAATTACGAGTATAAGACTTAGAAATTTATGCATAGAATTTATGGTATTTAATTAATACAGTAACTTTGATTTTAAAGGAATCAATTAAAAGAGAAGCGAGGAAGTATTCTGGGACGAACTAAGGTTATTTTTGTCCGAAACAAGACTTACACTTACCAAAGATGGAATCAAAAGCGATGGAATATACACAGTTTAAAGAATCCTTAAAGCAGGAAAACCCTGAGAAGGAGTGGCCAGAGTTTAAAAAAGCTTTGTGGTGGACTGTCAAAGGAAATTGGGAGAAGGCGCATGATCTTGCGCAGGATATGGATACAACTACGGGGTCATGGATTCATGCCTATTTGCATAGACTAGAAGGGGATAGGTTTAATGCCGGGTATTGGTATCGTATGGCGAAAAGACCTTATCCCAAACTTAGTTTAGAGGAAGAATTAGAAGCCATGATATTGGAGCTTTTACAGCCAAAGACTTAACAAGCGGTCTGGGACTTTGTGTTCTAGCAATTAAAATAAGTTAGAGTTAAAAGCTAATGCTCACGCCTTCCGATCGCATCATAGGCGTAACCAAGGAGTGTTAGGTATATGACTAAATCTTAAGATTCGTTCTCTCTGGGGTGTAAGCTGGTTTCTTGTGCTATTCAAATGGAATCGAAATATTTGGCTCTCCTGAATATGGGTAGGTGCGCTGGGATTACCACCGCAAACGAACAGTTCAATTGTTTCAAATATAACAATATGTTGTATTTTTAAATACAATATCCTGCGTATCTTAGCCTTTAATATGAATGGATATTAGTTACCTTTGAGAAAAGGTAAATTTAAATGTTTTTAAAAGGACTAAAAGATAAATTTAAACTTAAATCTGGAAACAAATTCTTAAAAAGTGCGCTAGATAATCTGGCAACAGTTGAAAGACAGAAAAGGGGGATTACCTCCGTTGGAATTCTAGTGGATTTGGACAAATTTAGTGATACAGAAGTTTTTTATCAGTTTGTAGAAGATTTTAAGCTTAGGCCAAATGCTATTAAAATAATGGGTTATAAAGCGTATTACGATAAGAATTCGCCATATGCCACCCCAGTTTTTTCAGATAAGGACCTAGGATGGCACGGTGAAGTTGAGAACAGTTATGCCCTTGAATTTTTAAGTAAGGATTACGACATGCTGGTAAATTATTTTGATGAGGAAAATCTAATGTTACAATTGATGTCTGTAAAAAGTAAGGCCAGAATACGAGTGGGTTTTAACGAGGTGGACGAAAGGCTAAATGATTTAATACTCGGAACGTCAATAGAAGACTTTAAAACATTTAAACAAGAACTAAAAAAATATTTGAAGGTATTTAATGAAATTGATATTTAGGTACGTTTTTCCGATTACAACTTTATCATACCGATCAAATTAGTGTCCATTTTCGTATTGCTTTGAAAATTGCAAATTAAAAGTTATGAATGGATTAACACAGAAGGCAAATTTAACAGGAACTGGGGTAGCCCTAATTACCCCTTTTAAGTCAGATTTATCCGTAGACACAGATGCTCTAAGGGCATTGGTGAATTATTGTATTGAAGGAGGAATAGACTATATGGTAGCCCTGGGAACCACAGCTGAGGTGGTAACCTTAAGTAAGGAAGAAAAAAACTTAGTCCGAGAGACCATTATTTCTGAAAACAGAAACAGACTACCTCTAGTTGTCGGTGTTGGGGGTAACAATACCATGGAATTGGTTCGGCAATTAAAAGAAGATAAATTAAATGGATTTGATGCGGTATTGTCTGTTTCGCCCTACTACAACAAGCCTACGCAAGAAGGAATATACCAACACTTTGTGGCACTTGCTGATGTTTCTGACAAGCCCATCATTCTCTATAATGTCCCTGGCCGGACGGGCAGTGATATGTCAGCAGAGACCATCATACGATTAGCAAAATCTCATTCCAATATTATAGGTGTAAAGGAAGCTTCAGGGGATTTGCAAAAAATTGCCTATTTGATAGAGCAGGCGCCAAGAGATTTTAATATTATTTCCGGAGACGATCAAACAGCATTGGCAACTGTGGCTATCGGAGGGGCTGGTGTAATTTCGGTTTTGGGACAGGGAATTCCAGAAATCTTCACTAAAATGATTCGTCTCGGTCTTGATGGCAAAGTAAAAAAAGCAGAGAGCATAAATACAAGTATTGCTCCGCTTGTTGAACTTATTTTTAGGGAAGGAAATCCCGCCGGTATTAAGGCACTTTTGGAATTTAAGGCTATTGGATCTTCGACAGTCCGTCTTCCATTGGTAGAAGCTACATCTGATTTGAAAAGGGAGATACAGCAGGGTCTTGAACGTATAGAGATGGCCGAATCATTAGAAGCGAATACAGAAAATAGTTAGGGTACGGAATACGATGTTATTGTCAAAATTTGGTTAAAACTTAACTAAATCTTGCTATGCGCATAGCCAAGAATAGTATATTCGTCCTGAAATAGTCTTTTTATTCCCGAAATAATATTAATTTTGCAAGATGTTTTTAAGACTCAAGGTACTGCCTGCTATACTTTTACTTGTTTTGGTTAACTACTCTTGTAGTGAATATCAGAAGGTTTTGAAGAAGCCAAATACGAATGCAAAATATCAGCTCGCTGAAAAACTTTATTCGGAAGGCGATTTTAAAAGGGCAAATAGACTTCTGGAACAAATAGCTCCCAGTTATGTAGGGAAGCCTCAGGGAGAGAGGGTTATGTTCTTTTATGCCAATAGCTACTTTGAAATAAAAGATTATAACTTCGCCGGATACCAATTTGAACGTTTTTTAAAGTCCTATCCCAAAAGTGAGAAAGCAGGAGAAGCATCTTTTAAAGGGGCCAAAAGCTATTATATGTTATCTCCTAGGTATTCTGTTGATCAGACAGATACGGATAAAGCATTGACTAAATTACAACTGTTTATCAATTCATATCCCAATTCGGAGCACTTGCCGGAAGCGAATATCATGGCTCAGGAGCTAAGGACTAAAAAGGAAAAGAAGGAGTTCGAAATTGCTAAACAATTTACCAAGCTTGGGAAGTCGTACATAATGGATTACAGTATTTCGGCAATAGCGGCCTTAGATAATTTTGTAAACGACAATCCAGGATCCATTTACAGGGAAGAGGCATTATTTTTAAAAGTTCAGGCAACCACGAACTTAGCACTGAATAGTTCCGACAAAAAGAAGCAGGAAAGATTGAACAGTGCTAGAGAGGCGCATGCAGATCTCTTTAAAAATTATCCGGAAACCGAATACGCAAAGGAAGCCAATGCGTTGGTTGAACAAGTGAATAATGAATTAAGATTATATTCAGAACAAGAAAACCTTTCAAAATGAACATGAACGATTTAAAGAATTCGAAGGCACCAGTGTCTACTACAACCATCAATAGAAATGAATTTGATGAAGATACCAGCAATATCTATGAAGCTATTTCGATTACCGCAAAAAGAGCGATTCAAATAAACTCTGAAATAAAAAAAGAGCTCTTAGAAAAGCTAGAAGAGTTTGCTACTTACAGTGATAGTTTGGAGGAGGTTTTCGAAAATAAGGAGCAAATAGAAGTTTCTAAGTTTTATGAAAAACTTCCCAAACCACACGCTCTTGCAGTAATGGAGTGGTTGGAAGACAAAATCTACTACAGAAACACGGAGAAAGACCAGTAATAATGTTAGGCGGTAAGAAAGTTCTTTTGGGAATAACCGGGGGAATTGCTGCCTATAAGACAACCTTTCTCGTTCGGCAATTAATAAAAGAGGGTGCTACGGTTAAAGTAATTTTAACTGAAAGCGCCCTTTCTTTTGTTACACCGCTTACCCTTGCAACACTGTCTAAGAACCCTGTTTTAACAAGTTTTATAAAGGAGGAGGAGGAAGGGTTGGATTGGAACAATCACGTGGAACTTGGCCTGTGGGCAGATTTAATGCTTATTGCCCCAGCAACGGCCAATACGCTCAGTAAAATGGCAAACGGGCAATGCGATAATTTGTTAATGGCAGCCTATCTGTCGGCTAAATGTCCTGTATATTATGCTCCAGCAATGGACTTGGACATGTATAAGCATCCTTCCACAGAAAAGTCGCTAAAGGTTTTAGATTCTTTTGGAAATCATTTGATTCCCCCTGGAAAAGGCGAATTGGCCAGTGGACTGCATGGTGTTGGCCGAATGGCAGAACCAGAGGAGATTATTGATTTTATAAAAAAAAGTATTTCGGAAAAGGCCCCTCTAGTAAATAAGACGGTTTTGATAACGGCTGGGCCTACCTATGAACTAATAGATCCAGTACGGTTTATCGGGAACCATTCTTCCGGTTTAATGGGTTTTTCTTTAGCTGAAAAGGCAGCCGATCTGGGTGCCAAAGTGGTGCTAATTTCAGGACCTACCAAGTTAGATGTTAGCCATGAAAATATTGACTTAATTAGAGTCTCCACTGCCGATGAAATGTATGAAGAGGTTCATAGGGTGTTTAAAAATTGTGATATTGCAATTAGTGCGGCAGCGGTATCCGACTATAAGCCTAAAGTGATGGCCAATCAAAAAATTAAAAAAGATTCGCCCAATATAACCATCGAACTAGTAAAGAATAAGGATATCCTTCGCTCCCTGGGAGAAATAAAGGAAGATCATCAAATCTTAATTGGCTTTGCCTTAGAAACAGAAAATGGCATTGCAAATGCCCAAGAGAAGTTGAAAAGGAAAAATTTGGATGGGATAGTTTTAAACAGCTTAGAAGATCCAGGAGCTGGATTTGGGGTCAGGACGAATAAAATAACTTTTATAGATAAGAATTTAGGGATAAAATCGTTTGAAGTAAAAGAAAAGACAGAAGTCGCTGCAGATATTCTACAGGAAATTGTACAAATTATTTATGCGTAACCTAATTAACCTATTTTTTTGCTTTGGTATAGTGCTAGTGGTAAATAGCCAAGAACTGAATTGTACGATTACGGTAAATGCAGATCAGGTTAACCAAACCAACCAACAGATATTTAGGACCTTAGAACGCTCCCTCAATGATTTTGTTAATAAGAGTCAATGGACAAACAGAATTTATCAGGAAAGTGAAAAGGTAAATGCCAGAATGTTCATTACCGTAACGGAGTTTAATTCTAACAGGTTTAAGGCGAATATTCAAATACAATCTACCAGACCTGTATACAATACTTCTTACGAAAGCTCTGTGTTTAATTATAAGGACAACCAGTTCAATTTTGACTATATAGAATTTCAACCTTTGGTTTATAACCCAAATGTCTTCGAATCTAATTTGGTTGGGGTAATATCCTTTTATGTCTACATAATTTTAGGGATCGATGCTGACACCTTTAAATTAGAGGGAGGTAATAGTTTTTATGACCAGGCACAACAAATTGTCACTAGTGCTCAAGGAAGTAACTGGACCGGATGGAGTCAATCTACCTCAGAAAATAAAACCCGCTTTGTGTTAATTGATAATTTACTATCGAACACATTCAGAGAGTATCGTATTGCCATGTACAATTACCACAGGAAAGGCCTGGATATTCTTGCGGATAATAACAGCACGGGGAAACAGGTAATTGCAGGTTCTATGCGATTATTTGAAACCATGATGCAACGAAGACCAAATGCACTATTAATTCAAACCTTCTTTGATGCCAAGTCTGAGGAAATTCAGAATATTTTTTCCGATGGCCCGAAAGTGGATGTGGTTTCTCTCAAAGAGACTTTAAATAAGGTTGCACCTTTTTATTCTTCTACTTGGAATGAAATAACCTACTAGCTTGTGTGCTACCGTAATATTGAATTATATTTACAGTCCTTATCGCTGTAGACTGTGTTATTAGATTTATCCATTAAAAATTATGCCCTGATAGAGGATCTTAATGTTTCCTTTAAGGAGGGACTTACTGCAATAACAGGTGAAACAGGAGCCGGTAAATCTATATTGTTGGGCGGTTTGTCCCTGGTTTTAGGCAAAAGGGCAGACAGAACATCTTTAAGGAATACCGAGGAACGCTGTGTTATAGAAGCAACTTTTTATATTGGTAATTACGCTCTGGAATCCTATTTTAAGTTGCACGATCTTGAATATGATGAACACACAATTATTAGACGAGAGATTCATCCAACTGGCAAGTCGAGAGCCTTTATAAACGATTCACCAGTAACCCTCGATATTCTCTCGTCACTAGGAGATCAATTGATAGATATTCATTCCCAACACCAAACATTAAAATTAACAGAACAAGACTTTCAACTAAAGGTTTTAGATGCTTTTGCTAATAACGGAACGTTATTAAAAGCGTATCAAAAAAACATGGGGCTTTATAAGGAGAGAAGGGAACAACTAGCACAACTTTTAGAGGATCAGAAAAAGTTTTATAAAGAACACGACTATACTAGCTTTCTATTAAGTGAGTTAGAAGAAATCACTTTAAAGGAGGGACTGCAAGAAAATTTAGAAGAGGAGTACCAACAACTTTCTAACGCCGAAGCTATATTAGAGCAACTTTCAAACGCAAATCAAATTCTATCCGATGAACAAATAGGCGTCTTAAATTTATTCCAAGAACTAAATCAGATTACTACTAAACTTAGCGGTTCGGGAAAATCGTTTGCTATTTTGAAGGATAGAATGGATTCCCTGCACATAGAGTTGAAGGATATTTCGGATGAGTTATTAGGCTTGCAAGAAGATATCGTTGTAGATCCACAAAAATTGGAACTTGTAAATGAGAATTTACAACAGCTCTATGATCTTCAGCGGAAGCACGATACTAGCAGCATTCTGGGATTAATAGAAGTTAAAGAAATGCTTCAATCCAAACTTGAGGTAAGCGAAAATTTGGATGTTGAAATAAAGAATACGGAGAAGCAATTAGACATATTAACCAATGAATTGAATGCTCTTGCGTTGGAATTAAGGGAAAGGAGAAAAGACGCAATTCCGGCTTTAAAATCCAAACTTGAAGGTTATTTAAAAACGCTTAGCTTCCCTAATGCTTCTTTTCAATTGCAGCTAGAACCTGTAGAAGAGTTTAACACATCGGGCAAGGACGATTTTCATTTTCTTTTCTCAGCGAATAAAGGATCGGACTACCAACCAATAAAAAAGGTTGCATCTGGTGGAGAGCTATCTAGAATTATGTTGGCCATAAAAGCAATATTAGCAACCTATTCCAAACTGCCTACATTGGTATTGGACGAAATTGACAGTGGTGTATCGGGGGAAATATCAAATAAAATGGGAAATATAATGGCCGAAATGAGTGAGAATATGCAGGTCCTTGTAATTACACATCTACCCCAGGTTGCGTCCAAAGGAAACAGACATTTTAAAGTGTTTAAGTCGGATGAAGGCAATATGACCAAGACCCAGATGAAAGAGCTAAACGAAGATGAAAGAATTGTAGAACTTGCCGAAATGTTAGGTGGCAAAGAATTATCCGATTCTGCATTAGCTCATGCCAGACAACTTCTAAACTAGTTTAGCTTGTAAAACATAAGTTTTAAAGACCAATTACCTATTCTGGTATTTAAGGTAATTACTTTCTACTTTTTTAAATATCTTTGGCTTAGAAACAAACACTAACAATAACAAAATGAGTTATAATTTACTAAAGGGGAAAAGAGGTATTATTTTTGGTGCATTAGACGAAAATTCCATAGCCTGGAAGACTGCGGAGCGCGTACACGCCGAAGGAGGAGTCTTTGTATTATCTAACGCACCCATTGCGATGCGTATGGGTCAGATTAAGGAATTGGCAGAAAAAACAAATTCTGAAATTATTCCTGCTGATGCTACCAACGAAGAAGAGCTGGATAATTTAGTGGCCAAAGCAATGGAAATTCTTGGTGGTAAATTAGACTTTGTGTTACATTCCATAGGAATGTCGGTTAATGTTAGAAAGGGGAGGGCGTATACCGATGAAAAGTATGATTTTACAGCAAAGGGTTGGGATGTGTCGGCCTTATCTTTTCACAAAGTAATGCAAAGCTTATATAAGGCGGATGCCATGAATAATTGGGGAAGTATAGTCGCCTTGACTTATATGGCGGCCCAAAGGACCTTTCCAGATTACAACGATATGGCAGATAACAAGGCGTATTTAGAATCCGTTGCTCGTAGTTTTGGCTATTTCTTTGGCAAAGAGAAACAGGTTAGAGTTAACACAATTTCGCAATCGCCAACCCCTACGACAGCTGGTCAAGGTGTCAAAGGATTTAATGCCTTTATTAATTATGCAGAAAAAATGTCGCCCTTGGGGAATGCAACTGCGCAGGATTGCGCTGATTATACGGTATCTCTTTTTTCGGACTTAACCAGAAAAGTAACCATGCAAAATTTATTTCATGATGGCGGGTTCTCAAACACAGGTGTAAGTCAGGAAGTGATTGAGCATTTCGAGTAAAAAACATATATCTTTTTAGAAAAGCCATCTGTAAGGATGGCTTTTATGTTAACGTCTTATGAATCTTTTTCTATCCATAATAATTCCCGTTTACAATAGACCAGAAGAAGTTCATGAGCTGTTAGAGAGTTTTTTGCATCAAACCTATCAGGATATTTATGAAATTCTTATTGTTGAAGATGGTTCGGACAGAAAGTCCGATGAAGTGGTAAAAGAGTTCACAGGAAAGTTACCACTACACTATTTTTCAAAAGAAAACACAGGACCAGGAGATTCGCGAAATTTTGGAATGTCCAGAGCTAATGGAAATTACTTTGTTCTCCTGGATTCGGATTGTATTGTTCCAAATAACTATTTGTCGGCAATTGCAAAATCGTTGAATCATTCTTTCGTAGATTGTTTTGGGGGTCCGGATACAGCGCATGCGTCTTTTTCAAACATTCAAAAAGCAATTAATTATGCCATGACCTCTTGGTTAACAACAGGAGGGATCCGAGGACACAAAAATGCCAGGGAAAACTTTCAACCGAGGAGCTTTAACATGGGGCTATCCAAAGAAGCATTTGAAAAGTCTGGAGGCTTTGGCAATATCCATCCGGGAGAAGACCCCGATCTTAGTCTTCGATTGAGGGCTCTTGGAATGAAGACCAAGTTGATACCGGAGGCCGTTGTATTTCACAAACGCCGAATAAATTTTAAGAAATTTTACCAGCAGGTAAGAAAATTTGGCATGGTTCGGCCCATTTTAAACAAATGGCATCCGTCCACTTCAAAAATTACCTATTGGTTTCCATCTGTGTTTTGTATTGGCCTTGTAGTCATGGGTATTTTGCTGTTCGTTAAGAAACCATGGGGGATGTATATATTGGGTTTATATACAGCCTATATTGTGCTGCTTTTTCTCGACGCATCACTTAAAAATAGGAGTCTGGTAATTGGGTTGATGGGGGTATTGGCAGTATTAGTTCAGTTTGTTGGATATGGCAGTGGTTTTTTAAAATCAATAATCTTAACTACTTTTAGTAAAAAGGAGCCTCAACTTCTTTTTCCCAATTTGTTTTTTGATAAAAAATAGCATGACAGAAGAGATTAAAAGAAGTAATAATAAGAGAAAGCTAAATATTTTTTTAATATTTCTTTTATGTTCTTTTTTGGCCTGGTTAGTAAGTAAGTTATCGGAAACCTATACTACTTCGGTTAGATTTAATTTGGTTTTTATCAATGCACCAGACAGTCTTGTTTATTCAGGTGCTTCTTTCGATGCTATAGATGCGAGATTAGAAGCCAATGGATTTCAGTTACTTAGGAATAATTTTTATGAAAATAAGCTGAAAATCAATTTATCAAAATTAAGAAAAGAAAAGGGAGATTATTTTTTAACTAGGGCAGACTATCAAAATCAGGTAGAGAAACAAGTTTCTGGTAAAATGAATCTATTGGAACTTAATGGCGATACTCTCTTTATTGAACTGTATAAGCTTAGTCAGAAAGAAGTTCCAATTATCCCTGGTATTCAATTGGTTTTGGCCCAAAACCACCTTGTAAACGGAGGACTACGTGTAGATCCACCGATGGTTTTATTAAAGGGCCCTGAAGAGGAATTAAATAATATTTCTTCTGTATACACCTCCGAAGCACTACTAGAACAAGTTTCGGAAGACTTTACTGTTTCTGCTGAACTAATTAAACCTCCAGAATTAAGAAATACCGTTTTTTCTCAAAATACCGTAAAGATTTCAGGAAAGGTTTTTCGTTTTTCGGAAAAAATCATTGAAATACCAGTCTCGGTTGTTAATATACCTGAGGGTACTCAGATTAGCACCTATCCCAATACAGTAGGAGTATTATGTAAGGCGGAAGTGGATACATTAAAGAAAATTGAGGCAAAGGATATCGAGATATTTGCTGATTTTAATAAAAAAAATTCAGGGGAAGCAATTCTACAATTAGAACTAGGTGAATTTCCTGAAGGAGTTTATGACTTACAACTACTACAAGATGAAGTGGAATTTATATTGAAAAGGCCATGATTTATGTCGGACTTACTGGCGGTATAGGAAGTGGTAAATCAACAGTAGCGTCGTACTTTAAAGAACTTGATGTGCCAGTCTATTCTTCTGACGAAAGGGCAAAAAGTCTCATGAATTCTTCTCCAGTCCTCAAAGAAGGTGTAATAGCACTACTGGGCCCCAGGGCTTATACGAATGGAGTATTAAACAGACCCTATGTAGCCGACAAAATCTTTGGAAATAAGAGTCATTTGCAAAAGATTAATGCATTGGTTCATCCAGTGGTAAGGAAAGATTTCCTGGAATGGGCTGCAAGGCAAGAGTCTCCTTATGTGGTACAAGAGGCAGCCGTATTATTCGAAAATGGTTCCTATTCCTTCTTTGACAAACTAATTCTTGTAAAAGCGCCAAAAGAAGAACGTATTAAAAGGGTAGTGGCTAGGGACAATACTTCCAAATCTCAAGTGTTAGAGCGAATGGCCGTGCAATGGGACGATCAAAAGACAAGCACCTTATCGGATTATGTTATCGAAAATATCTCTCTGAAAGAAACGAAGGATGCGGTTCATAATATTCATCAAGACCTGTTAAAATCCTTAAACTAATTCGCTTTTTTAACATTTTTGTTAAGGTTAGGTTAAACAGACAAATTGCTATATGTTAAATTTCTAATTTTACCTAAACGATGAATAAGAGATTATTTGTAAGTCTGGTAGTCTTAATGAGTCTTTCTCTTATAGGGATTATCTCAGTTCAATTGTATTGGATTAAGAGTTCTGTAGAGGATAAAGAAGAGCAGTTTTCAAATGCCATTACCCAGGTTCTGACGAAGGTTACAGACAAAATTGAGGACAGGGAAATGGACGACTATTCGGATCGTTTTCTGAACCTTAAAGACAGTATTGGAGAGTTTAAAAGTTCTCATTTAAGCAATATTTTTTTTATTGATCGCGACTTAAATTCAAATGAAATCCTCTTTTATTCCCATGGGATACTTGAAGAGGATTACAATATAGCATCAACGTTCTTTGACAATAGCAATGGAAATGATTCAACTTCAATAAAAAATTATACCAGTAAGCGTACCAAAACAGTATACAAGGAAGAATTTGGCCTGGATGGTAAGAGTTATAAGTTGAATCCAATTCAAAAACTTGAAAAAGTAGGAGGATTGTCCTCAATAGACAAGGCAATGTTCGACGACGTTTACCGTGTATATGCCGAAAAAGTTCCTATTCATAAACGGGTCACCAGACAGGAAATAGAGCTGCTGCTAGACAGAGAACTCGAGGATAGGGGTATGGATATAGACTATGAGTACGGGGTTTACAGTAAAGGTCTTCCAACCAAAGTTAAATCACCTAAGTTTAAGTACGGGAAAACTACAACCTATGAAGCACCGTTTTTTAAAGATAGCGAAGGAAACAGTAATTTTTCTCTTCTGCTTAACTTTCCTAAAAAGAAGAAGTTTTTGCTTCAGTCCATTTTGGGTATGGCGCTTCTCTCTTTAGTATTTACCTTAATAATAATGATTGCGTATTCTGGGGCAATTTATCAGTTGATAAAACAAAAACAGATATCCGAAATAAAATCGGATTTTATAAATAATATGACGCATGAGTTTAAAACACCTATAGCGACTATCAATTTAGCAGTTGAGGCAATTAAAAATCCTAAAATAATTGGAGATTCAGAGAAAGTACAGCGGTATTTGCAAATGATTCGTGAAGAAAATAAACGAATGCATGCACAGGTGGAGAATGTTTTACGAATATCCAAATTGGAGAAAAATCAATTGGACATTAGCAAGGGCAGGGTAAATGTTCACGATATTATAGCCAAAGCAATAACGCATGTGCAACTGATTGTTAATGATAGAGGAGGTTATATAAAGACCCATCTGAATGCTGCAAGAGCCGAAGTTCTGGCAAATGACATGCACTTTGGAAATGTGGTTGTAAATATTCTGGACAATGCGGTAAAGTATTCCCCAAACGAACCTAAGATAGATGTATTTACGGAGGTAGTTAATAACTCCATTGTTATTGAAGTGAGAGATCAGGGGGCAGGAATGAGTAAGGCAGTTTTAAAACGAGTTTTTGAAAAGTTCTATAGAGAACATACAGGAGATATACATAACGTGAAGGGCCATGGTTTAGGTTTGGCCTACGTAAAAAAAATAGTAGAAGATCACCAAGGGGAAGTTTATGCAGAAAGTGAAAAGGACAAGGGGAGTAGCTTTTATATTAAACTGCCATTAATCTAACAAATTATGGAAACAATAAATAAAAAAATACTTTTAGTAGAAGATGATCCAAATTTTGGAATCGTTCTAAAGGATTATCTATCCATGAACGATTTTGATGTTACATTGGCTAAGAATGGCATGGAAGGATTCGAAAAGTTTAAAAAAGATAACTATGACATATGTATTTTAGATGTCATGATGCCTTATAAAGATGGATTTACCTTAGCTAAAGAAATACGAGAGAAAAATGAGAATGTACCCATAGTCTTTCTTACTGCGAAAACCATGAAAGAGGATGTTTTAAAAGGGTATAAGGCAGGTGCGGATGACTATCTTAATAAGCCTTTTGATTCAGAGGTATTGTTGATGAAACTTAGAGCAATTCTTCAGAGAAAAGCGTCTAATACTCTAGCAGACAGCAAGCAATTTGAATTTACAATTGGCAATTTTCATCTAAATTCGAAGTTGCGTTTTCTTAAATACAAGGATGAAGAACCAATAAAGCTTTCCCCTAAAGAAAATGAGTTACTACGTTTGTTGGCCCTTCATGAAAACGATTTAATGCCAAGAGAATTAGCCTTGACAAAAATATGGAGAGACGACAATTATTTCACTTCTCGAAGTATGGATGTATACATAGCCAAATTGCGTAAATACTTAAAGCGTGATGATGTGGTAGAAATTTTAAATATTCACGGAGAAGGCTTCAGGTTGGTTATAAAGGCTTAATAATTAGTCGTTCAGGATACAAAATAGAAAGATGTTCTAACTTAGAGCATCTTTTTTTATAGGTCCAATTCTTTCAAAATTTGATTAACCATCTTATCCGGTGACTGGTCTATAGAAACCCATAAAGCATCTTGGGGTGGTTCTAAGGTGTTAAATTGTGATTCCAAAAGAGCTACAGGCATAAAATGGTCTTCCCTTCTTTGCATTCTTTGCCATATTTCCTGAAAATTGCCGTGAAGAAATATCCAGG
>CAZWPZ010000170.1:0-1897 GCA_964636005.1 uncultured Eudoraea sp.
TGGGGCCGACTGGTTTTGACAGCGAGACCAATGGTAAAGTAAGCATGTCGAGCGCTGGGATATAGCTCGTTAATATCATATTTCAAACTTTTAATTGGCGATAATAATTACGCTCTAGCCGCTTAATCTGGATTACAGTAAGATTTAGCCTCGTCTCCGCAAGGCGGAGAAGCGAGATGTCCCTTGATAGCCCTTGTTGACGGCGATCTTTTTTGGGGCACCATAAAAGTCAACATAGAAATACTAGGGCTTCGTTAGTGTTTCAAAAGTTAAGAAGCTAAGTAGGTAATGGGCCGTTCTTGGTCAGTTTCCTATCGACAATTAAGCAAGGACTAAACATGTAGAAAGCTTTACAATTGCTTGTTTGGACGGGAGTTCGATTCTCCCCGGCTCCACTATAAAGATGGTATTGTTTCTTTTTTCGTTTCGCCTGGGAGAGCCAACGCGCCAGCTCGCTCCTTTGCTAAAAATGATCACTAAACATTTTCTTTTCGCACGGCCATTCCCTTCCCAGTATTCCGCAAAAATTTGGCAGAGAAGCATTCAAAAAGTATAAAGTCTGAATTATACTTTTAGTGTTACGCCGAAAGCAACTATTGTATTCACTCATTCCATATTCCTATAAAATTTTATTTTTTCACTTGCTGTCTGTATGTTATTTTTGTTATTCCCCACGAAAATTACTTTTACTCAAACTAAATACGGCACTCTGTACAACAAAACGTAATAACAGTTCTATTGGGACTGTACATAACAACTAATTATCTAAAAAAAATGCTATGAAAAAATGTTACTCTTTATTTTTTTTCCTTCTTTTTTTACCCTTGGTTTTCTTCGCTCAAAATGACACCCTGCGTCTTAACAATGGGGATCTTATTGTGGGCGATTTAAAAAGTATGGACAAAGGAGTTCTTGTGATCGAACCTACCTATTCTGATGAAGATTTTAAAATAACCTGGGAAGACATTAAAGAATTGCGCGCAACACAGCGCTACCTCATTACTCTTTCGGATGGCACAAGAATCAATGGAACGTTCCAAAGTGCCGGGGAAGGTAAGATATTGATTGATAACGAAGATGGTGAAGACTTGACGGTAGCTCAGGATGATGTAGTTAATATCAATAGCGTTGATAACAGTTTTTTAAGTCGACTTTCCGCCAATATCGACTTTGGATTATCCCTAACAAAAGCCAATAATCAACGTCAACTAAATGGGAACTTACGGATGGGCTATTTAGCGGACAGATGGGCGGCAGATTTGTATTATAATACCTTACTAACCACCCAGGATGATGTAGCGGACATTCAAAGAAACGATGCAGGTATTGGGTTTCTCTACTTTCTACCAGCCGATTGGAACCTGCGGGCAGATTTAGACTTTCTTTCCAATACGGAACAGAGCTTGGATTTACGAACTACCGCAAAGGTTGGTGTGGGTAATTTTTTAAAACGAACCAACACATTTTATTGGAATGTTGGAGGGGGTATTGCATTAACAAGCGAGACCTATGCACCCGTTTTTAACCCCGGAGACGGAACGACTACGCAAGCGCCTAGCAGGCAATCCATGGAAGCCTATGTAGGTTCGGAGCTTAATTTATATGACATTGGAGATCTAAATTTGCTTACTAACATAGTAGTCTATCCTACTATTGTCAACGATGCCTCGGTGGAATCTGGCCGTGTACGGACAGACTTTCGATTTGATGCCATTTATGATGATCTTTTTATCAAAGACTTTTATGTACGGGCAGGCTTTACTTTAAACTACGATAACCGCCCAGTTGAAGTAGGAAAAGAAGTGGATTATATTTTCACTACTGGCTTTGGATGGGAGTGGTAGTATAATTAAGCAATTCATCTCAAAAGTTTAAACCAAGTCTTTACTAGAAAAGT
>CAZWPZ010000171.1:0-20969 GCA_964636005.1 uncultured Eudoraea sp.
GAATAAAATGATATTCGAAAATGAAATAAAACCAGCAATTCTTGCTATGCCATCCGATGGTCTCTGGGGTGATGGTTCTGCCTATCTTACGCACAAATCCAAAGACTTTGCTCAATGGATTGTTTCAGACGTACCCCAAGCTGTCCGTGAGGCTCTGAATTGTACAGACCACAATTCACCCCTTTGTATAGCAGGCCTCTCTATGGGAGGATACGGTGCTTTTCAATTGGGTATAAAAAATTCTGAAAAAATAAGCGCCGTCTCTGCACATAGTGCCATAACACGTTTTCAGGAACTTGCCAATTTTGTTGAAGAACCCTTAAACGAATACAATCTTGCAGATGATCATATCGATGTAATTAGCGCTTGCTCCTCATTTGATAATTTACCACCAATACGATTCGATTGTGGTACGGAAGACCCCTTAATTGAAGCTAATAGAACGCTGCATCACCAATTGAAACAGAAGAATATACCCCATATTTACGAAGAATTTTCAGGTGGGCATGAATGGCCTTACTGGCATGAACATCTAAAAAAAACACTTTTGTTTTTTGATACAACCCTAAATCCGAAGAATTAAAAACCTACCGATAAATCTCTAATATTGAAAAAAAGAAATGCTTAATAAATTAACTCATCCAGTTTATATCTTAGTCTTACTCCTTCTCGGTACCTCATGTAAAGAGTCTGAAACTAAAGAAACGCATACAAAAGAAAAACTTCCAAATATTGTAATTATCTATCTTGATGATCTTGGCTATGGTGATGTGAGTTATCATAATCTGGGTAATTTGAAGACTCCAAATATTGATAAATTAGCCATGGAAGGCGTTCGGTTGACCAATGGCTATGCCACTTCAGCAACTTGTACTCCAAGTAGATATGCCCTTCTAACCGGGACCTATCCTTGGCGCGAAAAAAATGCAAAAATACTACCGGGAACTGCTCCTTTAATAATTGACACTGCTCAGATGACGATCCCAAAAATGTTAAAGAATAAAGGGTACCATACGGGAATAGTAGGCAAATGGCACTTGGGTCTGGGCGATGGTAGTGTTGATTGGAACCAGCCCATTAAACCGGGACCCAATGAAGTTGGTTTTGATTATTCCTATATATTGGCGGCAACACAAGACAGGGTCCCCACGGTATACATCGAAAATGGAGAAGTAGTGAATCTCGATCCGAACGACCCTATAGAAGTGGATTACCAAAATAATTTTCCCGGACAACCGACAGGATTAGAAAACCCGGAACTTCTGAAATTAAATTGGCATCATGGCCATAACAATAGTATCGTAAATGGCATCCCGAGAATCGGCTATATGAAAGGGGGAAAATCTGCCCTATGGAATGACGAGACAATGGCCGATGAGTTTTTAGAAAGAGCCACCGATTTCGTTAAATCTCAAAAGGACAAACCCTTTTTCTTATACTACGCCATGCAGCAACCTCATGTTCCTAGAACGCCGAACCCCAGATTTAAGGGCGCTACAGGATTAGGCCCGCGAGGGGATGCAATTGCAGAAGCGGATTGGTGCGTAGGTGCCTTTATGAAAGTCTTAGAAGAAGAAGGTATTCTGGAGAATACACTTATAATCTTTTCTAGTGATAACGGCCCTGTACTCAATGATGGATATTATGACGATGCAGTCGAAAAGAATGGAGAGCACAAACCATGGGGGAACTTAAGAGGAGGCAAATACAGTCTTTTTGAGGCTGGGACTAGGGTTCCATTCTTTGTCTATTGGAAAAACAAAATCAAGTCTAGAAACTCAGACGCTTTGGCTTCCCAGGTAGACCTGCTTTCTTCTTTAGCAAAATTGGTTGGAAGTAAAGAAAGAACGAAGGACAGTGAAGAACTATTGGACGTTTTCCTGGGTAAAACAGATATTGGCAGAGATAATCTTGTCCTGGAAGCAACTTCCAGAACAGCCTATAGAAAAGGGGATATGGCATTGATCCCTCCTTACCCGGGAACGGCTGTTGCAAAGAATGTAAATATTGAGCTAGGAAATGACACTTCCTTTCAATTATACAATCTAAAAGATGATCTCGGACAAGAACATAACCTTGCCCCCACCCAACCAGATCTTGTTGAAACCCTTTATAAAGAATTTTTGGAAATCAGGGGAGACGACTTTGATCAGACAAAACCCCTGGACCTAAAATAATGTAATTTTTACTAGTTTTTGTAACTACTCCATATGGATTTATTAAAGATACCAACTCCGGAAATCAGTATTGCCTCACCTGGTCGTATTAACCTTATCGGAGAACATATAGACTATAATGGCGGACATGTTTTACCTGCTGCAATCAATTTAAAACTTAAACTGACTTTCGAAAAATCAAATACGAATATGGTCTCGGTTTTCTCCAAAGACCTAGAACAAAGCTTTCAATTTGATATTGAGGAGACAGAAAGAAGTACTACCGAATGGCATAACTTTTTTATAGGCGTGGTGTACTATGTTCGAAGGAAAGCACCAGAAAGTGTAAGGGGATTCAATTGTATTGTTGAAAGTAATATTCCCTTTGGGGCAGGTGTTAGCTCTTCTGCTGCCCTGGAATGTGGAATTGCCAAAGGATTAAATCTTCTCTTTAACATTGGACTTACAGATAGTGAAATAATAAGACTATCTAGAGACGCAGAACACAATTTTGTCGGTACGAAATGTGGAATTATGGATCAATTTGCGGTGGTGAGGGGTAAAAAAGACTTTTTAATTAAACTGGACTGCGCTTCATTAAATTACTCCTATGTCCCTGCTCGTTTTGAGCCTTATATCCTCGTATTATTAAATTCTAATGTTGCACACAATCTGGCTAGCAGCGAATACAATAAAAGACGACAAAGCTGCGAAAAGGGCATGGAGATTATAAGAACACATTACCCTCAATACGAGCATCTCGCACAAGTCCCATTAGATATTTTAGTTAAACTAAAACCCAAGTTTACCAATTCTGTCTATGAAAAATTGGTATATGTTGTAGAAGAAAATAATAGAACCTTAGCTTCTTGTGATGCACTTGAGGAAAACAAGTTACAGGAATTTGGGGAATTGTTGTTTGCTTCTCATCATGGATTACAGACCCAGTATGAGGTAAGCTGCCCTGAGCTCGATTTTCTGGTAGAATTTGCCAAATCAACAGAAGGTGTAATAGGAGCAAGAATGATGGGCGGTGGTTTTGGAGGGTGTACCATCAACCTGGTCCATAAAGACATTGCAGAAGCATTTATTAAAAATACCAAAATAGCGTACCACAAAGCTTTTGGCTTGTCGCTTACCCCACATTATGTGGCAACAGATAATGGCGTTACATCCATATGAAACAAAGATTTGAAAAGCTTTCGGAAAAAATATTAATTGGGAAGAGCATGAAAATGTCTCTTGCCGATAATAAGACAAAAGAACTATGGCAAGGATTCGCTCCAGAAATAAATACCATCGAAAACAAAGAGTCTTCGGATCTCTATTCTGTGGAAGTTTATAAAGACCTGAACTACTTCAACCATTTTAATCCCAAATCGGAATTCGAAAAATGGGCAGCTGTACCCGTTAGGGATACGAAGACTATTCCCGAAACCATGTCTGTACTAACCATTCCTGCAGGTAACTATGCCGTATTTCTCTACAAGGGCAAGGCAACAGAGGTAGGTTTGGCCTATACCTATATTTTATCCAAGTGGCTTCCCAATTCTGGCTTTTGTCTGGATAACAGACCCCATTTTGCAGTAATGGGCGAAAAATATCAAAATAACAGCCCGGAATCTGAAGAAGAACTCTGGCTTCCTATTAAAGAAAAGAATAGTTAATTCGAATATATTGAATCCAGATAAACCATATAAGAGTTTTGAAACCCAAAGGCTTCTTTTGGAGCCTACATCCCCCATAGATGCAGATTTTATATTGGAGTTAATGAATACTCCTAAATGGATAAAATATGTAGGAGACAGAGAATTGCACAATATAGAAGATGCGAGGAACTATATAGAAACAAAAATGATATCCCAATTAACACGACTTGGATATTCTAACTACACTATCCTCAGGAAATCGGATCAGAAAAAAGTAGGAATTTGCGGTCTTTATAAAAGGGAAGGATTGGATGGTATCGACATAGGATTTGCTCTCTTACCCGGTGCAGAAAAGAAAGGATACGCCTTTGAGGCCTCTAAAAAAATAGTAAATGCTGCCTTTACTGTATTCGGATTGACAAAACTGTACGGTATTACCTTAAGAGAGAATCTTGATTCTCAACAATTACTATTAAAACTAGGGTTTACCTACCTAAAGGATATTATGATACCGAATGACGAAGAGGAATTGATGCTATTTTCTTTGTCCCATAAAAAGGTATAGAAGGCCCATAATCATTAGTGTTAGGATTTTATGTAAATTTAGGAACCAAACCTCCTAATAACCCTAGATAGGATCAAATGAAACACCTAAAAACACCTAGTGTCCTATTACTTTTTCTGACATTTTTTTCCTTTTTTGTCGCCAGCGGACAAGAAAAATGGGAAGTAATGGAAATTGACTTCACAGGTCCTGATGTCGCCAATCCGTTTACAGAAGTTCAACTAAGTGCTGCGTTTAAATATAAAAATGAAATATTTTATGTTGATGGGTTTTACGATGGGAATAGATCCTATAAAATTCGGTTTATGCCACATCAAAAAGGAGAATGGACCTATACAACTAAAAGTAATATCCCTGAACTCCACAACATAACCGAATCCTTCTTGTGTACACCAACCACTGCTGAAAATCATGGTCCTGTACAAGTGCGAGACACCTTTCACTTTGCCTATGCAGATGGCAAACCCTTTTACCCATTGGGAACAACTGCTTATGCCTGGATCCATCAGAATGATTCCCTTATTGAACAAACATTATCTACCTTAAAACAAAATGCATTCAACAAAATTAGAATGACGGTAATGCCTAAATTCTATGGTAGGTATATATCCAACGAACCCACATTATATCCTTATGCAGGAAGTTTAAAGGATGGCTGGAACAAGACTAGGTTTAATGTGGCCTTCTTTCAACATTTAGACAGACAGATTGAAGCCCTCAAATCGTTGGACATAGAAGCCGACCTGATTTTATTCCATCCATATGATAAAGAAGAATGGGGCTTTAGTAAAAATTCAATTGAAGAAAACATTCTATACCTAAAATATATAGTAGCCCGTCTGGGTGCTTATAGAAATATTTGGTGGAGTATGGCGAATGAATACGATGTAATGGGAAAAACAGAGAAGGAATGGAACACCTATTTTCGCTTAATCCTTGCCTCCGATCCATACCGCCATTTAATGTCGATTCACAACGGAAAGAGTTGGTACAACCACCTACAGCCCTGGATAACACATTTAAGCGTACAAACCCCTTATTTAGAAGACATTCAGGATTGGCGCGAAAAGTATAGAAAACCAGTCATAAATGACGAATTTGTATATGAAGGCAATGTCCCATTTGATTGGGGTAATTTAACAGCAGAAGAAACGGTCAATCGTTTCTGGACGATATATTGCCGCGGCGGTTATGCCTCCCATGGAGAAACCTATGTGCATCCAAAAAATGTTTTATGGTGGTCTAAAGGGGGCAAGCTTCATGGTCAAAGTCCGGCACGCTTAGCATTTTTATTACAAATAATGGAAGAAGCTCCAGAAAACAACTTGATTCCTGTACATACCGAATGGAACAAAGAGACCTACTTGTTTCAGGGCAACAACTATTATTTATTTTATTATGGAAATAGTCAGCAGGCAAGTGCTTTGTTGAGACTTCCTGAGGAGCATAAGTACACCTTAGAAGTTATCGATGCCTGGAATATGACTATAGAAACTGTAGAAGGTGTGTACAGCGGAACTACGGAGATACCACTCCCTCAAAAACCGTATATGGCGGTTAGGGCAATAAAAGTAATTTCCAAGTAATCCCGGATAACAGCTTAGATCGCTTACAGATATTTCTCTATCTTTAAAATCTTCAGAAACCTAAATACAATATGGCATACTTAAATAATAAAGCTGTCAAAACCAATACATATGATGCGATTGTTATTGGTTCCGGAATAAGTGGCGGTTGGGTCGCTAAGGAATTGTGCGAGAAAGGAGTAAACACGCTGGTCCTGGAAAGAGGAAGGATGGTGAAACATATAGAGAACTATCCGACCATGAATAATAAACCGTGGGATCATGAACTCAGAGGAGCCTTAAGTTATGAAGATCAGTTAAAGCACAGCGTATCAAATAAGGTAGGCTTTATAGGGGAGGACACCAAGCATTTTATGGCCAATGATCAGGAAAATCCGTATACCGAAATCAAACCATTTATTTGGATTAGGGCGCATCAGGTAGGAGGCAGATCTTTAGTATGGGGAAAACAAACCTACCGGTGGAGCGACTTAGACTTTGAAGCAAATGCCAAGGACGGGCATGGTGTGGATTGGCCTATTCGCTACAAGGATATTGAACCTTGGTATACTTATGTTGAAAAGTTCGCAGGAATAAGCGGAGAAGCGTTAGGTTTACCCCAACTACCGGACAGTCATTTCCTACCCCCAATGGAACTCAATATTGTAGAGAAACATGTTAAGGAGCGTATAGAAAACAAATATAAAGAGAGGAATCTTACCATAGGTAGATGTGCCCATCTAACGAAAGCGATTAATGGTAGGGGACAATGTCAGTATAGAAATAAATGCTCAAGAGGCTGCCCGTTCGGAGCCTATTTTAGTAGTAATGCCGTAACCTTACCTGCCGCAGAAAAGACAGGGAATCTAACCATACGACCTTATTCTATGGTACACTCCTTAATTTATGATGACAAAAAAGAAAAAGTAACCGGAGTTCGTATTACAGACACCGAAACCTTAGAGGATATAGAATTTTACAGTAAGGTAGTATTCTGCAATGCCTCTGCATTAGGAAGCACCAGAATATTGCTCAACTCTAAATCGGATCGCTTTCCGAATGGTTTAGGGAACGACAGTGGAGAGCTAGGTCATAATTTAATGGATCATACCTATAAAGTTGGTGCTATGGGTATAGTAGAAGGTTTTGAAGACGAACCCTTTATCGGAAACAGACCAAATGGCATATATATTCCACGATATTGGAATATTAACGAAAATACTCGGTCCGATTCGTTTGTGCGAGGTTTTGGATACCAGGGAGGTGCAGGTAGAAGTTATTGGGATGCAGGTATAAATGAAGAAGATTTTGGTGCCGAATTTAAAGAGCGTATGTCGCAACAAGGTCCCTGGAGTTTTTTTATTACTGGTTTTGCGGAATGCTTGCCATATCATGACAATAAGGTAAGTTTAAACGAGGAGAAACGGGATAAATGGAACTTTCCTACCTTAAACATTGACTGTGAATTTAAAGAGAACGAACTGGCAATGAACAGACAGATTCAATCTGACGCTGTAGATATGTTAGAGACGGCTGGTGTAAAAGATATTTTGCCCTTTGATAACCAAAGTCCACCCGGACATGGGATCCATGAAATGGGCACTGCCAGGATGGGAAGAGACAGCAAAACCTCAGTATTGAATGCCTACAACCAAGTGCACGCTGCAAAAAATGTATTTGTTACTGACGGCGCCTGTATGACCTCTTCTTCCTGTGTTAATCCATCACTGACCTATATGGCCTTGTCGGCAAGAGCTGCAAATTATGCAGTAGAAGAACTTAAAAAACAAAATCTTTAAAATGAACAGAAGAACCGCACTTAAAAATACTTCCTTGTTAATCGGCTCTACTTTAGGTTCAGCCAGTTTAATAGGTTTGTTACAGTCTTGTCAAGAACAAGAGAGAATTTCCTGGCAGCCACTGTTTTTTACCCAACAACAAGCAGCTATCGTTTCGGAGATATGTGAAACAATCCTTCCAAGAACAAATACACCAGGAGCCAAAGATCTAAAGGTAGACATATTCGTAGACCTTATGTGTAAAAAAAGTCTTTCTCCTGAAGATCAAAAACATATTCTAAAAGGATTGAAAGAGTTTACAGAATACTGTCAGAACAGCTTTAACAATGATTTTGTAGACCTATCCGAAAGAGAAAGAAAGGAGGCGTTACTGAAATTAGAAAAAGATAGTAATAAATTCAATCCAAAAGTATGGGGTAGTACCATAGGTAAACAAGACCCTATCGATTTCTACCGCCGAATTAAGCAGTTTACCTTATTGGGTTATTTCACCTCAAAAGATTTAAATGATGTCACATAAAACGAATTATACGCCATACTTAATAAGCACATGAAAGTTATAATCCGTTTCAAGGCTTTAAATAATAATTGTTTCCTAATCCTTAACCGAGAAAAATGAAGCACAACTCCTTTTATATCATTCTCTTTTCCCTAATACTTTGCGGTTCCCAGATTCTATATTCTCAAACAGAAAGCAGAGCCATATCCATCAATGACTTACTTCAAATAAAGACTGTCAAAAACCCCGTTATTAGTCCGGATGGGAAATGGGTGGCATATACCATAACTGAGATGGATATAGAGAAGGATAAAACAGAAACCCGTCTATGGATGATCCCAATGGCTGGTGGAGAGCCTATCCCCATGAGCGGAAAAGGATACTCCGCCAGCAATCCTAAATGGAGTTATGATAACAAATACCTTTCCTTTTTAGCAAATAAAAAAGGGGAGAAAACTCAAGTATGGACTTTAAACAGACAAGGGGGTGAAGCAGAAAAAATCACCAATGTACCGCAAGGAGTAAGTGGGTATGCCTGGTCTCCGGATAATAAGAGACTACTTCTATTGTTAAAGGATCCAAAGCCAGAGGAATTGACTAAAGATAAAAAAGACGATAAAAAGAAAAAACCAATAGTAATTGATCGGCTTCAGTTTAAGAGAGATTATCAAGGATATTTAGATCGCCTTAGAACCCATCTTTATCTTTTTACTATTGGTGATTCTATACCAAAACAAATAACTTTTGGTGATTATGACGATGAAAATCCTGTCTTTAGCCCAGACGGAGAGAAGATAGCTTTTGTTAGTAATAGAACAGAAAATCCTGATTCAAATTCCAATGATGATATCTGGATAGTATCGAGTTATTTAGGAGCTAAAAAGCCGATATTGAAGAAAATTACATCAAATGAAAATAGAGATAACTCACCTCAATGGAGTCCGGATGGAAAGCAAATAACCTATACAACGATTTTGGATAAAAAGGCGATTTGGTATGCTACTCAAATGCTGGCAGTGATAGACCTAGATAAGAACGAGCCAATCGTTTTGACCAAAGAGATAGATAGAAATGTTAGTAATCCAAAATTTTCTTCTGATGGGAAAAGTATCTTTTTCATCTTAGAAGAAGAAGGTAGTAGTAATGTAAGTAGCATAGACCTTAAAACAAAAAAAATAGAGAGAACCATAAAGGGAGAGGTTAGTATTGCAGATTTTAATATCTACAAAGAGACTATTATTAGTCTTTTGGGGAAGAGTAATACCCCAAGAGAGTTATATAAATACCATAATAAGACTCTTGAACCTTTAACAGAGGTAAATTCCAGTGTACTAAGCGAGATAAAGAAACCGATAATTGAAAAAATTTCTTTTAAAAGTAAAGATGGAACTCTTATTGAAGGTTTTATGGTAAAACCAATAGACTATAGTCCTAACCAAAAATACCCAAGCATATTGTGGAACCATGGCGGGCCAGTAAGTCAGTATGAATATCGGTTCCATTCAACTGCCCAACTACTTGCTGCTAATGGCTATGCCGTCTTATTAATTAATCCGAGGGGGTCCTCTGGATACGGACAAGAGTTTTCCGAAGTTCTCTTTGCGGATTGGGGGAACAAAGACTTTGAGGATGTACTAGCTGCAATAGATTATGCTATTGAAGTTGGAGTCAGTGACCCCAATAGATTAGGGGTAGGAGGTTGGTCTTATGGAGGAATTTTGACCAATTATGTTATCACCAAAAGCAATCGTTTTAAGGGAGCAGTTTCTGGAGCTAGTGAAGCCCTATATCGCACTAATTATGGACACGATCATTACCAGCTTTATTGGGAATTAGAATTAGGGCTTCCTTGGGAAAATCAAGATGCTTGGGAAAGAATATCTCCTTTCAATAATGTAGCAGATATCACAACTCCAACTTTGTGGATAGGAGGAAGTGATGATTGGAATGTACCCATTATTAATTCAGAACAGATGTATCAGGCCATGAAGAGACTTGGGGTGGAAACACAATTGGTAGTTTACCCAGACGAACATCACGGAATTAAGAGACCTTCATTTGTTAAGGACAGATATGAAAGATATCTGAATTGGTTTAATTCGTACGTCAAAGAAACAGCGAAATAAATGCACCTTCATCAAAATTCTTATTTAGCAATATTCTTTCTTATCTCACTATGTCTTTATAATTGTAAAAAAAACAGTTCCATGCGAGGGTTTAATCCTGGCACTGAAGACCCAACCGCCATATATTATTACAAACTAGGTTGGCAACAAATTATGGATTACGGGGAATGGACTAAAGCAGAAAATTCTTTTCGAAAGGCTTCTGAAGCCGATCCCAATTTTATATTAGGGCATTGCCTTGTAGGAAGGATTAGCGCAGATATATCAGAAAGAGAACATTTGCTTGAAAAAATACAAGCTCAAGGGATAAACGCAACGGCAGATCAGCGACTACTCATCGATATGTATGAGTCTTCTATCCGTTTAATGAACCAAAGAGAGATTGGAGGTAAACTACCTGACAGCCTTAGAAGTTTGCATTATTTGCTCTGCGAAAACAACATGAGACAGTTTGTCAAAAAATACCCAGAAGCAGACTATGTCAAAGCAGAATATATCGAAGTATTACACGGTATTTATGGAGCAGAACTTGCCCTAGACTCCTTATATCAAATTACTTCCAACAGACAAAAGACCTTACCATTTTTTCTTGGGTATTCCGCAGTATTGGAGGCAGAGCGCCAGCAAACGGACCAAGCTTTTGCTTTGCTAAAAAAACTAAAAAATGTGCTGGAATCTTCGTCCATTCCGATCTACTATGTAAGCGTGGCGCAAGTATATGCAGAAATGGACAGCACGCAATTGGCCATAAAAAATTTAAAAAAAGCAGTTGCATTAGATCAGAATCATCTCATAGCACAGAGCTTATTAAACAAGCTTTGTACAAATTCCGAATGCGAATAACTACGAATAGGCAAAATACGCTTGTCTCATATTTGCCTTTTAGAGTACTATAAGATAAAAGTTATTTGTAATTATCTGGATGGCACATTCCTATCAGAAAATGTACTTTAGAAATTTGATTACCACAGCATAATATTTAAACTCGCACCAACAGAATAGGAATTCCAATTGGTTACAGAGGTTTCCGTTGGCGCATAAATTGGCGTCCCATTTTCTATACGATCAAGGTAGGTAAGGTCATACTTGGAATTTGCATTATTGTAGTCAAAATAAACACTGAGCGATATATTATCACTAACTACGCGCTTATAATAGATCCCTGTAGCCCAACTAAAATTGGTATATGGAGTATATCTGGCATATATAATTTCTTGTATTTCGCCATCTGGAAGTGTCGAAGAAAATTCTCTGAGAAATATCTCGGTATTCGGACCAGCTATAGCACCTAACAAAAATTTCGTGCCAATCGCATTTTTACCAAAAGGAAACTGGTAATGAGGGCCTACATAGTACATTCTATTACCTGCCGCCTGTGGAATAATTTCGTAACCTTCATTTTGAAATTCATCCTTAACAGCCTGATCTATTTTCTGAGGAAAACTCTGGAATCCTATTTCTCCGCCTAACCCGAAACTTCGGTTAAAAAAATAGGCTCCTTCAAAAGAAATCCTGAATCCTGTCTGTGCACTTATACCAGCGTTTTCGTCATCTCTCAACTCTGTTAAACTTGCAAAGCCAGCTTTAACCCCAACAAAGGATGGTTTTAGCGTATTAATCCTGCGCTGCTCCTCAATTATTTCATTAATTCCTTTTTCATCCCACCATCTATCATTCAAAAAATAAGCAAATTCCACTAAGGAAATACCTAAACCTGCACTAACTAAAACATCGGAAATCCAATGCCTATTATTTAACTGTCTCAATACTCCTGTCATAGAGGCTAATGTGTAGCCCGCAATACTTATAAATGGGCTCTTGTGCCTGTATTCTTTATGCAATAAGTGTGCTCCGGTAAAGGCTGTTGCCGTATGGCCCGAAGGGAACGAATTATTTCCTGAATTATCTGGTCTGGGTTCGGCAATACTATATTTAAGGCCTTGAATAACAATCAAATTTAATCCAATGGCTGTTGCGGTAGTAGATAGTTTCCGCATAGCCGTATGTTTGCTTTCTATTCCAAGAGGGTCTAGTGCGAAAGTAGCTACATAAGGTAAATACTGAATATAATCGTCAATTGGGTTTTCGTAATTCGGCAAATAGCGATTTATAACATCCTTGACATCCTTTCTATTGAGAAATCCCTCATCCTTATATGTGTAAAGACCCAGACCAATTAAACCAGCGGATATTATCAAGGATGTCCCTGTATCTGTTTTTGCCCAACTTTTCTTCACTTGTGTAGTGTCTGTTTGTGGATAAAACAACCTAGGATTTTCTATTTCAACCAAGGATAAATCATCACCATGTGAGAGTAATTTAGGGGAATATAAATCTGCGAAAGCATTATCCGCATTAAAATCTTCTGTCGATTTGTATTGTGCGATACCAGAAAAAGTGCAGATACAGATACATAAAATGAATTCAATAGTCTTTTTAGTAGTACACATGTTAATGGTGTTTTATTAGTAAAAATAGACAATATAGAAGAAAACATTTCCTTCCGCTTCTACCAAAAAATCATTTTTCCTTAAACCAATATCAGTGCCAGATAATATACTTGGCAAAGTTTCCCTTTAACACGCTGTTTTTTAGTAAATTAAATATAGGCTTTTTTTGATTATTTAAATCTGGCAGAGACGCAATAGCAATTCTAGCGGTATTTCGCGACGAAATACGATATTTATTTAAAAACGAAAGCTGTTTTTTTCTCTAACAATTTAAATTGAGTAACACTGTCACAGACTTAAACTACTGAAGGAAATCATGATATACCCTACAATGACCACAATTAGCAATGAGGTTACAATGTCTATCCAATTATAACTAGCTTTATTCTCCGCTTTTTGAGACGCATCTATAGTTCCAAAGGTTAAACCCTGTAATTGTGCTGCAGAAGGAGAAGGATATAGCAAGCTTACCGACACAGCTATCGCAATACACAGAGCAAAGAAGTACGCTCCAAACACCAACCAATTGATATCTGCAATGGCATAAACTAAACTGCCCTCTGTAAAGTTCGACTTAACTATTTCTAAAGTTAATTTCCCAAAGCCAATCAAAAAACCGCCTACCAAGGTGGCCAATGCGCCATTTGCATTTATCCTTTTATAGAAAATCCCAAGCAGGAAGACCGCGGCAATTGGTGGAGATATATAAGCCTGAACATTTTGTAAGTATTCATAAAGTCCATCTGAAAGTGTTGTAATAATAGGAATCCACAGCAAACCCAATCCGACTACAAAGAAAGTGGCAATTCTTCCCGTTTTTACCAATTCTTCCTCAGGCTTTTCTGGCTTTAACTTTTTATAAATATCCAGGGTAAACAGAGTAGAACATGAATTAAAGACAGAAGCTAAGGAACTCATGAGCGCCGCTAACAAGCCTGCGGCAACTAATCCTCTGAGACCAGAGGGCATTAAATTACTCATCAAAACAGGAAAGGCTTCATCCGGACTGTCCCAATGAAGCTTACCCTGCATTTTCAGTGCCAAGGCTATTACTCCGGGGATAAGAAATAAAAATACAGGCATTAACTTTAGCAAAGCACCAAAAATACTTCCTCGCCTCCCCTCTTTTATATTTTTAGCGGTTAAAACACGCTGCACTATCACTTGATCCGTACACCAATACCATATTCCAACCACCGTGCTAGTAATAAATAAGGGCAACCATGGGTAATCCGGATCTGAATTCGGCCGCCACATATTAAAGTACTCGGGACCAACTGTACTTCTTAGCTCTCCCAATCCTCCAACAGCATCAAGGCCTAAAAAAGTAAGTATTCCTGCACCCAAAACCAAAACGATTGCCTGAATAGTTTCGGTGTAAACAACAGCCCGCATTCCCCCAAGTACTGTATAGAGTCCTGTAAGCACAACTGTAGCAACCGCCCCTATCCAAAAAGGAATTCCCAATAGAGCAGAAACCACCACACCACCAGCATAAATGGTAACAGAAACCTTGGTCAATATATAGGCTATTAAAGAGACTACAGACAAAATCCAGCGCGATCTTGCATCAAATCGTTTTTCAAGAAACTCCGGCATCGTAAATACGCCACTTCTGGCGTAAAAAGGCAGAAAAACCCATCCCAGCATCAATACAATCCATGCGTGTAACTCATATATAAGTAAGGGCATTTTATCACCTGCCCCATTTCCTGCCAGACCAACTACATGCTCGGAACCAATATTAGAAGCAAAAATAGAAGCCCCAACCACGAACCAGCCTATATTTCTACCAGCCAGAAAATAGTCTTCTGTGTTTTTTTGCTTCTGACGTATCACCCACCAGGCCACACCTAGTAGCACTAAAAAATACCCGGCAATAACTATCCAGTCTAAGCCATCTAATCCCTTCATATTTTATGTTTATTTTGAATACTTCCTAAAAAGCTTTAGAAGATTCTTTACTGTTTCTCCATTAAAAAAAGGGAAGATAAGAAAATCAATCAAATATGAGAGGAAGAATAAACGGCCTAACAATTAAAGAATTATACGCTAAATTCTCAACAATTATTGATCCGTAAATGTAAAAAAACTACTGTTCGATATTATTTGCATGAAAGGAAACCAGATCGCTTTCATGAAAATGAAGGGATATCTCTATGGGGTTACAACAAATCTCACAATCTTCGATATAAACCTGATGTGAAATAGAGGGGTCGACCAACATGGAAATATTCTCCCAACAATAAGGGCAATTGAAAAAGTGTTCCAGCATGTGCCTATTTATTAGTATAGAGCAAATAATGCCAAGAGGTTCAATACCTTAAATATTGACATTCAGTAGTTGCCCTGTTAATTGTAATAACTGAATTTCGGCAAGTTTAGCATCGTATTTTGCCAGGTTTTTGGTGGTTTGGGCATTTAGCAAATTTATTTGTGCCTGTCTAAATTCAATAGACGTTATCCTACCTAATTGATACTGTTCTTGAGAGCGTTCAAAATTATTCCTATTAGTAATAACTGCCTTTTCCTGAATTTCGTAAATAGTTAGTCTGTTCAAATAGGTTTCAAGTGCGTTTTGAATATCTCTTCGAACTTCCAAGGCAATCTGATTCTTTAGAAGTTCCTGATTCTCATACGCGATTTTTGAATTTTTTACCCTTACTGTGGTACCTCCACCATCAAACAAGTTCCAACTTAGACTAGCTCCAAAGGCAAGATTTAAGGTGGTATTATTTACCCCGGGAAAAAATGCCCCATCTGCCGTTTGATTGAGATTCCATCCATAAGATCCCGTCAGACCAACAACTGGCAAGTATCCAGATCTGCTTATTTTTATATCGTATTCATTTATGACAAGGCTTCGTTCCGTTTGAAGAATAGCAACATTATTCATATCGCCCTCATCAACCATAGTCATTATTTCCTCTGTTGGAATAAATGTTATGAGCGTATCTACTTCAAAAAGTCTGTAAATATCTTCATTCAGGATTACATTTAAATCCCGTTTCGTATTGTTTAAAAGCTGTTGGGTATTAAGCAGGTTGATGCTATCATTAGTCACATCCACCTCCGCATTTAAAATATCTAATTGAGTATTCTGTCCGTATTCAAAAGCATATTCTGCTCTTTTGATACGATCTTTTGAAATTTCCAATGCCTGTTGTTGTACGTTTTCATTCTCCGTAAGACGAGCTACTTCAAAATAGATACTCAACAGCTGTACGATGGTATTCTCTATCGTTTCTCTTGCCTGTAATTCGGACAGTAAATACTGTTCCTTTAGACTCTTGTAGTTGTAGTGACGCCCCAAGCCATCAAACAAGGTATAATTCAAGTTAAGGCCTGCATTATACCGTTGTGATTCTGCCTGATTTAACTCTAAATCTGGAACTGGGTTGCCGTTTTCGTCGACCTGACCGGGAAACTCAATATTGGAGTCATCTCTATTATAATTTGCCCCAGCGACCCCAGTTAAAGAAGGTAAAAAACCCGAATTAAGAACACTTTGATTGTTGTCTGCAATGGACACGTCATTTTTAGCTACAAGTATTCCAAAGTTCTTTTCAAGGGCTAATTCTATTGCTTCCTCTTTTGACAATAACTTTTCTTGTGCTATTGAAACATTTAAAGCTCCAAATAACACAACTATCCATGTAATTTTTTTCATTAGTGTTTTCCTTCTAGTTCTTCAATTGGCTGACTCTTTTCAGAAGAATGGGAAGATCCATTAGTGGAATCTTCTACAAGTTTAGTTAGCATTTGACTATTTAAATTACGCTCTTCGTGCTGTTCTTTTATTGCCCTTTCTACCCCTTCTTTTGCAACTTTATTACCCGTTGCTAACCATTTGGTAGACACCTTCATTTTATTGCTGAAGGATAAGAAAATAGGCAACATAATTAAGGTCAATACCGTAGCAAAAGCTATTCCATACGATATAGAAATGGCCATCGGAATAAGAAATTTAGCCTGCCTGCTTTGTTCTAACATTAATGGTGCAAGACCTGCTACAGTTGTCAATGAAGTCAAGAAAATAGCTCTAAAACGCGATCTACCTGCTTCCATTAAGGCATCGTCAAAAAGCATCCCATTTCTGAGATTGTTATTAAACTTTCCAATGAGCACCAAACCATCGTTCACCATAATACCAATTAGCGCAATAATACCTAGCATGGAAATGATGTTAATAGGAAAATCATGAATCCAATGCCCCCAGGCAACTGCAGTGAGGCTAAAGGGTACCAGAAGCAACAGCATTAATGGTTGGCTAAAGCTTCTAAAGGTAAATGCAATGGTGAGATACATTAAAAACAGTACACTCAAACCGACAAATTTCAAGGAACGAAGTAGTTTCCCAGCTTCCCTATTTTGCCCTTCATAAGATGGTGTTACGGTTGGATATCGCGATAGAATATCAGGCATTATCACTGTCCTAATCTCGGTCATGACATCTGTTGCACTCACTTCTTTTTCATTGGTAAGGTCCGAAGACAACTGAATTTCTCTTTGCCCATCCAGGTGATTGATGGCAACATCTCCCCTTTCAATACTATAGGTGGCTATCTCTTTAAGGGGTATCCTACTTCCGCTAGGAGTGACAATTCTCATTTCGTCTAAATCTGCAATAGAAGACCGATTAGTCCTATCGTACCGAACCCATACTTTAATTTCATCTTGCCCTCTTTGAAACCGTTGTGCTTGTGCCCCGAAGAATCCCGCCCTTACTTGATTCATCACCGCTCTAAGATTTAATCCTAAGAGGTAGGCATTCTCCTTTAGTTCTATTCGGATTTCTTTTATTCCTGCGGGATCGTTGTCGGACACATCTTTTAAAGCCGGGTTGTTTAACATGGCTTGCTTTAACTCCTTTTTGGCTCCTTTCAATTCCTCAATATTGTACCCTAGTAAAGAGACAGAAACCGGGTCGCCTCCAAAATTACCTCCGGAGCCATAAATCAACGACTCCACTCCAATTACAGGACCTACTAGCTCCCGTAGTCTATTGGAAACCATACTGGATACAATAACGTCTGGTCTCTCTTCTCCGGGAAGCATATTTATGGAAAGAGTTGCTGCCGAAGATCCGGGACCAACGTTCCTGATTACATTTTCAAATAGGGTCTTCCCTGTTCCTTTTAAATACTTCTCCGTTAGTTCCTGATTTACAATTTCTGCTTTTTCTTCTATTAAGGAAATTATGGAATCGGTTACTTTTTCATTTGTTCCGTTCGGCATACGCAGTTCTACTTGCACACGATCACTGGCGACGTTAGGAAAGAATGTCATTCTAATTATACCTCCTCCAATGGATCCAAACGTAATAATCAGTGCAAAAACAAAAAAGGAAAATGTAAGAAGCTTATACTTCATTGCAAACGCCAAGGTTGGCGTATACATTTTATCTCTGGACCAGGACATCAGATCATCTCCCCATTTATTTACCAGTCTAAGCTTCGAAAAAAGCTTCCCCATGAAGGTAGTTGGATTGGGATTATGTGGCCTTAAGGCTTTCGAATGTGCAAGGTGAGCGGGAAGAATAATCAGTGCTTCCAAAAGGGAAACAGCAAGTGTAATTATCACAATTACAGATACCTCTCCAAAAAACTCTCCAATTCTACCATCTAAAAAGAGGAAGATAGAAAAGGCCAAAATAGTAGTAACAATTGCGGTAACAATAGGAGGTATCACCTCCATGGTGCCATCTATTGCCGCCTGTATTGGAGACTTCCCTTTTTCGTAATGCTGGTAGATGTTTTCTGCGATTACAATACCGTCGTCTACCAAAATTCCGATCACAATTATCATCCCAAAAAGCGACAGAATATTGATGGTTACATTAAAAAAGCCCGCAAAAACGAACATGGCCAGAAAAGCAATTGGTAGGCCAAAGGCAACCCAAAATGCCAATCGTGTATTGAGAAAAACCGAAAGAAAAATGAGAACTAGAATCATTCCCATTATGGCATTCTTGGTAAGTAATTCTGTCCTCTGGTTTAGTGTTATCGAAAGGTCTCGTACAACGTCTAATTTTACATTATTGTATTTCCCATTAAAGTCTTCAATATAATCCTTCACTTTATCTGCAGAAGAAATGAGGTCCTCTGTATTGGTGCTGGTAATTGTTGTTGTTACCGACAAATTCCCATCAAAATAAGCTGCGTTAGGTGTTTCAGCAAATCTATCCCTGACAATAGCCACGTCCTTGAGGCGTATAGTCTGCCCACCTGGTTCGGCTCTAATCACCAGATTGGAGAGTTCGTCTCCATAATACGATCGGTTGTTGGCCCGTATTAAATACTCTTCTGCATTCGTCTTAATATTTCCTCCTGTAACCAGTATGTTGGCATTGGCAACAGCATCGGAAACTTCAGTAAATGACATCCCATATGCCAGAAGGCTGTTTTCATTTACTGCTATTTCTATTTCTTCTTCCGGATATCCAGAAATGGTAATTTGTGATATTCCGTCTATTGCCCGAAGATCCATTTCAATCTGTCTGGCTATCTGTTTTAAGGTAACTAGCGGAATCTTTTCACCACTGATTGCGAAACTTATAGTGGGTCGGACCGCTTCGCGTTTTGCTACGACTAGCGGTTCCATGCCTGTTGGGAAGGAAGGCACTCTATCAACAGAATTTTTTACTTCCAAGAGCATAAAATCAATATCCCGCCCTTTTTCAATCTCAACGTCTATAGTACCACTATTTTCTCTAGCAGTGGAAGTAACCCTTTCTACCCCTTCTAAACCTTTTAAATTATCTTCGATTTTCAGGACAATCCCTTCTTCGATTTCCTGAGGAGAAGCACCTGGATAGGTTATGGTTATAGTAACATTTTTTGAATCAGCTAACGGAAAAAATGAGGACTTTAAAGACGATGCTCCAACTACTCCAAAGATTAATATCGCAATTATTATTACATTAACTGCAACATGGTACTTTATGAAATAGGCAATAATATTTCTCATGATTTTGCTTTGTTTGTTGAATCTTCCTCATAAATTTTAACCAACATCCCAGAGTAAGCACCTACAACCGGACGTGTTACAATCATGGTCCCATCTGGCACCTCTTTTAATACCACTTGCTTCTCGGAAAAGAATACTGGTTTAACATCGATTACATCTAACAAAGAATCCCGTACAATAAATATTTGATTGTTCTCTAACAATAGACTTCTATTAATTTCAATGGCATCCGTCTCTTGCTTGGCATTCAGATTTGCTTCCAAATACATACCTTCTTTGAGGTCCTCGTGTTGCACATCGATGAAAGCTTTGATGGTTTGAGAGGCTTGGTCTATACTCCCATTTATTCTTGCCACTTTTCCTGTATAGGTCTTGGTTCCTTCTAAATTTACCAATTCTACCTTTTCATTAACTTTTAAGAGATCGCTATAGGTTTTACTCACAGAAACTTCCAATTCGTAAATGTCGGTATTGATAAATTCTCCAAGCTTTTGTCCTGAGCGTACAAGTGTTCCTTCTGTAACCAATGCCTCCGTAAGCACCCCATTAAAAGGTGCAGAAATTTGATACTTGCTAAGCCGCTGTTCCAGATTTTTCACCTTGTAATAACTTGTCAGTATTCCTCTACCTGAAATAAAGAATTTTTCTTTTTCGGAAGTCATTTCGGGAAGTGTAGGGGTGGTGTTATCCAGATCGAAGCCACTTAAATACGCCTGCCACTTAGGATAAATTTCCGGATAATCCAATCGCAAATCAGGCATGATGGAAGTGATAAGATTGTAAAGATCACTTTTAGAAGACTGTACACTCGCATAATACTCTGCTTCATTAATACGTATAATCGTTTCTCCTTTGCGATAGGTTTCCCCTGCTTTAAAAAGTTTATTGCCCTTTTTAAAAACGCCTTGCACTTCTGCATATAATTCTACTCTACGTTTTGCAACCAGGTTTCCATTTGCCGGCACAATGATAGGTATGGTACCGTTCTTCACTTCCTTTGCAAAAACGGTCTTCACTACTTTTTCTACCTTAGCCTGGGGTCTGGTTTTACTATTTATTATTGCCTTAGCCACAAAAAAAGAAGCGACAATAATTACCAGTCCAAGGATTGAAAGTATAATTTTTCTCATTTATAAGAATTTAATAGGTGTCTAATGTTTGATTGAAATTACTTTGTATTTTTCGAAGGGT
>CAZWPZ010000172.1:0-3251 GCA_964636005.1 uncultured Eudoraea sp.
TAACTTCAACAGTGATGGATCTTCAGATGATACAGGAATAGTGTCGTATCTATGGGATTTTGATGATGATGGAGCAACCAGTACAGAGGAAGACCCATCCCATACCTTCGATGAGCCAGGTATTTACACAGTAAGTCTGACGGTAGAAGACGCTGAGGGAGAAACGGATGTGGATACCATTGTAATTACAGTTGATGAACCAGCTGCGGGAGACTTCAGTCTAAGAATTAATGCTGGAGGACCTCAGGTGACCTACCAAGGGAAGGTCTTTGAAGCCGACAACAGTTTTGTTGGAGGTAAGGTATATGTAAATACTTCGGCAGACGTACCTGTTCTTTATCAAACAGAGCGAAGTGCTGCGCCACCAGTATTTGGGTATAATATTCCACTTGCTAATGGCACCTATCAGGTTACCTTACACTTTGCAGAAATCTATTGGGGAGCCAATGGAGGCGGACCTGATGGCGTTGGTCAGCGTGTATTTGATGTACAGATCGAAGGAAATACAGTGCTTAATGACTACGACATCAACGCAGATGTTGGAACAGAAACGGTTGTTACTAAAACCTTTGAGGTAGTTATAGCTGATGGAGTGCTCAATATGGCCTTTGATGCACAAGGTAGTGATGGAACAGACCAGCCTAAATTGTCGGCCCTTGAAATAATAGGAGAGACAGCAGTAGGATGTAGTGCCGTACCTGCACCTTGGACAAATGCCGATATAGGAAATGTTGCCGCAGCCGGAAGTGCATGTTACAATCCAAGTACGGGAGTATTTGAGGTGGAAGCTTCAGGAAATGATATTTGGAATAGTAGTGATGAGTTCCACTTTGTATACCAGTCCTTAACAGGGGATGGAGAAATAGTAGCAAGAGTACTTTCCTTAGACGATACAGACAATTGGGCTAAGGCAGGAGTTATGATGAGAAATTCAACCGCTGCTAATTCTAAATTGGTATTGATGGCGTTGTCGCCGAATCCACAGCCATTAAGTACGGGTGTATCGTACCATTTCCAGGATAGACCGGATACGGGTACGAATATGATTCCTGCTAACAATAATACAGGTACTACCCCAATTGGAAGCTACCCATATTATGTTAGACTAGTACGAAGCGGAAATACCTTTACGGGATATGCTTCTGCAACGAATGGCAATTGGCAACTTGTAGGCAGTAAGACCATAGAAATGGATGAAACCATCCAGGTAGGACTTGCAACTACTTCGCATAATGACGGAGTGATTACAAATGCTTCTTATGACAATGTTAGCGTAACTTCTGCGTCCTTGAGTGCCAAGGCAGAAGAAGGTGTACTAGGTGAAACAGAAGCAGGAGTAACTGATGAAGATATTACGAAAGCTAGTAGTTTCTCTGTATATCCGAATCCGACATCAGGAGTTACCAACTTGAACCTGTCTGATTTCAATGGTCAGGAAGTAAATGTAATTGTGGTAAGTACAGCCAATCAGGTTGTTTGGCAGAATACATTTAGCAGTGGTCACGCTTCTGAAGAAACAATTAATCTGAGCAGTTTAGCAACAGGATATTATTATATCATTGTTAGTTCCGGAGGATTAGAACAATCCCAACCGATACTAATACGAAAATAATGTATGGGTCTATAAGACTTAGTTAATTGATGAGTGAATAATAAAGGGAGGCTAAAATAGCCTCCCTTTTTTCATTGCTGGATTTTGCGAAAAGGATAATGTGGCCTATAAGAGTGGACTAAAAAACCGGGCAAGACCCTCCCAAAATTTTCTGAGTCTGGAGCGGTCTTTATAGGTTTCGTATACAAGTTGATCTGCCTTAGAACATAGGTCGGTAAATTTCTTAGAAAGATTTTTTGCCAAACCAGAATCGTAGACCACGGCATTTGCTTCAAAATTGTGTTCAAAACTTCGATAGTCAAAATTTCCGGAGCCAACGGAAAAGAGCTCTTCATCAATAAGAAGGAATTTACTATGGGAGAAATCGGAACGGACATAAATTTGAACACCGCACTCCAATAATTCCTCAAAATGAGAAAACATACTATAACTAGCCAGAATAGAGTCTGTTTTTCTCGGAACCAGCAAGCGTACCTTTATTCCGCTAAGGCATGCTATCCGTAGAGCTTCCATTACAGCTCTTCCAGGAATAAAATATGGGTTGGCAATTGCAATTGATTTTTCTGCCAAATGAATCATACCCAAATATTGTTGCATAATGGAAGGATACATGGAATCAGGGCCACTAGCTACGAGCTGAACAGTGGTATTTCCTTTTTTGCCAGAAGGAGGTAAATAGTATTCATTCAACAGAAGATCTTCTGTTCCGGTGAAGTGGTAGTCCTTTATAAATATTTTGTGCAAGCTGTTTACAATAGGTCCTTCTATCTTTAAATGCAGGTCTTTCCAAACTCCTAGATCGGAAGATTTATCTAGATATTTATCCGTAATATTCACGCCACCTATAAACCCCACAAGACCGTCAACAATTAGTAATTTTCTGTGATTTCTGTAGTTTAAAGTAAAAAGTAAGTTGCCATATTTTAAAGGCATTATAGGATACGCTTTTACCCCAATATCTTTAAATCTTTTTATCGCTTTTCCGACAAGAGAAAAACTACCTATATAATCGAAAAGCATCCGCACCTCTACACCTTCTTGTATTTTACTTTTAAAAATCTGATACAATTTTTCCACTATTTCCCCATCTTCAATTATAAAATATTGAAGATGAACAAACCTTTTTGCTTTTTCTATTTCTTTAAATATTGATGAAAATGTTTCCTCACCATCTTCTAATACCTCTACCTTATTACCCAAAAAGGGCTTCATTAGGCTATTTTTATATAACAGTCTCGACAGCTTTTGATCCCTGGAATAGGGAAAAACGGTAGTAAAATCTACATCTTTTTTGTCACTGTGTTCAAAATTGTAAAGCTTTCTTTTTTCTGTTTGAGATAGTTTGAATAGTTTGAATTTGCGTCGATTTACCCCAAATAAGTAGTAGAGAATACAACCTGCGAAAGGAAATACCAGAATGGTTAAAACCCAACTAATGGACTTTATGGGTCTGGATCCGTGCAGAATAATACTCAATAAGGCCCATATTGTGGAAGTGAGATAAAGTACTAATACAACTGTTTTCATAAATTTTAGCTTAGGAAAGGGTAAGTAACCAACAATTTTTTAAGGGAGATAGGATTTTAATAAAAAAAAGGGCCAAGTTTGTACAGGCCCTCTTCACTAAAATGTTTAAGAG
>CAZWPZ010000173.1:0-4346 GCA_964636005.1 uncultured Eudoraea sp.
TATTTAAGGTAGAGGCGAAATACCCTCCTCTTTTAAATTTAAATTTGAAATCGGCATTACTTTTATCGTTCTGATCCCAGCCAATAAAGGGTATAAAAAATGAAAAATCATCAATGTGTGTCACTTTTCCAACATTCTGATCGTCATAGGTGAAATAGGACTGTTTCAATTCCAGATTGGAAAGACTGTATTTTAAAGGCTTTTCATTTAGGGTGTCTTTGGGAATGTTATCTCCTTCGGTATGAAAGGCTATGAGATCGTCAAAGTTGAATAAAGAATCTTTTTGAGTGATTTGAACATCCAATCCCTGGAGTAAAAATCGTTCCAATACAATTTCATCCTTTATAAAACGATAGGGTTCTGAATCCACAATTAGGGTGTCAAAGGATACAAAGACATCTTTGTCATTTGCTTCTAACATTTCAAAACCATATACTTTAACCGTGCCGGTAAAATAATTGACACGTAATTTTTCAATATCCAGCTGTCTTCCAAACAGTTCTTTACTATTTTTAATGAGGTAGTTTTTAGCAATAACTGGAGAAAACAGTAGGAATAATATGACTAGCCCGGCTATCCCAGCCACCGTCCAAAGAAGTATTCTTTTTAACTTCATCTATGTTTCTGAATATTAATAAAACATTGCTGCCTCTATATTTCTATATCTGAGATGTAGGCTTTGGAAGATAAGAAATATCTAAAGTTTTTGCCAATTAGTAAAGACATTAGTTACCTATTAGTTATGTTTATTGTTCATTATTTTGGTTTATACCATATAGGACTACTCCAGGCTCTTTCTACAACGGTTTTGGCTACAGTTCCTGGAAATTTTACGCCATCCCTTAATTCATCGTATATATTCCAGCGCGCTGTTGGCAATTGTAGTACTCTTACATAATAAAATGCTCTATTGGAAGGATTAAATTCAGGATCTGTCCATTTTGTCATAAATTCAGAATTGCCCTTAGAGGTATCAAAAGCACCTGTCTCTAAATTTACTTGCGCGTCCGTTGGTATTACAGTACCATCAGCTTTTTTTCTATTGTCTGATACGGCTACATTAAAAATTTTCTCTTTTAGATTGCCGTTTACATACCATCCCTTAACAATCTGTACCCTATCTAAATTTGCATTCATAGGGTCTTTAAGTGCCCATACTAAAAATGAAGGCTCCTGCCCCTTATCTAGTTTTAAATCGCCCCCCATAGGAACGCCTTTGGCATATCCATCTTCAATAAAATCTTCATAACTATCGTAGGATTCTTTGTAGTTCTGCCCTGCAAACAACCGTACTTTTATCCTGGGGCCACTGGTGGCAAAGGTTTCTCTATTATACAAACCATCCCAAATATCTTCTCTAGTATTTCTCTGTGCCCAAACACCGGTTATAGATCCTGGGTTTATGTCATAGGCCTTGGCCCATCCATCTACAGTGTTTTTAACGCGATCTTCGGCTGTTGCATCTACATATCCATGACTCCCGGAAGCATAATTGTCTTCTTCCACATTACTCATTAAACCATTGTGATTGTCTGTGCCACCATTGAATCCTAGTTTATAAGGATTTATACCCAATTCTTCTTCGTATTTCAAACCTTTTTTCAGTGCATAGCGAACAAAATTTTTCTCTTCAAAGGAACGACCACTGTAATTTTCTAGAGATTGTGCATTTTCAAAGTTGGCAAACTCATCATTTGGCCAAAAGTTGGGATGTACTTCAGACGCCCCTTTTATTTGCATTATTTCTATAGTCCGCTCATATTTTTGCCGCATTTCGGCATATCCTTGTGTAATGGGTTCTCCATTGGGCATGTTCTCGTCGAACATCATTCCTTTGCTTGCATTGGAATTATGAGGAATAGCCAATGCGGTAGATCCATTGTGTCCAATTTCCTCTAACCAATTCCACAGATCAGTCTCTCTATTTGCTTCAATGTAGCTAACTGGTAAATCTGGTACTATCGTATCTCTAAAAATGATATTTCTATGCAAATTGCCCCCGTTGGGAGCTCCAGACCACTCAAAGGCATGTAAGGTTGTGAATTTCCCAGGAATATAATTGGCTTCCGTCTGCTCGTTCATAATTTCCCAAGCACTCATAGTGGACATTGATCCTTCAAAAAATTCTAAATGCTGCGGTTTTGAACTGCGATTATTTTTGACCACCAATTCTACAAACAGTTGGAGGCCCTCTTCCAGATCATCTACTTCGCGCAAGGATTTAGCCTGTTCGTTGTCATAAGCTTGTGCATTAGGGTTTAATACCGAGTACATTTCCCCAATATATTCCGCATGATCTGTTACTGCCGCAAAATCTAATGGCCTTTTTAGCTGCATTGTTTTTCCTGTAGATTCAAGAAGTATTTCTTCGCCCTGCGCAAACTTTAAGGCCTGTGAGGCGCTTAATCTATTTCCTCCAATAAAGGCGTCAAGCGAGTACTTAGTATGCAAATGTGTTTCTCCAAAAAAGGCTTCTTTATTCTCGAAAAAAGGAATGCCATCTTTCCTCTTATCCACTTCGGGAGTATCCACTTCTGCAGCAGGTTTGCTTCTTTCTTTACATCCCAAAAAAAACATAGCACTAAGACAGACTAAAAACTTGAAGAAATAATTCATTGTTTTATTTATTAAGGTTCATATAAGTAAATACCAGATTTAATCTAAACATAGAAGTTTCGGCATTGCTGTTACTAAATAGGTTTTGACCATAAGAGGTGTATGCCGATAAATAGGGCAGAAATTGGTAGCCTAAACTTAGGCCACCACCCAGATAGTTTATTTGATTACCATCTTGATTACCATCTACAATTGTTTCTCCTCCTACTTGGTAACCCAAATCTACGCTTCCCCATAACTTTTTTGAAAAATTATGACTAAGGTGCGATTCTAACCAAAAAAGTGGCTTTTGTTCTGTTTTATTGGCGCGGGAGCTTCTGGCAGGATCGTTATTATCGGTAAACATTTGAAGTTTTGGAATTAGTTCAATCCAAGTTGCCTTATGGCTTAGTTCTTTGTGTAAAGGAATTAACAAGGTAGACCTAACTTCGATAGCAAACCTATTTGTTCCCAAGTTAGCCAACTTTTCACTATCATAGCTACCAGAATACCACAATCTAAGTTGTCCCAAAAGAGAGACCTCAGGCTTCTTCTGACTAAATTTTTCTAGAGTTAAAGCAGTCGCGTTTAAGAGTCCAATTTCCAATGCTACAAAACCATCAGAGAGTCCGCTAAAGTATAATTCAGGAATCATTTCCGAAGGAACCCCTGGCAAATTATTTTCTGGATCTATCTTCACAGAGCCACTTCCTGGATTAACCATTGCCAAGACCCTAGCATAGCGGTTTCCAATGCCAAAAGTGTGAAAAAAAGTTATCGGAAATACATCAATTTTAAATTCGGAACCCTCCACTAATATGTTTCCTGCCGGTGCTAAGTTTTGTTCTAAATTTAGGTATTTGGGATTAACTCCCCACAATCCCTTGGGTGCCAGTAAGCCCGCTCTGGGACCGTCACCCTGACCACGGCCTCGAAATAAGCTGGCAAACAATAGTATTGCTAAGCCAAGAGACAGAGTCCTAGATTTCACAATGATTTTTCAAAATGTTTTCTTGTGTTGAATCTAACTTGCTTTTTTTACCTCTGCAATTTCATACATGTCCTTACCATCGACCTGAATCGGTTGGTAGTAGGTCTCCCCAAATTTCACATAGGTCTGTTCCCCTACCTTTACTTCCTCCCCGCCTTCAGGTAAGTGAGGTACAATGGTACCTGCTGTTGCCGGAACTACTATATATCCATCTGCGTTTTGTTCGTAAAAGGCGCCGGCATAGTAGTAATTATTTGTTTCATTCACTTCAACCTTTTCAGCTTCTTTAGGGATATCAGGAACCTGTGCTCCTACCGGTGCCTGTACAGCAACAAAGCCTTCAGGAGTCTTTAGATAATAGGTGCCGTTGTCGTAATGGTATTCTTCTTCCTGAGAACTATTGTCATTGCTGTCACTAGTTATACTAACAATAATTGCTGTAGTTGCTAAAGTAGCTACAAAGAATCCCCATGGATGGTAATACGGCCCGTAATAAAAGGGTCGGTACGGATGGTAGAAATAAGGTCTGTGGCAATAATAATGAAAACCTCCATATCGGTATGGGGGTCTTACATAGGCCCGGGTACTACCTCGCACATAGGTGTTTCTATTATTTCGAACGTTAATATTCGTACTGTTGTCAATATTGATGTTTCTTTTACTTCGGTCCACATCTCTCGTTCTGTTTCCAGAGTTATTGCCAATATTATCCCTGGAACGATTGCCATTATTGTTCTTGATATCCGAAGTTCTCTTATTT
>CAZWPZ010000174.1:0-5263 GCA_964636005.1 uncultured Eudoraea sp.
TTTTCGCGACATCCTGTTGCAGTTAAAAGAAAGAAGGAAAAAAATAGACTAAATAGTATTTTTGTGTAATGTTTCATATCTGTTATTTTAAGTGTTATTAAATTCTTTTTCTGCCGGTTATTAGAGAAATGATAAAGAGTACGATAAAAATAAAGAAGAGTATTTTAGCTATACTGGCTGCACCGGCTGCAATACCACCAAAGCCAAAAATCCCAGCAATTATCGCGAGTATTATAAATGTGATTGTCCAACGTAACATGTTGTAAATTTTTGGGTTCGTAATTCGTTTTTTGAGAATTTTATCTCCATTAATTATAGTACAAAGATTCCATTTTTTGATTGTTTCCTTTAGCTCATTTAGATAAATGTTTAACTCTAATGCAACTTCAATCTTAAAAATTTGAAACTGTCCGATTTTAGTGGCAACAGGAATACAAGGGAACCTAGTATGTATAACGATACTTAAAAGCTTTTGAATTAAGGACGGAATTATTTTACTCCTAAGAATTGGTTTCCATTATATGGTTAACCATCCTGAGATTTTCAACAGGATAATTAGTGGTTCGTAAGTTATCAAATAAGGAAGAGGTGCTTGGTCTTTTAGTAAAAATACTGCTAGTATTTCTTAACAACCATGGCTTGTATTCATTGGCCTCTAGGATAAAGGGTATACTTTCTGCTATATTGGCATCGATAAAGGTATTTGCAGGAGTCTGTGTAACCATGGCGCAACTAATAAAACCATCCTTTAAAACAGAATATATACCTGCAACTGCAAAAGGCCTTTTAGTTTCTAGTTCAACCAAATAAGATTTTATTAATCCTTCATCCAAACTAAAAGTGTAAAAACCAGTCAAAAGTATTAAACAGGGTTCGTACTTTAAAGAATTATGCAGCCATGATTTCGCTTGTTGTTTCTTTATATTTAAGCTGTTTTTTGCGTTTTGAAAATCTATCCAGTCACTTTGATAATTGGGAGGAAGAAGCCCCCAGATACCAATAGAAATTTTATTTCTGAAGGAAGGTGTGATTATAGATACGTTGGCTTCAGTAAAGCCATTAATATGAAGTTTTGGTCTATATAGTGAAGGGTATAATAAGGACGCATCAAATGACTTCTCCAATTCATTTTGTGAAGCGATATTAGATACATGATAACACATAATATTTTTTTCAATAGTTCTTCCAGAGAAGATAGGAAAAGAGCAAAAAACGTGGTGCTTTTTTCGTTTTATTGTTAACTCAAACGCTTGATTACTGCCATTTGTAGAGTCAATCAACTACAGATTTATGGGCCTTTTTTGGATAGCGTTAAGGAAAATGGGGAAAGAGCAAAACCTTCTTACGATTTCATATTATAATTCAGAGAACTAAAATTAAAAGCAACATATGAAATCTGAGTTAAAAACAGCATTTATAGAATTATTTGAAAAACTGGAAGGATGGTTTCATTCAATTATTCAAAACCTTCCTAACCTGCTTGTGGCAATCCTTGTGATGATAGCCGCATTCTATCTTGCTCGTGTAGTTAATAAATGGGGTACACGATTGGCATCAAAAAGAATAGCACAAGATAGTATTGCACAGCTTATTGGTCGAGTTTCAGCAATTGTAGTGGTACTCCTCGGTCTTTTTCTAGCCTTAGGTACGCTTGATTTAAGTAAAACCTTAAATACGCTCTTGGCTGGGGCTGGTATATCAGGTCTGGTAATCGGTTTGGCTTTACAAGGAACACTCTCTAACCTAGTCGGAGGGATTATCCTTTCCTTTAGGAAAAAAATTGAAATTGGTAATTGGATAGAAACTATGGGCTTCTCTGGTGAGGTAGTAGACATAAGTTTGAATAGCTTGGTTTTAAAGCAATTCGACAATACCTTGGTGATTATTCCCAATAAGAAAATAGTGGAGAACCCGCTAAAAAATTATTCTATAACCCAGAGAATGCGAATTGCCCTAGAATGTGGTGTAGGATACGAATCGGATCTCGATAAAGTGGAAAAAGTGGTAAAAGAAGCAATTTCTACAGTATATCAACAGCACAATGGTACCGAAATTGAAGTGTATTTTAAAGACTTTGGATCTAGTTCCATAACTTTTGTGTGCCGCTATTGGGTCGATGCTAGGGATGCCAAAAATAGACTTGATGCCAAGAGTGCAGGAATACGTGCTATCAAAAAGAGTTTTAAAGAGAATAATATTACTATACCTTTCCCGATCCGGACTTTGGAATTCAATAATGCCCTTCAGATGGATTCAGTTCGGTCTGAAGAAATGGCCTTACAAGAGGCATAATACAGATTACATTCAGTAACGGAAAGACAACAGAGACAAAGGCCTTTAGAGGTCTTTGTCTTTTCTTATATCCGGCCAATACATTCGCGATACTTTACTTACATTTGACATAAGTATATCGGGTATAAAATGACTGAAATATATATAGAAGCTAAAAGTACGGAAGGTGTTGTTAGAGAAATACAAAAGGCAATAGGAGGAAGTATTGAGGAGCGCTGGGGAGAGAGTATTTTAACAGTAAACAATAGTCTTGCTATTGGGACTATCCGCTATATTACCTTTGATTGGGGTGTAAATTTACTTGAGTACGAAATAAGGTTTTCTGATGATATTGTATTGATCATGGATGCTTCGGAATACAATCCGATACATTTCACCTATTGTTTTGAAGGGTACTGCAGGCATAGATTTGGCTATCAGGCCGAAGATGCCATAGAAACACTGGAACAATTTCAATCTGTTATTATTACCAGTAGAGAGGGTGGCTATAACTATGGATATTTTCCCAAAGACATAGCACTAGGAATAAATGTGATTCAGGTCAGAAGAAAGCTCTTTTTGAAGAAAAGACTAAACAATATGGAGGAACTCAATAAGACTCTTTACCGGGTGTTTTTAGATTCCGACCACGAAAGAGCATATGCCTTTTATGGGGCATATAATTTAAAATTGGCAGACAAGATTATGGCTCTGCGAAAAATTAAAACAAAGGGAATGATAAGGATTATGCAAATGGAGGGCATGGTATACCAAATTCTTTCGATGCATATATTAGAACATGATAAGGCAATTAAAAATAGCAAACCCCCAACTTCTCTTTTGAAAAGCGAGTTGAAAACAGTTAGACAAATTGCCAGAAAAATTATCAACAATCCCTCAGAAGAGTACTCTCTAGACTCCCTGTCAAGACAAGCAGGCTTGTCACAATACAAACTGCAAGAAGGATTTAAGCTGCTGTATACGCGCACAGTTACTGAATATATTCGACACACCCGACTGGAAGCTGCCCGCGATTATATTCGCAATTCGGATATGAATATTTCACAGATAGTTTACTCTATTGGATTTAGTAGTAGAAGTTATTTTTCGAAAATTTTTAAAAAGAAATATGGCTTAAGTCCGAGCGAATTTCAAAATAACGTCCAAAACGCGGCAGAAATTACATCGGATAACTCCTAATTATGCCAGTTCCTTTTTAAAGAATTCTATGGTTCTTTTCCAAGCTAAGGTAGCGGCTTTTTTGTCGTATCTTGGAGTAGAGGTATTGTGGAATCCGTGATTCACTTCGGGATAAAAGTATGCCGTATATTCCTTATTGTTAGCTTTTAAAGCAGCTTCGTAGGCCGGCCATCCTTCATTTACTCTGGCATCTAGACCTGCAAAGTGTAACATTAATGGAGCCTTGATCTTATTGAATCCTTCCTGGGGTTGTCCGCCATAAAAAGGTACAGCTGCAGATAGGGTAGGCACTTTAACAGCCATCATATTGGAGATCCATCCTCCAAAACAAAATCCAACAACGCCAATTTTACCATTGCAATTGGGGTGATTTTTTAAATAGTCATATCCAGCAATAAAATCTTCTAACATAGCATTACGATCTCGCTGCCTTTGCATGGTTCTGCCTTCATCATCATTACCAGGATATCCTCCAAGCGGACTTAATGCATCTGGAGCCAGGCTAATAAAACCTTCTAAGGCTGCCTGTCTGGCTGTATCTTCTATATATGGGTTTAGGCCTCTATTTTCATGTACCACAAGAATTCCAGACAGTTTCTCTGAACTGTCTTTAGGGATAGATAATAAACCGTTTATTGTTCCCCCTCCTTTTGGAGAATTGTAATTTATAAACGAAGAGTTTAAGCGTGGGTCGTCCTGTGGAACAAGGATTGTGTCTTTATAGTTAGGCATTAAAAAGCTCATTAAGGATGCCACAGTAATACCTCCTACGGCATATACAGAAAGCCTTTCAATAAATTCTCTTCTTGCTAACTTATTGTGCGCGTACGCATCGTATAAATCAAATACTTCCTGTTTAATCTGATCTTTTTTAAGCGGTTTCATAGCTGTCTTATTTCGTTATACTTTTAATAAAGTCTTCTTTGTAAGCTCTTCCAATAGGAATCTTATGTGCCCCATTTAGAATAATCTGGTTTCCTACAATTTTTTCAATCTTCGAGATATTGACAATAAACGATTTGTGGATTCTCGTAAAGTCTTTGTTTGGAAGATGTTCTTGCCAATACCTCAAGGATTCTGAAGATAAGAGTTTTTTTTGAGGTAAAATAATCTCTGTATAGTCCCCGTCAGACTTTATATAGATAACTTGGTTAACCTCAATCCTGACATGTTCGTATCCTGATTTTACAAATAATTCTTTTCTTTTTTCCATCGGAAGATCTACAGCTTCACTTTTTGGTGCATTGGTTACTGGAAGCGGAACTTTAGCAAGTGCTTTGACAAATCGTTCGAATGAAAATGGCTTTAATAAGTAATCTTTCACACCATAGTCATAACTTTCAAGAGCATATTCAGAAAATGCTGTGGTCAGTATAACCGATGGTTTGTTCTCTAGAGTCTTTAGAAAATCAATCCCTGAGATCTTAGGTAAATGTATATCTAAAAAAAGAAGGTCCACCGGATTGGAATTAAGGTAACTAAGTGCATCTATACCATTCGAAAAGACAGCCTTAAGTTCTAGATAACCAACCTCGCTTATATATTTTTGAAGGATTCGTTGGGCTGGTGGCTGGTCTTCAATTATTACACATTTCATTTCCCTTTCCTATTTAACTGCATCTCCAGATTCACTACGTACTTATTGTTGCTTGTATCAATAATTAACTCGTGGGCACCAGGGTACAAGATAGCTAGTCTTTTTTGAACGTTTTCCAGGCCAATGCCATGTGGCATATCTTCAGTATTGGTATTTATCTCATAGGAGTTTTCACATTTAAACCGCAGCTTACCA
>CAZWPZ010000175.1:0-3771 GCA_964636005.1 uncultured Eudoraea sp.
TTATCCTTCGATAATCGTAATTGCACTTCCTAGTGAATTAACCTTTTATATATTAATTTAATTAAACTCTTCTTCTTTTAGGGGGTCTACATCCATTGTGAGGCAATGGAGTTACATCGATAATCTCTGTAACCTCTATACCAGAATTATGGATAGATCGTATTGCAGATTCTCTTCCGTTACCTGGTCCCTTAACATAAACTTTTACCTTACGAAGTCCTGCCTCATGTGCAACTTTTGCACACTCTTCTGAAGCTACCTGAGCAGCGTAAGGAGTGTTCTTTTTAGAACCTCGGAATCCCATTTTCCCAGCTGATGACCAAGAAATAACATCGCCTTTCTTATTGGTTAAAGAAATAATTATGTTATTGAAGGAAGCAGTGATATGTGCTTCACCGCTAGATTCTACTATTACCTTGCGTTTCTTGGCGGTTTTGGTATTTGTCTTTGCCATACTATGCTAATTATTTAGTTGCTTTTTTCTTATTAGCAACTGTTTTTCTTTTACCTTTCCTAGTCCTGGAGTTGTTCTTTGTACGTTGTCCTCGTAAAGGAAGACCTGATCTATGACGAATTCCTCTATAACAACCGATATCCATCAATCGCTTGATATTTAGCTGATTTTCAGAACGTAATTCTCCTTCAATCTTATAGGAAGCAACAGCATCCCTAATACGTCCTATCTCATCGTCATTCCAATCAGATACTTTGGTGTCAGCACTTACTTTAGCTTTGTCTAAAATTTCCTGTGCTCTGCTTTTACCAATACCGAAGATATAGGTAAGGGCTATTACACCTCTTTTTTGTTTTGGTATGTCTACACCTGCAATTCTTGCCATAACTACCCTTGTCTTTGTTTGAATCTAGGATTCTTTTTGTTTATTACGTACAATCTGCCTTTTCTGCGCACTATTTTGCAGTCGGCACTTCTTTTTTTTATGGATGCTCTAACTTTCATTATTTCTGTGTTAGTATCTATATGTGATTCTCGCCTTACTTAAATCATAAGGACTCATTTCTAATTTAACTTTATCTCCTGGCAACAACTTGATATAATGCATTCTCATTTTACCAGAAATATGAGCTGTAACTACATGTCCATTCTCTAGTTCCACTCGGAACATAGCGTTGGACAATGCTTCTATAATACTCCCATCTTGTTCTATTGGTGCCTGTTTTGCCATTTCTTATGCTACTTTTCTGTTTTTACCCGATTTCATAAGACCGTCGTAATGTCTGTTAAGCAAATAAGAATTTACCTGTTGTACGGTATCTATTGCTACCCCAACCATAATTAACAGAGAGGTACCACCATAAAATAACGCCCATCCGGCCTGAATATCTAATAACTTCACCACTACTGCCGGCAGTACAGCCAAAAGCGCCAAAAATACCGAGCCAGGAAGCGTAATCAAAGACATTATTTTGTCTAGAAAATCACCCGTCTCTTTTCCTGGTCTTATTCCCGGAATAAATCCACCACTTCTCTTTAAATCATCTGCCATTTTATTGGTGGGGACGGTGATAGCGGTATAGAAGTAAGTGAAGATTATAATTAATACGCCAAAAAGAATATTATAAGCAAGACCAAAAATATCCTGGAACTGTACTTCCATCCACTGGCCTACGGCCGTATTGTTAAATGTTCTGCCTAAAAGTCCCGGGGCAAACATGATTGCCTGAGCAAATATAATTGGCATCACACCAGAAGCATTTAGTTTTAACGGAATATACTGTCTAGATCCTGCTATATTCTTCTCATATCCACCAGAAGCAGTTCTCCTCGCATACTGAACTGGTATTCTTCTGGTTGCCATAACCAATAGAACACTAGCCAATATTACCAAGAACCATAGAATTACTTCTATCAACATAAACATTAGACCTCCGGTATTGTTAGCTGTTCTGGAAATAAATTCCTGAACAAAGGACTGTGGCATGGTGGCAATAATACCAATCATAATCAATAGGGATATTCCATTACCAATACCCTTGTCCGTGATCTTTTCTCCCAACCACATGGCAAAAACACAGCCCGTAACCAATATTATTACCGAGGGAACAATAAAGTTTAATCCTTTCCCTAAGAGAAAAGCGCTATCCGGAACTCCTAATGCTCCTAAACTATACAAATAAGCCGGTGCCTGTACAATACATATTCCTATCGTAAGCCATCTGGTAATTTGATTTTTTGTTTTTCTTCCGCTCTCTCCTTCTTTATCTAATTTCTGAAGATATGGGACAGCAATACCCATTAACTGAACTACAATGGAAGCAGATATATAAGGCATAATTCCTAAGGCAAATACCGAAGCGTTTGCAAATGCACCACCGGTAAAGGCATTGAGAATACCCAAAATACCCTGCTCTGTATTGGATGATAATTCAGCCAACTGTGAAGTATCAATACCCGGAAGAACCACCTGTGCTCCAAAACGGTAAACAAGAAGTAAGCCAAGGGTAACTATTATTCTAGTCCTTAGCTCTTCAATCTTCCAAATATTAGATATGACCTCAAAAAATTTCTTCATAGTATATTTCTTATAAATCTATTGCTTCTCCACCTGCAGCTTCAATTGCTGCTTTCGCTGATGCAGTAAATTTATGCACGGTTACTTTAAGTGCTGCCTTTAACTCTCCTCCACCAAGAATCTTAATTAAATCGTTTTTATTAGCCAAGCCGTTATTTACAAGGTCTTCTCTTGTAACTTCTTTCTTAACAACGCCGTTGTCTACAAGCTCTTGCAATTTATTAAGATTGACTCCTTGGTATTCTTTTCGGTTAATGTTTGTAAAACCAAATTTGGGTACACGACGTTGTAAAGGCATTTGACCTCCTTCAAAACCAACCTTTCTGGAATAACCAGATCTAGATTTGGCTCCTTTATGTCCTCTGGTAGCTGTTCCACCTTTTCCAGAACCCTGACCTCGGCCAACCGTCTTTCCTGCTTTGTGTACAGATCCCTTTGCTGGTTTTAAATTCCCTAAATTCATTTCAACTATTTTTTAAGCTTCTTCCGTAGAAACTAAATGTTTAACTTTATTTATCATTCCCATGATATTCGCAGAATCCTCGTGAATAACCACTTGTCCTATTTTGCGAAGACCTAAAGCTTCCAGAGTTCTCTTCTGATTCTGAGGTCTCTTAATACTGCTCTTTACCTGCTTTACTTTAATCTTAGCCATACGATTACTTCTTATCCTTTAAAGACTTTTTCCATTGAAACGCCTCGTTGTTGTGAAACTGTTCTAGCATCCCGAAGTTGTAACAAAGCATCAAAAGTAGCTTTTACAACATTGTGTGGGTTAGATGATCCTTGAGACTTCGATAAAACGTCATGAACTCCTACAGCTTCCAATACTGCTCTTACAGCACCTCCCGCAATTACACCAGTACCATGAGATGCTGGTTGAATATAAACTCTAGCACCACCAAATTTTCCTTTCTGTTCATGTGGCAGTGTCCCTTTGTTTAGAGGAATTCTGATTAAGTTCTTTTTGGCATCTTCTATTGCCTTAGCGATAGCCGTAGCAACTTCTTTTGATTTACCAAGGCCGTGACCAACAACTCCATTTTCATCTCCTACTACAACGATAGCCGAAAATCCAAAGGCTCTACCACCCTTTGTCACCTTAGTAACTCTTTGAACACCTACCAATCTGTCCTTTAATTCAAGGCCTCCTGGCTTAACTGTTTCTACATTTTTATACTTACCAAACATAACTTTATTAAAATTTTAAACCAGCCTCTCTTGCTCCTTCAGCCAATGA
>CAZWPZ010000176.1:0-4681 GCA_964636005.1 uncultured Eudoraea sp.
AAATGGTTTCAAAAATAAGGATATTTAGAAAACAGTAAACTATAGTTTTTAAAAAGGAGTACTATTGAATATGAAAGCTTAAAACATTTACTATTTTTGAGGCAAATAGCCAATTCTTGAAGATTATTTCATATAACGTAAATGGTATACGGGCAGCAATCAAAAAAGGTTTTTTGGAGTGGCTATCTTTAGTAGATGCTGATGTTGTCTGTTTACAAGAAATAAAGGCTCTAAAAGATCAATTAGATCTTTCTGCAATTGAAGCGATTGGATATCCCTATCATTATTGGCATAGTGCTCAAAAAAAGGGTTATAGTGGAGTAGCAATACTTTCAAAGAGAGAACCTGTACATGTAGAATTTGGCACTGGAATACCCTATATGGATTTTGAGGGAAGAAACCTAAGAATAGATTTTGAAGGGATTTCTATAATGAGCATGTATTTGCCTTCGGGGACAAACTTAGACAGGTTAGATTTTAAACTGAAATATATGTCTGATTTACAGATGTATATCAATCAATTAAAAAAGAACTACCCTAACTTAGTTATCCTTGGGGATTACAATATTTGCCATACGGCAATAGACATTCACGATCCTGTAAGGAATAAAAATGTGTCTGGTTTTTTGCCTGTTGAAAGAGAGTGGTTGGGAAGTTTTATAGATAGTGGTTTTATTGACAGTTTCCGTTATTTTAATAAGGAGGCGCATCAGTATACCTGGTGGAGTTACAGGGCCAATTCAAGAAACAACAATAAAGGATGGCGTTTAGATTATGGGATGGTAAGCAAAACTCTTGAGCAAAGACTAGTTCGATCTGCTATTCTTTCAGAAGCCAAGCATAGCGATCATTGTCCGATTTTAGTCGAGCTTGAAGACTAATGATAAGTAAATCAGTAAAAAAAATAGCATGATATATACCAAACTACCGCATACGGATTTAGAAGTAAGTAAAATTTGTTTAGGTACTATGACATGGGGTAGGCAAAATACAGAGGAGGAAGGTCATGAACAAATGGACTATGCCTTTGAACAGGGGATAAATTTCTTTGATACTGCAGAATTATATCCAATTCCACCACATCCCGATAGATTTGCTGTTACCGAGAAAATCATTGGGACCTGGTTTAAAAAAACAGGGAATAGAGACAAAATAGTATTAGCTTCAAAGATTGCGGGTAAAGCGGATTTTACAAAATTTATCAGAACTACCGGATTTAGAAGAGATTCTTTAATAGAGGCCGTTGAAGGTAGTCTAAAAAGACTTCAAACCGAGTGTATTGATTTATACCAATTGCATTGGCCAGAGCGTAACACCAATTATTTTGGGGTCAGAGGATATAAACATGACATTTCAGATTTTTGGGAAGACAATATTCATCAGGTTTTGGAGACTTTAAGGGATTTGGTGGATGAAGGAAAAATAAGATATGTAGGCGTATCTAATGAGACTCCATGGGGGACCATGAGATATTTAGAAGAGAGTAAAGTTCATAAAAGCTTACCGAGAATGATAACTATTCAAAACCCATACAGTCTATTAAATAGGACTTTTGAAGTCGGACTCTCCGAAATATCTATTCGGGAGAAAATTGGATTATTGGCTTATTCTCCTTTAGGTTTTGGTGTTCTAAGTGGTAAGTATCTAGGGGGTTTAAAACCGGCTAACGGAAGAATAACCTTATTTCCTAATTACAAAAGGTATAGCAGTCCAAATTCGGAGAAAGCGACACAATTATATTTTGATTTGGCCAAAGAAAACGGGTTATCCCTTACCCAAATGGCACTGGCCTTTGTGAATTCGCGCCCCTTTGTCACCAGCAATATAATTGGTGCAACTACAATGCGACAATTAAAGGAGAACATTGGGAGTATAGATGTTAAACTGGAAGATAAACTAGTGGAAGAAATTAATTCCATACATGAGCTTTACCCAAATCCTGCTCCATAAATAGGCTTAGAACTGGGATTAATATAGTCTTATGAAGCTAAAATAGCCTAGCTACCACTTCTTCAATTTTGGTAAATGGTACAATTTTTATCTCGGTGTCTTTGAGAGAAATTTTGTTGTTTTTTGAGATATAAATTTCAGTAAATCCAAGTTTTTCGGCTTCGAGAATTCTCTGTTCAATTCGTTGTACAGGTCTAACTTCTCCTGCCAAACCGATTTCAGCTGCAAAACTGATACTTTTGGCAATGGGAATGTCAGAATTACTAGATAAGATTGCGGCGATTACAGCCAGGTCTATTGCTGGGTCATCAACCGAAATTCCTCCGGTAATATTTAGAAATACATCTTTTGCCGCTAGTTTAAATCCCGCTCTTTTTTCAAGTACAGCAAGTAACATATTAAGTCTCTTGGCATGGTAACCAGTAGTGGATCTCTGTGGAGTTCCATAGACTGCGGTGCTTACTAATGCCTGGATTTCAATCATAATGGGACGCATACCCTCAAGTGTAGATGCTATTGCAGTGCCACTTAGTCCTCCGTCATTTTTCGAAAGTAGTACTTCGGAAGGATTGTTGACTTCCCGAAGACCGTTTCCCTGCATTTCAAATATACCCAGTTCAGAGGTAGACCCAAATCTATTTTTAAGTGACCTGAGGATTCTATAAACATAGTTTCTATCCCCTTCAAATTGTAATACCGTATCTACCATATGTTCCAGAATTTTGGGTCCGGCAATATTACCTTCTTTTGTAATATGACCTATTAATAGAACCGGTGTATTAGTTGCTTTTGCGAATTGTATTAATTCGGATGTACATTCTTTGATTTGTGAAATACTTCCAGCAGAAGATTCGATATAATCTGAATGTAAGGTTTGTATAGAATCAATAACTAAAAAATCTGGATCAATCTCTTTAATTTGCCTAAATATATTTTGGGTTTTGGTTTCAGTAAGAATATAACAGGTTTGATTATTTGGGTAGACGCGTTCTGCTCGCATTTTTATTTGTTTCTCACTTTCCTCTCCAGAAACATATAAGGTTCTGAGATTTAAGTGTAAAGCAATTTGTAAAACCAACGTGCTCTTTCCAATACCTGGTTCACCACCCAATAAAATCACAGAGCCAGGAACTAACCCACCTCCAAGAACTCTATTAAACTCTATGCTTCCAATGTTTAGTCTATATTCCTTAGAAGTGCTTATATCACTTAAAAGAACTGGTTTAGGAGTAGAAGGTTTTGTCGATGTAGCAGCCTTCCATGTTTCTTTTTGGTCCTTTTGGATTACTTCTTCTACAACCGTATTCCATTCTTTACAGACCTTACATTGACCTACCCATTTTGCATACTGGGTTCCACAGTTTTGACAGAAAAAGGTTGTTTTTGATTTCGCCATATACCAAAAAATTGGATTTGGCTAAAGATATTGTGGATGGCTGTAAAAACAAAAGAATGTTTAATATAGGAGAAACTGTTGCTTCAGAATGTCTAGAAACCGAAATCGGCTTTTAATGCGTCCATTTTGTCTAAAGCCATTTCTTTGGTAAGAAAGTCGATTTCTTTCATACCAAAAGCTTTTTCAAATGTACGAAGTGCCTTTTTTCCTTCTCCGAGCTCTTCATAATACTCTCCTTCAAAATAAAATCCCAGCATAGTTTCAGGGTATTCTTGCTTGCATAATTCGGAAAGAGGTTTTAGAGATTCGAAGTCATCTTTTTTTCGACATGCTGCATATATGGCCATTATATCATTCAATTCAACATTTTTTCGGAACCCAAAAAGGTCTTCAATGGCGTTGTACTTGTTTTCAAGATAGTTAAAAACAGGCTCGTCGGAGGTGAGAATTTTCTCTTTATACTCTTTTGGACTTATTGGTTGGAAAATTTCAAACATATTTCCCCAGGCTTTACCAATACCAAAAGTAGCCACAGAAACGTCATTGGCAGAAGGGAATTCATCAAAGTGATAGGTTAAGCTATTTTTATCCAACGCTTTTATATTTTTGTCCATGGCAAAAATTTGTTCCCTACTGTCGTCCTTATCCCCACCAACTATTAAGTGATAAAATAGCTTTTGGTCGAGATCATTTAACCTGCTAGGAACTCGGTTTTCCATCTCCGTCGCTAAATATGGTGATATGCTGATAAAAGCATTAAATAAGGATTGTTCTTTGAACAAATAATAGTTGCCAAAATTGGCTGTAATATCGTAGCCTACAAAGATATTGAAGGGGGCTGTATTGTAGGTAGTTTTAAAATAGGGGATAAGTTCCATTCCAAGGAATTCATAAAACATTTTTCCTTTATCGGTAGGCAGGCCAGAGGATTCTTCGAAAGCGCAATCTTCCCATCTTAAATCATTTTTTTCTTGGAAAACACCTATTACAATTGTCTCTGGCGTACCTTGAAACTTGCTGTAAAATTTTGTGGTAGCTACAACCTGATCAAATAAATAATCTGCGTCTAGGACTACAACAATTGGATACTTTTTTTCTTCATTGTAATTCTCTGGGATGTAATACTTTACATCTCTACGTTCCTGTAATTTAAAGGATTCAAAAATTTCCTGCGTTATTTGACCGTGTACGCCTAGTATGCCAAAAAGAAAAAGCCAAAGAATGGTTAAATGTTTCATAGTTATTGTTTGGGGAAAATATGTACTACGTATTCCTGTTCAATAACGGTAACATAAGGAAAGATATTGCACCAAAAACAACTACCATAATAGTCTG
>CAZWPZ010000177.1:0-7596 GCA_964636005.1 uncultured Eudoraea sp.
AAGGTGGGGCTAGACACTTCGTTATCTTTGAGATTTCTCACCTGATTGTACAAGGCAGGATCCATTTTTGTCAATTCAAACTTAGAATCAAAGTTCATAGGGTTTCTTAAAAGTCCTCCATCAAATTTGGTCTCTTTTTCATCTGAAAAATTAAGGGCTGCTTCCGCAAAAGTATACTTCCCTTCCTGAATATGTTTCCGGATAGTATCTAATTCCTTTTTCGCTTTTTCCAAGGCAGAAGATGGGATTTCTGGTTGAATCAAAATATGTCTTAAATCTATTTCCTGACCTCTTATTTTTTCGATATAGATAATATGATATCCAAAAGTAGTTTCGAAAGGATCAGAAATTTGGCCTTCCCTTAAACTGAATGCCACATCTTTAAACTCTTTTACAAAAGGTGTTTCTCTCGTCATACTGTAGAATCCTCCATTGGATTTAGAACCAGGATCCTGAGAATACAAAATGGCCTTGACACTGAAACTTGCCTGATTGTCTTCAACATCTGCCTTGATTTCATTTAACTTATCGATTGTTTTCTGCTTTTCAGAATCTGGAACTTCCGGAATTTTAACAATCTGTGAAATTTCTAGTTCTGCACCAAATACAGGTTTTTCATCATCCGGTATTTTGTTAAAAAATTGTCGCACCTCTTCAGGAGTAACCTCAATGTCGCTAACAATCTTTTGTTGCATTTTTTCGGAAAGCATCCGAAGTTTATTGATGTTGTATAGTTCTTCTCTAAAATCTTCTACCGATTCTTTGTTGTAGAATTTTAAAACCTTCTCCATGGAACCCACCTGCTGCACCAACTGCTGCATTTGTCTATCACTAGTTCCATTTACCTCGTCATCGGAGACCAAAATACTGTCTTGTACCGCCTGGTGCGCATACAAACGATCTTCCATCAATTTCCCCAAAAGACCGCAATGGGTTATATCATCCATAGCAGCCCCTTGATTCTTAAGATCAATTAGAGTCTTGTCAATATCGGAATCCAAAATAACATAGTCTCCAACTACGGCAGCTATACCGTCAATCTTTACCCGATTTGTATTCTGTGTAGTATCTTTTGGAACATCCATCGCTACTGCGAGATCCGCAGCAGAGGACGCTACATTCGTCTGTGTTAAGGAGTCTATCTCTTGTGCATAACTCAAGGAAACGCATAAGGTAAACAGGCTAAAAAAAGAGACCGACTTACTCCTCGATGGCAAATACTTCAAATTCTTTGTTTTGGGTAGCTTCATCTATTATTTCTGTTTCAAGTTTTCTTAAATATTCCAGCTTTCTTCTGTTGAGTAGGACCTGACTAATCCCAGATTTTACATAGGGATAGGGTGCAATTTCATTCGCTTCTAAGACATCTATGACTTTGGTCAAATATACCCCCATTGCGTCCTCCAATTCAAAAAATTGTGATTTTTTTAAGTATTGTGCCTCATTCTGAGGGGTTAAAGGAGGAATTTCTTCGATGACTCTGGCTGCAGAAACCCAAAGGGAATCATTAAAATTTAGCTTTTTAAATTGTACTCCTATAGAATCTAAATAGACAATATCTGCCTCTTCAAACCTGTCTAAGCGTTCTATAACCTGAGGTTTATTAATAAACTGCAGTGGTAATTGTACAAATCGTAATTGTACTATTTTCTCTTTTAATTTAAAGTTTTCCTTCTCCGCTTCATAGAACGATTTTAAGTCTTCCTCCGTAATTAAGGTATCGTTCGTCTGATTTACCAATGCCTCTTTGTATGCCCTAGTATAGAGGTCCGTTCGATATTCGGATACCATATGTTCAAACTCAGAAAGTTTTTCCTCTGTAAGGTTTATTTTGGCTTTTTCCAACAGTATTTGTCGGGTTGCCCACTGATTTATATAATTGGTAACCAAGGAAGCACTATCCTCATTTTTTAGATTGTCTGTTAAACTAAGGGCTACCTCATCCCAATATAAATAGGTGTCTCCTACTCTGGCTATAGGCTCGTCATTTCCGTTGCGGTTAATATAAGCTTCACAGGAAGCGAGCAATACAAAAAGGGAAACTATCCAAATGCCTTTTGGATCTTTAATTGAAATCAATTTAAAAAAAAACATTGGACAAAAATAAGAATTCGCTTGGGCTAAGCAAGTATTAAGCCTTTTGATTAACAGATTTTTAGTATGAATATAGCCTCTATATTTAGGATCTGCAACGCTCCATAATTTGTCTCTATTCCATCTATTTTTTTCATCACGCCTTAAATTAGAAGCGAATTTCCCGTACAAATTATATAAGGACCGGATACATGGAGGACCAATTATTGACTATTTATTTCAGGTTAAAAATAATATCTTGCGGTGCAGTATCGTAGCGTTTTAAATTGATAGTAAATTAAAACATGTTTATCTAAGTTAAATTATCTGAGAATAAGGAGAACTATTGTTATGAATAGAAAAATTAAACTCATTTGGGATTTTCGTGGACAAGACGCCTCTGAGATAGCAAAACACCATAGTCTTCACCTACAACAGTATGTAGACAGGGAAAAACTTTATCCCAAAATAACAGGTTATCATTTTATTGATGACAACTACAGTATAGCCTATTTAGTGGTAGAAGAAAAAAATATGATAATTGTTAGAGATGCTCTTTTACCTCATAGAGCAGAAGTATTTAAAGAATAAATTTAACCGTACAATGAAAACATACCTATATATATTCTCAATATGTCTTTTGGGCATTTGTTCTTGTAAAAAGAAATCTGAAGAAATGGACATTCTTCAGATTGCCTTAAATTCTGAGGATCCAGCCATAAGAAAAGTGGTAGACAGCATAGCACCCTATGAAGTTCAGATACTATACACTCAAATCGATAGAACATCAGATTCAATACAACTGAGGGATTACTCCTTTCAGTTAGATGCTACTAATTATTTTTATCCGGCAAGTACGGTTAAGTTTCCTATTGCTGTTTTGGCCCTGGAAAAATTAAATACTATAGATTCCATAAATAGAAATACCAAGTATTACGTTGAGGGAGATACTATTGAAAATACTTTTGCGGAAGATATAAGCAAAGTTTTTGCTGTTAGCGACAACCATGCTAACAATAGACTTTTGGAGTTTCAAGGGCAAGATGCCATTAATGAAAATTTAAAGAATAAGGGAATAAAACCCGTTCGAATATCGCATCGTTTGGGCATACATTCCACAGATTTACAGACTAAAGCCCTCATCATTTACCTAAATGACAGTACAACACATCCTTCTTTACCCATTAACAATTCGGAACCTACAAGTTTAAGCCTAAATAAAATTCGAAAAGGTATTGGTTATTACAAAGAAGACTCCCTTTACACGGAACCTTTTGATTTCAGCTTAAAAAATTATTACCCCTTAGAGGCCCAACACAATTTATTAAAACGCGTCATTTTTCCATCTCATTTCAAAGAAAACGAACGTTTTGATATCACAGAAGATCAACGGAATTTTTTATTGAAGACAATGCATACCTTACCTAGGAATGCGGGGTACGACTCAGAAGAATACTACGATGGCTATTGTAAGTTTTTTATGTATGGAGACACGCATGACCCGATACCAGATCATATTAAAATTTACAACAAGGTTGGCTTTGCTTATGGTACCTTAACAGATTGCGCCTATATAGTGGACTCCAAAAATGGTATAGAATTTTTATTGACCGCCACTATCCTGGTAAACAAGGACGGTGTATTTAATGATGACCAATATGAATACGACGAGGTTGGTATTCCTTTTTTAGCGGCATTGGGTAGGGAGATTTACGACTTAGAATTAAAAAGAAAGTAACCATTAGATTAATTTTTCAAAAAAAAAAGCATCTTCTGTCAGAAGATGCTTTTCACTTTGTCGAATTTTGTTCTATGGCATAACCACATCTTCTATAACATGAATAACACCATTAGAAGCCATTACATCGGTAGACATCACCTTACTGTAGTTTCCTCCTTGATCCATTAGATATATTCCACCATCCTTAGCTACGGCGGTAAGAACGGCTCCGTTAAGAGTAGTTAGTTCTGCCTTTCCGTTTCCTGATTTTAATGCAGCGGCTACAGCTTTTGCATCCAATTTACCTGCTACTACATGATAGGTAAGAATAGACGCCAGCTTTTCTTTATTTTTTGGCTCTAATAAAGAGTTTAAGGTATTGGCATCGATTTTTTCAAAACCAGAATTGACTGGCGCAAAAACGGTAAATGGTCCATCTCCTTGAAGAGCACCTACCAAATCAGCAGCCTTTAGAGCGGTTACCAAAGTAGAAAAATCAGCATTGGATGCTGCTATTTCAACAATGCTTTCTAAATTCATTTGGGCTTTCACCTGATTTGTTGCAAAAAGACCGATTACAGAGACGAGTAAAATAATTTTTTTCATGATTTAAATTTAATTAGAGTTTAAAAATGTACTTGTTGCACTATGCATTATTAATTACACCTTACTCCTTTGCTTGGATGAGAAAATTCTTTTTTTATCATATCTTTAACACAAGGATATGGCAGTTACCCAAGACGACTTAGTTTTAATTAAACAACTTAGAGAAGGAGATGAGCGCGCTCTTCTAAAATTATACGACAAGTACTCCGCTGCCCTCTACGGGCTAATTCTTCGGATTTGTAAAAGAGAGGATATTGCTCAGGATGTACTGCAAGATAGTTTTCTAAAAATTTGGCAAAAGGTGCATACTTACGACTCAAACAAAGGTCGGTTTTACACCTGGGCGTATCGAATTACAAAGAATACTGCCTTGAATTCCATCAGAAACACGAAAGAACTCATCCAAACGGAAGAATTTAGTGTATATGATAATAGAAGTGTAAAGCCGGTTGAAAATGATCCGTATGGTTTAAACAAGGTTTTATCCAAACTAGAACCCAAACACAAAAGAGCTATTGAACTTGTATATTTTGAAGGCTTCACACATAAGGAAGCTCATAAAGAGATGAATGTACCATTGGGAACCTTTAAATCTTATGTTAGGCAAGCACTTCAAAAATTGAAAGAAAACAAGAATGAACTCTATTTACTTTTAGTGCTAATAGAAGTTTTGAGATATGGATAGAAAGAGAATAATTGACGAAGGAATATTGGAACTTTATCTTCTGGGAGAGCTGACGCTTGAAGAAGAAAAAGAGATAGAAGCCGTTATTGTAGAGGATAACGATTTGAGATTGCTATTTAATGATCTCGAACTAGCTTTTGAACAAATAGGAATGGCGAGTGCCGTTTCGCCACCAGAAAGGGTGAAAAATCTCCTTCAACAAAAACTGCATGAGCAAGATATAGGTGGTACAGTAACAGTTAAGAAAAGTACCAACTTCAGGAAATTTTCGCCCATGTTTTTAGTAGCAGCTAGTAGTGCTGTACTATTTGCCTTATCGACCATTTGGCTCTATGGGAAATGGTGTCAATCTGTCGACTCTCTGAATTTCTTACAAACACAAACAGCGATATTAGAAGAGAGACTGTCGCAATTGGAAAACAATTACCAGCTGACTTCTACAAAATACAATGCCATCAATAATCCTCAGATTATTCCCCTAGTTTTGAATGGCAATGACAAAGCCCCTATGTCCAGGGTCGTATTCTACGTTAACCACGACCAGAAGACCGTATTGGTTAATGCCCAAGGTTTGCCTCCCATAAATAGTGAGAGTAGTTATCAGCTATGGGCCGATGTTGAAGGTGAAATGATTAATATGGGGCTTTTAGATAGGAAAGAAGATTTGGTTCCGGCCATCTACATCAACAAGGCCGAGTCTTTTAATATTACCGTAGAACCAGCCGGAGGTAGTGAGCATCCTACCGTTAAAAATCTAGTAGGTAATGTCTATTTATAGGTAAAGAAACAAAACCTCAACTTAAACAGGTTCCCCATAAAGATCGAAGTCGGATGCTGAAGTAATCCTTATTTGGACAAATTCTCCCATTTTTAAATAGAACTTGGACGCATCTACCAACACTTCGTTATCTACATCAGGAGAGTCAAATTCTGTTCTTCCCACTAAGTATCCACCTTCTTTTCGATCGATAATACATCTAAATTCTTGTCCTATTTTGGCCTGATTCAGCTCCCACGAAATTTGAGATTGAATCTCCATAATTGTGTTTGCTCTTTGCTGTTTAATCTCTTCGGGAACATCATCCTCCAATTGGTAAGCATGGGTGTTCTCTTCGTGACTATAGGTAAAACAACCCAAGCGTTCAAAACGCATTTCCTTCACCCAATTCTTTAAGACCTCAAAATCCTCTTCTGTTTCACCAGGATAGCCCACAATAAGCGTAGTTCTAATCCCTATATTTGGAACCTTAGCTCGAATGTCTTCCAGCAACTTAGTCGTCTTGGCCTTGGTAGTACCACGTCGCATACTTTTCAAAATAGGGTCTGCTATATGCTGAAGCGGTATGTCCAGATAATTACAAACTTTAGGCTCCTTTCGCATTACTTCTAAGACATCCATAGGAAAGCCTGTTGGAAAAGCATAATGTAGCCTTATCCATTCAATTCCATCTACTAAAACCAATTGTTTGAGCAGGTCTGCCAAGGTGCGTTTCTTGTACAAATCTAAACCGTAGTAGGTTAAATCCTGTGCAATAAGTATAAGTTCAGCAACGCCTTTTGCGGCTAGTTTTTTTGCCTCTTCAACCAGTTCCTCTATAGGCTTGCTCCTATGCTTCCCACGCATAATCGGAATGGCACAAAAAGAACATGGCCTGTCACAACCCTCAGCTATTTTTAAATAGGCGTAATTCTTTGGAGTGGTAGTAAGCCTTTCCCCTATTAGTTCGTGTTTATAGTCTGCTCCTAGTGCCTTAAGCAGATAAGGCATATCGGTAGTTCCAAAATACGCATCCACATCAGGAATTTCTTTCTGCAAATCTGGTTTGTAACGTTCACTAAGACAACCTGTGACAAAAACTTTATCGACCTCTCCCCTATTTTTCTGATTTACATACTCCAAAATGGTGTTTACACTTTCTTCTTTAGCGTTAGCTATAAATCCACAGGTATTTATCACCACAATATTGCCCTTGTCTTCATGCACCACCTCCTTATCATTGGCGCGAAGCTGCCCCATCAGAACTTCAGAATCATAGATGTTCTTTGAACACCCCAAGGTTACCACATTAATTTTATTCTTTTTTAAAGACTTTGTGCGCATGCTTTGTTTTTAGAACTGCAAAAATACAATTTGAAAACCAAAGAGTTCCCTATAAAACTATAATGTTAGACACCTTAAAGGATTTGGTTAAAAACGCATAGTCACGCACAACAACTGTCTTACTATTCTAAGAGCTCTTTATCCGTTAGCAGGGGATCAAAGTTGCTTTTTCCAATTTGCAATATTCGTTTCATTAAGTCGAACAAACTCATCCTTACCTAAAGAATTCGCCAGTTTTTTCGATTTTTGAGCCGACCTTATAGCAGATTCAAAATCCCCCAAAGAAGCCTCGGCCAGCGATTTAATTCTAAAATAAAAGTAAGTCTCTCCGTTTAATTCTATAGCCTTTTTAACATACTCTAAAGCCAGTGCAGGTTCCCGATTTTGCTCTACCAGATAGCGTGCTGCCTC
>CAZWPZ010000178.1:0-9965 GCA_964636005.1 uncultured Eudoraea sp.
GAAGTACTCTCTAAAAAAAGAGATAGTATATCGCAGGCATTTCAAATTGAAGCACAAGCATTCCAGGTAAAATCAAAAGGATTAAGTCAGGAGAAGGCACAAGAAGAGTATGGCATTCTGCAACAAAAGGGTCAGTTTATAGGGCAACAATTACAACAGGAAGAGCAACAATTACAGATGGAGGGACAAACAGAAATGGATAGTCTGCTCTCAAAAGTTAGAAATGAAATAAGAGTATTTGGAAAAGCAAACGGTTACCGATACATTCTGACTGGTGGCGACGGGGGTAGCGTGTTGTACGGTGATGAGTCCGATAATATTACTGATGAGATTATATCACGACTTAATTCTAAATACACCACTGAAAAGTAAAAGTTGCGATTGGTATTCCCTAATTTTCTTGGGGAATTTTACAATCATCTCTAAGTGGTAGGATATCTATTGGCTCCTAATTTCGGTTGGGTTTTTATGTAATAGTCTTGTTAGCTTAATGCTTAAATCGGTGAGTATGATTTTGGCATTTCCATTTCTCTCTATATGATAAATAGCCTGTTCTAGTTCTTCAATCAAGCTGCTGATATTGTTTTCATGTATATATGGGGCAAATTTGGAAAGATCAAAATCTTTCAAATGAATTTTTAAATAGACCAATTCATTGGCCCCATAGTTAAGCAGTAAGGCCTGTCGGATTAAGACTATACAATAATGTAGAAACTTTTTTTGTACCTCTCGTCCGGTTTTTGCTATCTCTTCGCTCCAAAGAATAAGCGCATTTACAACCGACTTATTTCCTTTAGCTCTAAACGCAGTCCGAACCCATTCAACAAACCATTTTTCAAATATTAAATCCTCAGAATCTTTGTTCATTAAGTCTAAGGCCTTATTAAAATTACCGTCAGACTCTTTTGCAATTGCATTTGCTTCAACTGCATCCAACCCGCGTTCTATAAGCGCTAGTCTTATGTCTTCCTCGTGAATTTTAGAAAATTGTACGATTTGACACCGAGATCTAATCGTCTGTATAACTTGTTCTAAATTTTCAACGATAAATATAAAAAGGGTATTATCCGGAGGCTCTTCTATAAGCTTGAGCAACTTATTGGAAGCAGCTATATTCAAGGTTTCTGCCATCCAGACTATCATGACTTTATAGCCTCCTTCATACGATTTAAGACTTAGCTTCTTGACAATATTTTGCGCTTCATCTACCCCAATTTGCCCTTGTTTTTTTTCTATCCCAACTAGCCGAAACCAATCGAACAAATTTCCATAAGGCTGTTCTTTTATAAATGCTCTCCATTCTTCTGCGTAATGGTCGCTAAGGGCATGAGATTTTATCTTTTCTGAGTTAGAAACAGGATAGGCAAAGTGGAGATCTGGATGTGTTAATGCATCACATTTTAGGTTACACGAATCATTAGGACCATCGTTTTCTCCATTAGCGTTGTTACATAACACATATTGTGCATAGCAAAGAGCCATCATTAGCGTACCACTGCCTTCTGGTCCGACGAAGAGTTGTGCATGTGCAACTCTGCCTCTATCTGCGCTTTTAGTAAGGTAATCTTTTACGCGAGAATCCGATATTATTTGTTTAAATAACATACTTTCAAAGATAGGGTTTTATTGAGAAGCAAGATTAAATTAGCGCACAGCTTCAATGAAACTTCAAATATCTTTACATTTGTTCTTCTTTTAAACTAAATCTATATGAAAACACTTGAAAATTTTGACTTTAAAGACAAAAAGGCAATAATTAGAGTAGACTTCAATGTTCCTCTTGATGAAGACTTTAATGTAACGGATACTAGCAGAATTGAGGCTGCGAAGCCGACAATTATAAAGGTGTTAGAAGATGGAGGCAGCGTTATTTTAGTAAGTCATTTAGGAAGGCCTAAAGGAAAGGTAAATCCAGACATGTCTTTAAATCATATAGTGAATAAAGTTTCGGAGGTCTTAGGAGTAGAAGTGAAATTTAGCGAAAACTGCATAGGAGAAGAGGTGCGAGAACAAGTGGAAAATTTGCAAGATGGACAGGTATTGTTGTTAGAAAATTTAAGATTTCACAAGGAAGAGGAGGAAGGAAATGAAGATTTTGCAAAGGAGTTGGCTTCCTTAGGAGATATTTATGTAAACGATGCCTTTGGAACTGCCCATAGAGCCCATGCCTCTACAACTAAGATTGCTAAATATTTTAACGGTTCAAAGTGTTTTGGGTCATTATTAGCCAAAGAAATAAGTGCTATTGAAAAGGTGTTGAGAACTGGAGAAAAACCAATTACTGCCATTTTGGGCGGTGCAAAAGTTTCCTCTAAGATCACTATAATAGAAAACATTCTGGATAAGATTGATCATTTAGTTATAGGAGGTGGAATGACCTACACTTTTATAAAGGCACAAGGGGGTGAAGTTGGTGATTCCATTTGTGAGAATGATAAACTGAGCTTGGCCTTAAACATATTAGAAGAAGCAAAAAAGAAGGGGGTTGAAGTTCATTTACCTGTGGATGTAATCGCTGCAGATAGTTTTAGTAACGATGCCAAAACCCAGGTTTCGGATGTAGATAAAATCCCAGAAGGCTGGCAGGGCCTTGATGCAGGGCCAAGAACGTTGGAGCTATTTGGAAAGGTGATTTTAGAGTCTAAAACGATTTTATGGAATGGACCAGTAGGGGTTTTTGAGATGGAGGCATTTTCAAAAGGTACCATTGCAATAGGAAATTATATAGACCAGGCAACACAAGAAGGAGCTTTCTCCCTAGTAGGAGGAGGAGATTCTGTAGCAGCGGTGAAACAATTTGGCTTCGAGGATAAAGTTAGCTATGTTTCTACAGGAGGAGGCGCGATGTTAGAAAGTTTAGAAGGTAAATCTCTTCCTGGAATTGCCGCAATATTAGAAGATTAAGGGCGTTATCGGTAAAAGGAGATGTCAAAGATTTGACAGTTGATATTTTAATGTTTAAAAAAAAAATACGATTTTCGTTTCACTCCAATTACCAAATTGCTAGTAATGTTCACTAAAACTGGAACTTTTTGTTTGTTAATTTGCCTTGTACTATGTGCAAATTTAAAGGCTCAAAAAGTAGATTCTGTACCTTCAGCTAAAACGATAGAGGATGCATTTCGTATAAATGCTGCCTCACCGTTAAATGCCCTGGAAATCACAAAAGAAGATGGTATTTTTCAGCTCAAAGACTATGACAAGGCTGCGAAGTACGACAGTCTATGGCTACGAACCTTACACGAGAATGCTGCCCTTTACCATGAGATGTATTCGTTTGTATCACCTTTAGAAATCGACTCGCTAGATACTTCATCAAGTATAGAACTAGACACGGAAGTTTTAAAAGAACGGTTAGCCAAATTAGATCAAAAGACACCTTTTAATATTGCCTATAATCCTTCTCTGGAAAGTGTAATTAAATCTTTTCTTACTCGAAAGCACGACTTTATAGAGCGCATGATTGTGGCGAGCCAATTTTATTTTCCCTTATTCGAACAAGAGTTAGATAATTATAATATACCATTAGAAATTAAGTATCTGGCGATAGTGGAATCTGCATTAAATCCAAGGGCAAAGTCTAGAGTAGGGGCAACTGGCTTATGGCAATTTATGTATGGCACGGGTAAAATGTACGGTTTAGATGTTAGTAGTTATGTAGATGAAAGAAGTGATCCAATAATGTCTACAAAGGCAGCCTGTGCTTATTTGTCTAAATTGCATGAAATATTTGATGACTGGGATTTAGCTTTGGCCGCGTATAATTCTGGTCCTGGTAACGTAAATAAGGCCATTAGAAGATCTGGAGGCTATACCAATTACTGGAATATTAGAAGGAACCTTCCAAGGGAAACTGCAGGTTATGTTCCAGCCTTTCTGGCTACTATGTACCTTTTTGAATATGCAGAAGAACATGGAATTAATAAAACCACCATAGAAAGACCTTATTTTGAGACAGATACAGTTCAAATCAAGGAATTAATTACGTTTAAGCATATATCAGATTTAATTGGAATTAGTAAAGAAGAACTTCAGGTACTTAACCCATCTTACAAACTAGACATTATTCCAAAAGATGAAAATAAAAATTATGTCTTGCGTTTACCGACTAAATTGATTGGTAAGTTTGTGGCAAATGAAGATATGATATACGCCTATGTTAAAGAAGATTTTAAAAAGAAGGAGAGCCCGCTACCAGAACTGGTAAAAGCTGAAAGTCGTATTCGCTATAGGGTAAGAAGTGGGGACTATCTTGGTAAAATAGCCGAGCAATATGGTGTGAGGGTTAGTCAAATCAAGCAATGGAACGGACTTCGCAGTAATAACCTGCGTGTAGGACAACGACTGACTATTTTTCCAAGGAGACCCGTAACTACTAAGGGGCAAAGTTCCAAGACGACAGAAGGTTCTAAAGGCACAAAAGAAGGAACTTCTAAAACATATATTGTGAAGTCTGGAGACTCCTTGTGGACTATTTCGAGGAAATATCCCGGGATATCCATAGACGATTTAAAAAAATGGAACAGTCTTAGTGGTAATACTCTTAAACCCGGAACAAAGCTAAGGTTGTGTGATTGTTCCTCTTAACAATATATTTATGAAGAACATAGCATCCATTCTAATAATCCTTCTCTTAGCGGCCTCTTGCAATGATAAGAAGAAAAAGGTATATAAGCCAGTATCGGTTGGAGCCTTAAATACCGTGGCTGTTGTAATGGAAACGGAACTGTGGGAAGGCACCGTTGGCGATAAGGTACGAGAACACTTCGCGGCATCCTTGATTGGTCTTACGTGGAATGAGCCTCAGTTTAATCTTGAGCATATGCCTCCACAGGTATTTACAGGAATGACAAGGCATAGAAGAGCGGTACTTTATGTTAGTATAGATAGCGTAGATATAGCACATATCAAAACAGATTTATATGCCACTCCTCAGAAAGTTGGTGTTTTAAAAGGAAGAACCCAAGATGAACTTATTAGTAACATTGATTCCTATTCATCGAAAATTATAAGTTCCATAAGACAAACAGAATTAGAGGAAACTCAAAAAAGATTCTCCAGGTCTTTAAGTAAAGACCAAACATTAGAAGAGGAATTCAATATTTCCCTAAAGTTGCCCATTATTTATAAGGTTGGTAAGGCTGAAGAAAATTTTGTTTGGATTGATAGAGAAATACCTAAGGGCTCTATGAATTTAATAGTCTATTCTATGCCAGGGAATAGTTTTAGTAATGACTCAACATTCGTTAGCGATATCGTAAAAATGCGCGATTCCATAGGAAAAAAATATATTCCTGGACCAGACATACCTAATAAGACCACTTATATGGCAACGGAAAAAGCATTCGCTCCCTATGTTTTTCCTGCTGAAATAGCAGGTAGAAAAGCAGCTGAGGTTAGAGGTATATGGGAAATTGAGAACTACCCCATGGCAGGCCCATTTCTTTCTTTTATAGTAAACGACGATACGAATAATCGAAAACTAATAGTAGAAGGATTCACTTTTGCACCTGCAACAAACAAACGCGATTATATGTTTGAATTAGAAGCAATAATTAAAACACTTCAAATAAACTAGTTTCTGCGATTAGTCAAATGCAAATCCCGTAAATAATCTGAAGAAGAAGGCATACAGTGTTATCGTAAGAAGTGCAAAGCAGAACCAAGAAAAGACTTTAAAATACTCCTTTAAGAAAAGATTTTTCCAGTTTCTAAATGCTTCTAAGTAGATTTCTTTGAATAGTAGAACTTTTTCCATAGTAAATATTTCATATAGTTTGTTTTACAAAGGTCTTTTTAGTTCTGGAATCGCGTATATTTTATAGATGAAATACACGAATAAATGTTAAAAATCAACCTGTAAATAGAGGACTCTATTAAAGGCACGGGTTAATCGACAAAGGACATCAACCTGGAGTATCGAAGCAACAGAATTTCGGGAAATAGAAGATTTAATCGAAGGCGAAACCCGTAGCTATCCTAAAAATAAATGCATATAGGACAATAAAGAATAGGGTGAAGCAGAACCAAAAGAACAGTTTAAGGTAGTTTTTTAGAATAATGTGTCCTAAATTTTTGAAGGCAGCGATGTAGATCGCTTTAAGGAGTAAAATATGTTTCATGACGTTTTGGCTTAAACGTGCCCTCTATATAGTAACTAAGTGACTGTAAATAAAGTATATACAACTGTGGTTTTGTTGTAAACTAGGTAATTACCGTTGTGATAAATACGTCGCGAACAGAAAAAATAGTGCAAGATCTTAAGAGGATGAACTTATTTGACTTGCTATATTTCTTATTTCAAACTTCTCAACAATAAAGAGTCCTTACATTTTGACTATGATGAATTCCGAACGACGGTTAAGTTGGTGTTTTGAGGAGCTACATCTAACCGTACCGTTACATTCGTTTAAGAGTCGCTCTTCTCCGAAACCAATGGCACTCTCGATCCTAGCAGGATCTATTCCTTTAGAGATTATGTATTCTCTGGTAGATTTAGCTCGTTTATCAGAAAGGTATTTGTTATAGGCCTTTTTACCTCTGGAATCTGTATGAGATTCAATCCTTATGACCATACTCGGATATTCCTGCATAACTTCGACCAACTTATCGAGCTCTGATCTAGCGTCATTTCTGATGTGTGCCTTATCAAAATCAAAGAATATCATTTCCGTTTTTAGCTTCTTTATGCCATCTTCTATAACTATGAGTTCTTTTAATTTTTTCAGGGAAACATCTATTTCAACTAGTTTGTTTTCGTTGGTTTCAATGGTGCTTATATCATTAAAGTAACCCTCTTTTTCTGTTCTAATAATATATTTGGTAGAACTCTCTAAATCCTCAAACACAAAACTTCCATCTTGATTTGTATCTAGTTCTTTTAGTTTTATATTATTTTCATCCAAAAGAGTAACTAAAGCACTAGGCATTTTTTGACCGCTAATTTTTTCGGTAACCACCCCTGCAATTGCATTCTCATTGGCCTCTTCAGGGAGTAACCTTTTGAAAGAATAGATGTCATCGTCTCCCTTACCTCCTGTTCGGTTGGATGCAAAAAATCCTTCTTGGGTACTTTCATTTACGATATAAGAAAAATCATCACTTTTACTGTTAACGGGTTGTCCTACATTTCTTATTTCTTCTAAGGTCCCCTCTTGGCTAATGGAAGCTTCGAAAACATCGAGCCCTCCGAGTCCGGTATGCCCATCTGATGAAAAGTATAGTTTTTTATCATTGATAAATGGGAACATTTCTCTTTGCTCCGTATTAATATTAGGACCAAGATTCCTAGGCTCAGAATATTCTCCATCTCCTAAAATGTCTACTACAAAAATATCGGTTTTCCCTATGGTACCCGGCATGTCCGAAACAAAATACAAATGTTTGCCATCTGGACTTAAAGCAGGGTGGCCGGTAGAGTAACTATCACTATTAAAGGGCAGTTCTTCTATATCTGTCCATTCGCCATTTACCTTCTTCGCGGTATATATTTTTAGGTTATTGACGCCATTTTTATCTCTTTTTAGCTTTTTGCCATAGTTGTTTCTAGTAAAATACATTCGACTATTATCAGGCGAAAAAGATACCGATGCCTCGTGGTATTTCGTATTGATCTTTTTTGAAAACTTAATAGCATCTCTAACTTCTTTAGTTTCTTGATTTATTTTCGCAACATATAGATCCAAATAGGGTTGGTTATTCCATTTATACCTTCTGGTATTTAGAAATAAGGAGTCCATAGACGAGGCGAAAACCATACGATTCTCACCGTAGAAAGAAGGGGAGAATTCCGAATATCTGGTATTTATGTCCAGATTAGCTATCGTATATAAGTCTTTTTCTTTTAGAAGGTTATCCAGTAAAACTTCGGTGTAATCCTCATCTATATCATTAGAAACAGCCTTAGTTAAATTGCTTTTGCGATTATAAAGTTTCATCAATCTTTTAGCTCTCGCATATTTTCCTGTTCCTTTAAGAGCATGTGCGTATTTAAATATATTGTCATTAGACATTTCGCTCTTATATTCTTTAAACAAGATATCATACCAATAATAAGCCCTTTCCATATTGGTGTTGTAGTAATGAGCATCCGCAGCTTTTTGAATTATTTCATAGGAGGCGTTTTTGCCTTCTTCTTCCAAAATAAGTTCATAAATATCGGCGGCTTCGGAGTACCACATTTTGTTAAAATAGGAATTAGCTTTTTCCAAAAGCCTTTCATTTCCATTAGATTTTCTAACATAGGGGCCCTTTTTAGTAGAAATTTTTGATTCTCTGGAATTTGGAACAGTCAGTTTATCTAGTTCGGTTTTGGTCTCTGGGTTGTTTACCTGAAGAATCCAAAGCTTTCCATTGTAACTTCCGTTGAGCCTGGTCTGATACCCTTTTATGGCTCTCAAAGGGTCTGTATATTTTTTTAAATAAATGTAGTTAAGATTGTTCTCAGGGTTTACAAAATACTGAGGATCTAAAGTATTTCGTTTGAGTTTGGCGATAGTTTTTTTTGTGTTTTTAGAATCGCCATAAACACCAGCAATTAAGTAGAAACCATTGGATAGATTGGACAATCCACTAATTTCTCTTGCAGGAATATTATTTTTTTTAGCAGTTTTAAGGAAAGAGATCTCGCCTTTGTTTTTTAGGAGCGACCTAGTCTGAACTTTTTGCTTGGCAGGAACAATAGTACTTTTAGAAGTAACTGCATGTAAAATCCATGTTTTATCTGTATACGTTCCGTTAAAATCGGATTGTATTAACTTTAATGGCTGTTCCCAATGTTGGTTGAAATTTATATAAACATAGTTAAGTTTAGACTCCTTATGTCTTAGTATATTGGCATTAAGACTTTTTGATATTAATTGCTTCTTGAATTTTTGTGCATTATTGGAATCTCCAAAAACCCCTGCTACGACATAGAAACCTGTTCTACCTTCTGAAAATCCAGAGAGACTTCTGGAAGCCACGTTATGTGCTTTGGCGCTTTCGTAGAAATTCTTCAGGAGAGGGCTTCCATTCTCATAGATAGTACTATTCATAGCATCGCCATCAAAGAGTGTTGCAGAATTCAGATGGAGCATTGCAAAGAAAAATACAAGAAAACTATAGCAGGCTTTCTTCCTAAGGCTAGACAGTATTATTTGGTGATTTAAAAACAAAGCTGGTATGTGATATAAAGGTTTTGATAAGTAAGGCTCACATTATCAGTGATATCCGATTTCAAAAATAATCCTATATATGGTTATGCTTTATTTTTTGTTGTGAAAGAGAACATTTTTGTCGTGTAGGCCCAACTTATGTATTTCATCGATGAGCTTAGGGGTTTAAAAGGGAGGAAAGGGGTTTTGTTAGCTTTGGTCTATTTATTGATAGGCCATAACAAACCAATAGGTATAATATAGATTTTATATATAAAAAATGCGCCATAGTGGCGCATATGAATAGGAAGTCTTTAAGACTAGTTTTCTTTTTTTTCTTCTAATTGTTCATCTTCTTTGGATGCATCTTTAAATTCTTTTATTCCACTTCCTAATCCTCTCATCAATTCTGGAATTTTTTTACCTCCAAAAAGAAGTAGAACAACCATTACTATTATGGCAATTTGCCAAGGTCCTATTGCTAAAAATATTGCTGAAGAGATCATATTGTTTTAATTTAGAGTTATCAAAGGTACTAAAAAAGTCTTTATCTAAAGTTTTATTCATGCGACATATAACGATTTTATTAGCAAGAATGGGATAATAGTTTAAATGGTATTTCTGTTACACAGTAAAATTAACAGAGATTTATATGTATACAGTACATGAATCTTATCTTTGTAACCCATGACTAAAAAACGAAGGAAAAGAAAGGAACTTAAAAGAAAGTTATTGCATAAGTACCGTTTGGTAATTCTGAATGAAAGTACTTTTGAAGAAAAAATATCTTTTAAATTAAGTCGATTAAATGTTTTCGTTACTGGAACCCTG
>CAZWPZ010000179.1:0-3080 GCA_964636005.1 uncultured Eudoraea sp.
AATACATAATCCTATAAGAGGGGTTCGGAATAAATTCATCCGCCAAATGTTAGTTTTTAATATTGGTTACGAGTAAAATACGAAAAAATAAAGGCTTTGGACTTCGGGGTGATTGCTTTCCTATGCAAAATGCCAGTTTTCCCTTCTTTGCACTGCTACCAAGCAAGCAGAAAGCACAGGAATCTCATAAATGTATTCCTAATTGAAGTCTGTCTCAAGTCATTCTTTATAGGCGATGCCGCCCTATAGGCCACAATACCCTTCTTAAGAGAGAATCTTAAAAAGGCCTTCCTGTTATGTAAATTTTTCTTTTTATTTTCACTGGAAATAATACCACTTACATGAGTCCAAAATTATTCATAAGTCTCTCTTTCTTTTTTATCTGCCTATCCTGTTTTTCACAAACTCCTTTGCTGAAAACAGAAAAATGGAAAACCCTGGAAATAACCTTAATCGGGCAAGAAAAATACGACAACCCCTATATGGATGTGGAAGTATGGGCAGAATTTACCAACGATTCCGGAGATACCATAAAACGACCCGCCTTCTGGGACGGGGAAGCGATATGGAAAATTCGGTTTGCCTCTCCTACTAACAAGGGGGTTTGGAATTGGACTTCCTATTCCTCTAATACAAGCGACAAAGGGTTGCATGGCATAAAAGGTGCTGCGGAAGCCTCGGCATATACGGGCGAAAATACCCTTGTCCAAAAAGGTCTTCTGAAGATGAGTGATGATAAAAGGAGTATAGTTCACCACAATGACGACCCTTTTTTAATCGTTGCGGATACCCCATGGGCAATGCCCTTCAGGGCGACTTTAGAACAAGTTGCTGTTTATTGTGAAGACAGAAAAGCAAAGGGATTTAATGCCGCTTTATTGATGACACTACAGCCTGATAAAAATGCAGAAGGGCCTAATAAGAGAAATACAGCATCTGGCTTTAAACGGGCATTTGAGGATCTATCGGAAGGACATATTAAGCGTCTAGACCCTTCCTATTTTCAATATTTTGACAAGATGGTTACCCTTTTATTAGACCACGGGATCGTGCCTGTATACCAGCCCGTTTTTCATGGTTTTGGGTGGAAAGGGCTACAGGTTCTTGGCACCATTATAGATGCAAAAGAATACGAACGCTACTGCACCTATCTCTTAGCTCGCTATGGAAGTCAACCCGCTATTTGGTTGTTAAGTGGGGACCATGACGGAAAAGATCCGGGTATTAAAGAAAGCGGTGAAATGTTAGAAGTATGGGATAGTTACAACCAACCTACAGGTCTTCACTACAACCCCTGTGATGATTATGTTGCGGAATGGGCGAAAAATGACCCTACTAAACACTGCATGCACTATAATAAAACACATCAGGAGAAAGACTGGTTAGATTTTCAATGGGCGCAAACAGGTCATGATGGCGATCATAATTATAAGAAAGTAGAAATCATGTACGATAACCTGCCCACCAAAGCAGTGGCCAATGGAGAATCGACTTATGAAGGTATGAACGATGGTAAAAACGGTTTAGGATGGTGGCAAGGAGAAGAGGCCTGGATGCAACTTATGCATGGGGGTACCATGGGTGTGGTGTATGGTGCTGCGAGTCTCTGGCAGTGGAAAATATCGGCTGATGAAGAAGGTTGGACCTCTTGGGCGGTTCAACAGAAGTCCTGGGAAGAAGCTATGAAAATGAGTGGTTCTGCCTATGTTGGACTTGTCGGTAAAATCTTGTCTCCTTACAATACAACAGGCTTAGAAAGAAGATGGGACCTTGCCGATAACCGGCCGCTTTTGGCAAAAGAAGGCTCGCTATATGTGTCTTTTTTGCCGGAAGGTGGTACTATACGTATTCAGGACTTACCTAAAAAAATGAAGTACAAATGGGTTAATCCTAAAAACGGCGAGACAATGGCAGAAGGAAATGCCGATTCTTCCACACTAACAGCTCCTGAGACGAATCCCTCTGTTCTTATTGTTTACAAGTAAAGCAAGTTTTTTTTAGGCCGGAACGTTATCCAGATCGAACATTTTACCTAAATAAACCAGTTTGTGGTCTTCTGTAATATTCTGGTAATCGTTATTGAAAGAAGAGATAATCGATATTTTTCCGTCAGGGGATTTAATGAAAATTGGAATAATTTCATCGTCCTTATTCGTTATCTCGATTAGTTGCTGGTAGTGCTCCTCTCCTTTTAATTCGATTTCGTGTATGGCAGGATACCTCCTTGTCGCCTCCATTAGTTTGATAAAATCATCGGTATGTGAAAAAAGTCCTTCCTCAGGATTATTTTCAGGATCGTTCATTTCTTCCGAACTCACCAACCTAAAAGATCCGTTTTCTCCAAACTGATCCCCAAATTTTTCAATCACATACTTGTTGATTTCTGAACTTCCTGTTAGGGCAAGTAAATACCCCATATCATTGAGTTCAATATTATTGGTTAAAGAGTCCGAATAGATATTGGCAGACATGGCTTCAATACCTAATTTTTGGGCATGTTTAATATTTGCTTCATTGTTATCTATTAATACCACATGCCTGTTATTGTTCTTTAAGTACTTCGCTATTAATCGCGACACCTTAGAAGCGCCTACAATTAAAATCCCTTCACTATGCTTTAAGAATACGCCCACCATTTTGGCAAAAAACCGGGCCGTTGTCGCATTTAAAAGGACGGTACCCAAAACCACCATAAATACTAATGGGGTGATATACTCTGCTCCGGGTTCTCCTTTTTGGATAAGTTTGGTTCCAAATAAGGACGCAATCCCTGCGGCTACAATACCTCTTGGGCCTACCCAACTGATAAATAGCTTTTCATTAAACTTCAGACTAGATCCCCTGGTGCTTAAAAACACTCCCAAGGGCCGGATAACAAATACGATTACCAGAAAGAGGGCTACCGTTTTCCAATTGTAAATAAGTTCTACATCGGCAATATCAATATTGGCCGCTAACAAAATGAATAATATGGAGATTAATAAGACGCTTAGGGATTCTTTAAAGTAAAGCAGTTCTTTGAGGTTGGGAAGATTCATATTCCCTAAAACCATTCCCATAACAACTACCGCCAGTAAACC
>CAZWPZ010000180.1:0-22619 GCA_964636005.1 uncultured Eudoraea sp.
GTTTTATAAGATAAAACGTCCCCAAATGATAAAAACAAGTAAAATTTTGGTTGCAATGCTCTTATTTGGATTTGTGACCTACGGCCAAGAAAAGCAAAAGGAAATCAAAGTCGAAACCATTAAGTCGGGAGTAGTTAACCCCTTGATTTCCCACAAACAAATGGTGCGTCTTTACAAACACAAAAACAGCCGCATAAAGCAGGCTCTTTTGTTTATGACCAAAAAAGACAAACCTAAATTGATATGAGGCCTAATTAGTAGCGCTTTATATAGCAATAGGTATTCAAAATAGCTAGATATATCTAAGAATCCAGCAGAGGAAGATACGTTTATTGGTCTTCCTTAAAGTTTTAGTTCTCAGATAGAACTCTGGGGTATAAGGAAATAGGAGATAGTCTAATCTGTCATTGCCAGTTAAGACATCCTTCTGTACTGCAGTAGATCACAGAAAAGATAATTAGAGCTAAGGGTATACTCAGGCCCAATCCTACGGTTGCCCAAGTAGATTTCTTCTTATTTTGGAGTCTTATGCTTGTAATATCTTCCTCCGTTAAAGGGAATTTTACCAAATTTCCATTGACCTTTTTTAGACCAAAATAGTGCTGATCTTCCAAAATAATTTGACTGTATTTGATCTTTGCCTCCTCAGTGGTGATAACCCTGGCACGTAATTCGGTTTGGGAGGCTTCTTCTAAACTTACAGAACCTTTGTCGTATACCTGGCAACTTTGTAAAAGTAAAAGTCCTCCAATCAGGGTGCAGATAGTTTGTCGGAATGTTTTATTATGGTTCACAAAGATGGTTTGGCAGTCCAAATAAATATAGAGAAAATTCTTCGTTTTAATAGAATTTCCTGAAAAATATTTCGAACCTATTCTCGTCTATGCATCTTATAACAAGGTACTTATAAACCGACTTTGTTGCCAGAGCCAAGGAATATTAGGCATGGATTCTCGCCCTTTTATATGGTATGGTCCAATGGTATTAGTAAGCAGTCTGCATTTTCTCTAGCAGTAAAAGGCCCACATATACGGATGCCAGAACCAACCAAAAAAGTTGAGGCACTAAAAGGTAGTATTTTTTAAAGGGTAGGTTTTTTAATTTTTTCATATAAACTGCCGTGGCGCCCAGGGTAAGTAAATTTCCAAAAAACCCCACTTCCAGTTGATTGAACATAAAGGTATAAAGAGGGTAGAGCCAAACCAGTACCAATAAGAAGACACCAAATTTGAATACCGGGTGTTTTCTGCCTTCCATTCCATAGACCTGATATAGAATCCAAAACATCACCACGGTTAGTAAAATCCAGACGGTAGCGGCTACGGTGTCTATCCAGGAAAAGGCATCAATTAGGTTGGTTGTCATTATATTTTGGTTAGTTGGTAGCTTCTAAAAGTGGATAAAGCGTTTTCCAGACATTAGCGGCTACAATTTTGTGCCCTTCTTCCGTTGGATGGATTCCATCCTCAAGATTGAGGCTTGGTATACCCGCCACCCCATCTAGTAAAAATGGAATCAGGACTGCACTGTTTTCTTCAGAGATGTCGGGAAAAATAGTTCTAAACTCTTGTGTGTATTTCGGGCCCATGTTTGGGGGAATTTGCATTCCTGCAAGGACAATTCTGGTGTCGGGATTTCCTTTCTTTACCTCGGATATAATATCCTGCAGATTTTGTCGGGTTTCCGATAGGGGAATGCCTCGCAATCCATCATTAGCTCCTAATTCAAGAACGAATATATCCACTTTCTGACGCAGTACCCATCCCAATCTATTCTTCCCGCTTGCGGTTGTTTCTCCACTTAGACCAGCGTTTACAACGCTATAATTTAAACCAAGAGAATCAACCATTTGCTGTATCAGTGCGGGAAAAGCCTCTTCTGTACTTAAACCATATCCGGCAGTTAGACTATCCCCAAAAAAAACAATTACTTTTTCTTTTTTAGCCTCTTCCTCCTTGGCTACATCCACTACTGTATCGGGAGCTTTTTTATTGTCCGAACTGGTCTTATCTCCACAACCAAGAAGAATAAGGAAACAAAAAAAATAACGAAACTTTAAGATTGTATGCTTCATATTATCATCAATAAGTCAAAATCATTTCCTTATTTTGTTGAGCTTAAAATATATACCCATTGCTATGTCAAAGATATTAAACGTTCGTCAACTAGCGAAGACTTACCAAAGTGGATCTAAAAAATTAAAGGTTTTAGATGGTATTTCATTTGATATAGAAAGTGGGGATACTTTTTCTATTGTAGGGCCATCGGGTAGTGGCAAAACTACGTTGTTAGGACTTTGTGCTGGCCTAGATACGGCTGATGACGGACAAGTCGAATTATGTGGAAAAGTAATTAACGATCTGAACGAAGACGAGCGAGCCCTTCTCAGGAATAGGGAAGTGGGCTTTATTTTTCAGGATTTTCAGTTGCTTCCTACTTTGACAGCCCTTGAAAATGTAAGTGTACCCTTAGAACTTCAGGGCGATACATCTGCCAAACAGAGAGGAATAGAACTCCTGAAAAAAGTAGGATTATCGGAAAGATTCCATCACTACCCCTCTCAACTTTCTGGAGGTGAACAACAGAGAGTGGCACTTGCCAGAGCTTTTAGCAATAAGCCTTCTATTCTTTTTGCGGATGAGCCCACCGGAAATTTAGACGAAGAAACGGGTGAGAAGGTAATTCAATTACTGTTCGAATTAAATAAGGAAGCCGGCACTACCTTGGTAATTGTGACACACGATTTAGAGTTGGCAGAGCGAACACAACATATTTTGAGGTTAAAGGGCGGGAAAATCGTTCTGAACGAGAAAGTAAAAGTATCCTAGAGTATGGTTCGAACTAAGGCAGGAACTAAATGGCTGTTTAAAATGGCCTGGAGAGATGGAAAGGCCAGTGGAGGCAGACTTATACTCTTTATGGCATCTATTATTTTAGGTATAGCTGCATTGGTCTCTATCCAATCCTTTAGCGAAAACCTCACCGATAATATTGGAATACAATCTAAGGCGCTGTTGGGAGCCGATTTTATTATTGACTCCAAACAGCTACCCAATGCCAGAGTTCAGGAAATAATGGATTCTTTAGGGGGTTCTAAAGCCTTAGAGCTCAACTTCGCTTCCATGGCCTCTTTTCCTAAAGATGGGAGTACTAAATTGGTGCGTATTCGAGGAATTGAAGGACAATTTCCTCTTTACGGAAGCTTAGATACCCAACCAGCAAAGGCTGCTGAGGACTATCAACGGGATGGTGGTGCCTTAGTCGATGCTACCTTAATGTTACAATTTGATCTGGAAGTTGGTGACCAGATAAAAATAGGAGATCGATTATTTCCTATTACCGGGACACTGCTATCCGCACCGGGTAATAGTGCATTTGCAAGCTCCATTGCTCCACCGGTAATAATTCCTTATTCCTTAGTGGAGGATACCGGTCTCATACAATTAGGAAGTAGACTAGACTACAACTATTATTTTAAAACCTCAGATACGACAGACTTAGACCGATTAGACAAAGAAATAGATCCAATTTTAGACGACGAAAAAGCGGATATGGATACGCATTTATCCGGAAGCAGAAGAATGGGACGCTCCTATGCCAATGTAGGTAAGTTCCTCAACTTGGTAGCTTTTATAGCTTTGCTTCTCGGTTGTGTAGGAATAGCCAGTTCTATCCAAATATATATACGGGAAAAGTTAAAGGCGATCGCTGTGCTAAAATGTTTAGGCGCTTCGAGAAGGCAAACCTTTTTTATCTTTCTTATTCAAATAGCTGGGATGGGATTTCTGGGCGGACTTATAGGTACTCTGGCGGGAGTTCTTTTACAATGGTCCTTTCCTACTTTGCTAGCGGGCTTTTTACCTTTTGAACTTGAGATTTCTCTTGCCGTGCAACCTATCGTAATGGGATTGGTATTGGGTGTTTTTATGTCCGTACTTTTTGCCTTGCTTCCTTTAATAAGAACCTGGTATGTGTCGCCTTTAGAGGTGTTGCGAATTGGTGACCAAAAGGACGACAAGGGATATTGGCAGCGAATAGTAGTCCTGCTCCTTATAATAATCAGTATCTTTCTATTCTCCCTTTGGTTATTAGACAACATCAAGTTTGCTCTAGGGTTCGTTCTTACGATCACTATAACTTTTGGCATCTTGGTGGGTATTGCTAGCTTGCTAATGCGAGCAATAAGAACGTATTTTCCTAAAAATTGGAAATTTACCTCCCGACAAAGTCTGATGAATTTGTTTCGTCCAAATAATCAGACCGTTATTTTACTCGTTGCTATCGGTGTTGGCGCGTTTTTAATCAGCAATCTTTATTTTACCAAGGATATGTTGTTGGCCATGACACAATTGGAGAATAGGTCGGACAGCCCCAATATTATATTGTTAGATATACAGAGCGAACAAAAAGATGCGGTTCGAGACAATATTACTCCTCAGGGTCTGGAGGTAATCGACGATATTCCGATAGTTACGATGAGGATCCAGACTTTGAAGGGTAGAGCAGTAAACGATCTTAGAAAAGATACGGTTACCACCATGAATAAATGGGTGCTAAATCATGAGTTCAGGGTAACCTATAGAGATAGCCTGATTTCATCGGAGATTTTAACGGAAGGCGAGTGGCAAGGTAACCATGTCCAAGAGGGTCCAATTCCAATTTCTGTTGCGGACAACATTGCAAGAGACGCCCTGCTTCAGATTGGAGATACCATAGTATTTAATGTACAGGGAGTGTTAATGGAGACTGTGGTTTCCAGTTTTCGAGAAGTAGACTGGGCGAGAATGCAACCTAATTTCTCTGTAGTTTTCCCAAAAGGAGTTTTAGAAAAAGCGCCACAGTTTCACGTAATGACTACGAATGCCCCCAATGTAAAGACCTCTGCAGTTTTACAAAGAAGTTTAGTAAAAAAGTTTCCGAATATTTCCGTTTTAGATCTTCGACAAATTGCGAGTCTTATAGAGACTATCTTAACTAAGATATCGTGGGTGATAAACTTTATGGCGTTTTTTAGTATTCTCACAGGCATCATTGTCCTTATTGGGGCAGTAAGAACCAGTAAATACCAGCGAATTAGGGAAAGTGTCCTGCTTAGGACTCTCGGAGCTAAGGGGAAACAGATAGTACAAATAACGGCTTTGGAATACTTTTATCTCGGGGCTTTGGGAAGTGGTATTGGTATTCTACTCTCCCTTCTTAGTAGTCAGTTGCTTGCAAGTTTCTTATTCCGAACCCCTTTTGTTCCTTCTTGGGTACCTTTTTTAATCCTGGTTCCCGGCATTACCTTAGTCGTTTTGTTAATCGGTCTATCGAATAGCCGTTCGGTATTGCAGAGTCCACCGCTCCAGGTATTGCGCAAAGAGGGAAGATAATACCCCGTCTTTCACAAGATTCAAGGACCTACTAATTTATTTATACTTCTGAAAAGACGTTAAAAGGTAGTTTCTATCGATGTGTGGTTAACAGGCCCTAAACGGTTTATCGAAGAAAAAATACGTCTAAACGACAATTGGGTAAACTATCCGATAAATAAGGTCCTATACCGAATTTTTAAATACCCCTAGAGCGATCTATCGTTATTTTATTGTACCCAATCTTATTAAAATGAAAACGTTATTACCCTTCGCTTTATTAATATGTATGAGCCTTTCTGCTCAGACAGAAAAACCTAGTATCTATGGAAAAGTTAAAGGTTTTGAAATGGATATTGTTTTGCTTTCTAGCAGCAATAGTGTTCCAAATTTCCAAGAAGATAAAAAATCAGAAAAAGATTCCTACGCGCGTTTATACAAATTCAAAAACGCCAGAATAAAAAAGGCTTTATCTTTTACTACGGCTAAGGACAGACCCAAATTAACCTAATTCGCCTTTATCATGATTTTATTTACATCTATTGTGCTATTTGCACTAGTATTCAGCTATTTGTTGATTTTTCCAAAAACCAAAGGAATACTCAGACCATTGAAAGCCATCTAGGGTTGCTTAAGGCTTGATCCCTGGTTGAGTAAGGTGGTAGTTTTGCCGTTCTTTTTCTTCGGCAACCATTTCTTTTACCTCTTCCAAAAGTTTTTTGGCATTGTAGACGATACCGTCTTTTATGGTGTACTTTACGCCCCCGACGCGAACAACTTCATTTTCTTTGGTGAGTTTGATGGCGCCTGTACCATAAAGTACTTTTAAGTTTTCTAAGGGGTTTTCCTCTATGACCACAAGATCAGCCAGTTTTCCAACAGCCACCGTGCCAATTTGGTCCTGCATGCCTAAAGCCTCTGCTCCATTTAAGGTGGCCGATTGAATAATTTCTAATGGGTGGAATCCCGCCTCTCTTAGTAGCTCTAATTCTCGTATATAGGCGAAACCATATAACTGGAAAATAAAACCAGAATCGGATCCTGTAGTAACTCTTCCTCCCCGATTTTTATATTCGTTGACAAAGGTCATCCAAAGGGAATAATTTTTTTTCCATGCTACTTCCTGTTCGGTTCCCCAATAATGCCAATAGGAACCATGACTTATCTTACTAGGTTGATAAAATTCCCAAAGGGAGGGGAGTGTATAGTCTTCGTGCCATTCCGCTCTTCTCGCTCTGTGAAGATCTCTGCTTGCTTCATAAATGTTAAAAGTCGGATCTATGGTAAAGTCAAGTGCAATAAGTTCGTCCATAACTTTATTCCAGTGCTCCGAATAGGGTTTGGCACTCTGTTCCCACAATTTCCCTGCTTCTTCAAATCGGTGTTGTTCGTTATTATAGTTATAGTCTAATGGATAATTTTGGACGGTCCTGTCATCAAATAGTGCTTCAGGAAGCCCATACCAGTGTTCCATGCTCGTTAATCCGGCTCTGGCAGATTGCAATACATTCCAACCGGCTACACTCATCTGCGCATGATGGCAGGCAGAACGCAGTCCCAGTTTTTTGTTTTCTTCCAAAGCGGCAGCCATTATTTCTGGCTCTGCTCCAAAAAATTTAACTCCATCTGCGCCTTTTTCCGCATTTTTTCGCACCCAAGCTTTGGCTTTTGCCACAGATTTAATAGGTTCATCACTTCCCTGGCCAAAGCCTGTATATGCCAAAATCCGTGGAGCTACAATAGTATTTTGGCTACTCTTTTTCTTTAGATCCAGTGTAAAGTCGATTCCTCTACCACTAGGTTCCCGAACGGTTGTGATCCCGTGCGCCATCCATAAACGAAATACATACTCGGGTTCTGCACCCTGCGCCTTACCTCCTATATGGCCGTGCATATCTATGAAGCCTGGTAGCACATACATACCCTCGCAGTCCAGTTCTTTGCCGTTTGCCGAAAGTTGTGGTCTGTCTGCACTCTTTATGGGAACGCCAGGGTATCCTACAACTTCTACAGTTTTTATTCTATTGTTTTCGATTTCTATATCGACTGGGCCAATGGGAGGGGCTCCGTTACCATTAATTAAGGTAACTCCTCTAATAATGAGTTGTGAAAATGGGCCCTCTGATACCTCGTTTTGTGCATTCGTAGAAATAGAAAGAAGGAAGACAACAAAAACAATATACTTATATACCATAAAAAGCAACTTATAGGTGATAGATTATGATTCTAAAAATAATGTAATCCAGTCAGAATAACATCTAAAAAGATTCCTTTGTTGGAAATATGTTTCGTCAAGTGAATTTCAAAAAAAAAATTATTCAAAAGTTTTTCTTATTTTGATGCAGGTTTAACCGTTATCTTTGATAAAAAAATTTACGATATGAAAAAAGTATTCAAGGGAAGTTTTGCCCTATCTTTTGTTTTACTTCTGTTGGGCTGCGGAGCCTCTGTAAAGGTTACCGATTCATGGAAGGCCGATGATATTGACGATTCCAAGTCGGATAAATTTGTGGTTATGACCAGAGTGGATGATATGGTGACCAGGCAACGTTTTGAAAGTGAAATCACAAATCAACTTACAGCATTGGGAGTAGACGCGGTAGAGAGTTTTAAATCGCACCCCGGACTTAATCTTAATCAGAAGATGTCGCAAGCAGAGATTGATGTAGTAGAAAAAATGTTTTTAGATAAGGGAATAAACGGTATCATCCTAACTGTAGTTAAAGATAAAACAGAGAAATTGGTTACCTCCACTTCAGGAGGATATTATACAGGCGGTGGTTATTATCCTTCAGCATATGTCGGATATGGGGCCTTTGATGGATACTACGGTGCCTATTATTCGCCTTACGGAATGGGTGGAACCTATATTCCTCCAACCCAAAGGACCTATACTTCCGAGACCTATAAACTAGAGACTGTTATTTATGATCTCAATCGAGAGCACGATAGACAATTAATGGCCGTGGTATCGGTAGATATTACAGACCCAAAATCTGCATCCAAGGTGGCTCCTGCTTATGCACAAAAAGTAATAGATCAATTTAAATAAATCGAATTCTGCTAATAGATCAATACAGCTTGGTAATACCTTGTTTCAACTTTTGTATGGAACGTTTAGTTTCTTCTAACCAGGGTTAGAATACCACATAAGAAGTTGTTAGCATGCTTTATCAAAATAAATAAGCTTATGGAGGTTTTGTGCGGAGCTTAGGAATGGGATGGGTTAGAATAATTTAAAGTAAAAATATAAAATAAGCTCTAAGTGATTATAGGGCATCGGAACAGAAAGCAAAAAACTAATATTAATTTTAAAAGTTCAATTCAATGAAAAGTATTTTGAAATTTTTTGCTGCACTACTTATTGTAGTATTTACAGCGTGTAAGTCAGATTCTAATAAAGAAGTGGCCGATATGGTTTTTACCAATGGCAATGTTATTACGGTAAATGAGACACAACCCAATGCAGAAGCTGTAGCGGTAAAGGGAAACAAGATTGTTTTCGTTGGCTCTAGCGATGAAGTACAAGACTTTGTTGGGGAAAGTACAGAAGTTACCGATTTGCAGGGTAAAACTGTAATGCCAGGCTTTGTGAGCCCGCATGACCACTTAATAGCCTCTTCATGGACGTCTTTAGGGGTGCCAATTTATGAGGCAAAAGATAGGGCAGACGCGCTACGTATGATTAAGGAATATGCAGATGCTAATCCGGATAAAAAGGTGATACAGGGTATTGGTTGGGATACCAATATGTTAGGAGGTTATCCAACTGCCAAAGATTTGGACACTGCGGTTCCAGACCGGCCTGCTTTTATACTGGATAATACGATACACGATGCCTGGTTAAATACGGCCGCCTTAAGAGCTGCAAATATTACTAAAGATACACCAGATACTGTTCCGGGAGTTACCTTTTGGATGCGAGATGGAGAAGGTAACCCTACCGGTATTGCTATTGAAATACAGTGGTTTGAGGCCTACGGCCAAGTAGCATGGGATCCGGAAAATATGATAAAAGAGAGTGCAGAGACATTATATGATGCCGCATCCAAAAATGGCACAACAACATTTTTATGTCCTGGTATTGTGACCCCAAATATAAAAGACGTACATGGGGGTATGGAAAAAGATTTTGTAGTAGCCATGGATTATTTAAAGTCTTTGGAAGAAAACGGGACCTTAAAAATGAGAACCCTTGCTGCACCAATGTATAAGACTGCCGTAGGCGATCCGCAGCGATTTGTCGATTTTGGCGTAGAAATGCGTAAGAAGTACAATTCGGATAAATTGAGAGTTAACAGTCTTAAGATACATCCCGAAGGGAATACGGTTGCAGGAACGGCACCTCATTTAGACAATTATCCTGGTACCGATCAAAATGGATCTTTTAACGTACAACCGGAAGAAACAATGGCTATTGTTACAAAGGCAGCAGAGGTAGATTTAGACGTAGTTATTCATACAGATGGAGACCGTTCTTCAAGGGCAGCAGTAGATGCTATCCTGGCTGGAAGGGAGATTAATCCGGGGATTAGAAGTGCCTTACACCACGCCATATATGTGCATCCAGATGATCAGGCACGTATCATAGAGAATAAAATTCCGGTAAATTCTACACCTAATTTCACCACCACCTTTGGTGGAGGCGATAAGGACAATTTAAGGATTAGAGGTGAGGAACAGGTAAACAGCTCTTTGGGACGCTACCCGCATTTTGCACGAAATGGAGTCCCAGTTAGTATTTCTGCAGATGTGCCAAGTACTCCTTTAAGTATGCAAGGCCCTCTCTTTGTAATGCAGTGTGCGGTTACGCTTAAAAATGCTGCGGATCCTGATGCTAAAGCATTTCCTGAGAATAGAACCCCAATGACGATCGATGAGGCGATTCGAGCCATTACCATTGATGCTGCCTGGCAAGTGCGTATGGATGATAAAATAGGATCAATAGAAGAAGGTAAATTAGCAGATCTGGTAATCTTAGAGAAAAGTCCATATGAAGTAGATAAATCCGAATTAAAAGATATTAAGGTTATCGCTACCATTATGGACGGGGACTATACCCACAAAAACTAATATTGCAGCTATAGATTAAAACTAGAATGTTGAAAAGAAAGCTCGTCCTTTTACTACTTATGTTAGTAGCACTTCAGTCTGCTGCGCAGGTAGTTACTGGTCATTATGGGCCTGGACTATTCGGGCTGCGATCTGCACATGGCTTTCCAATGAAATTCTCCTATGTAAACGTTACTCATTTTTATTATGCAGGGGAATACAAAGACAATGACGGTAAGATATCGACCTTAGCTACTCCTGTAAATGTAATCGCAAACATTAGTGGTGGCATTTGGGGCAAACGAATAGAAAAATTAAAAGCTAATTATAACGCTGCGGTAATTCTGCCTTTTACTAATCTGGCTCCTAACCCGGAAACCTTAGAACTAGATCCGGATGGGGTTGGTATCGGAGACATAAAGGTTATTCCGCTTATGCTTACATGGAATTTTAACCGTTTTTCTTTAAATACCAGATATGCATTTTGGGCACCAACAGGTAAATATGAATTGGGATCTGTAAGTAATAAAGGAAAAGGTTTTTGGTCGCACAATTTAGGAATAGGAGCCACTGCATATATCGATAAAAAAAAGTCCTGGCATGCTAGTTGGATGAATACCTTTGAATTTAATGGAAAACAAGAAGGGACGAATATAACTCCCGCCTCGTCCTGGGTTAGCGAATGGGGAATTGGAAAAACCTTTGAAGAGGCTTTTAATATGGGAGTGGTTGGCTATTCGAATCGCCAGATTTCTGACCAAAAAGGAGGGGATCTCCCCCTTGGTTTAAATAATTACAAGGTTAGTGCCGTAGGGATGGAATTTAGCTACCGCACAAAAAGTAAGTGGGCTTTTATAACGAGGTGGTATTTAGAGTATTTAGCAACCAACAGACCCGAAGGTAGCGTAATTCGCTTTATTTTTTTAAAAAACTTTTAGTTTGAAGGGTTTTCGGTATTTTCTCGGTTGGATGGCATTATTTGGATTTTCCCAGATCTGTCTAGGACAAGAACTAGGCAAGGATGTCTTAAAACTACCTCGTGATACTGCGGCTTACGAAACTGGAGCATCCAAAAGAATCGATCGTTTTACTAGATGGTCTTATTCGGAGAAAAGAAGTGATCCATTTTTTTACCTTTCCCCAGTATATCAATACGGAACTGGAACTCCGGATAATGCCAATACCTTACACAATGATTTCGGGGTAATTTACCGCTATTTTGCAATAGATAACGAGAAACTAAAAATGAATTTCCATGGTTGGCTGGAACAAACCAGCTTGTTCGCTGGGGAATCTACAAGTGATTTCTCCAAAAAAACCGGAATGATTTCGTCTCCAAATGCTTCCACAGAGACGGGATTTGATTTAAGTTTAGAAAATTTTTACTTCGAATTTTTCTTGTTTAAAGAAAAATTGGACATTACAATTGGCAAGTTCGATCCTCTTTACCTGACTGTTTTTTCAAATTATTCTGGCTGGGATAAGTATAATTATTTTTCTAAAAGTGCAGCTTCGGATCCCGTTCCTGATTTAGATGGTGCCATGGGTCTCTATTCGGAGTATCATTTGAGTAAGAAGTTTAGTTTTGGGGGGTTGGTTTTCGATAATGAACCTCGAAATAATTTTCTCTATATCCCTAAGTTTGGAGAAACTTCTTGGAATTACATGGGATTTTTACGATTTAAGTTCGGGAATATTGATGAAATTTTTTCGGATCACAATATCACCTACTACTACCAGTCTTCTACAGCAAGTATGCCATCTGGAAAGGGATTTGTGTATACGGCAAATCAGGGTTTGTCTAAGGATCTTATCTTAGTACTGAAATTTTCTTATGGTTCGGGAAGAGTGGATAAATTGAATGGGGCCTATGTAACCGGACTTACCTTTTTAGATCCACTGAGAAGGAAAGGAGATCAGGCTGGGTTTGCATTGGTGTTAAATGAAAAAGATTCTAACTATGAATATGGTTTAGATACGTATTGGCGTTTTTTTATAACACCTTTTCTCAATGTAGCACCCAACTTTCAGGCCTATTATACTGTTAGTGATCAGATAAATACTATTTTTGGTTTACGAGCATTTTTGAGCTACTAAATTATTCTTATGAGAAATCAAACTGTTGTTTTATTCTTAATTGCCGTTTTAGTTTTTGCAACTTCAGTTTTTGGACAAGATGCTGCACAGGAGGAAGGTGCTTCCGGGGATATTGATGCCTCTAAGCCCACCAACTTTTATTCCTTATTGGATAATACGCTGGAGTATTCCAGCCAGCCCAACCAGAATGTGATGGGATATAGAGGGAAACTTACCCTGGCTCTGTCAGAGGCGAATTTGGTGCTCATGGAGGTCCCATTGTTGTATAATGATAGAACCAGTAAGTTTGGTCTAGGGGATATAAGGGCACGGTATTTCTTTTTGCCTTATAAAAACTACGATAAATTTTTAGGCGCTTTTGGTCCTTCTATCGACATTTTTGCGCCCACCGGTAATTTTGAAAATGGCTTAGGATCGGGAAGATGGGTGGTTTCACCTGGGGTAACTGTAGGGTTAATGGTGGCAGATTGGATACAGTTATTTCCTATTTTGTCCTATAGGTATGCGAGTAAACCGGTTTACGATAATCCAGCCCCCGCAGTAGACGAAGCCACCAATGGTTTAAGTTTTCAAATAATAACACCCATCGTTTTTTCGGAAGAATTCTTCATTCAAGTGACACCGATTTATAATATGAACGACTATAGATTTGCTAACCAAGATCGTTTTGTTCAAGAAGTTTTTGCGGCATATTCCCTAAAACCAACCTTGCAACTTTCTGGTTTCTACAGTGGAAATTTTGAAGATAAAATTCACACCTTTAGTCTGGGTCTAACCGTATTTTTTTAAAGTAAAGTAAAAAAAGGAGAGGGGGCGTTTACAGCCACTTTTACATTAAAACCACTTCTACTTCTATGGTGGTAAAGTCTTTACGCAAGTTTTGCTGAAGTTTACTTCTGTAAGACCGTATGTCTTCCACATCTAAGTTGTTCTTAGTAGATATTATATAAACAACCACAAGATAACTGCTTCCAACCTTGGAAACATAGGTGTGTTCTATGGTTAAATTTTCAGGCTTCAGCTTATGAAGAAGATTTTCGATCTTTTTTTTCGATTTAGAATCCTGTAGTATACCTCCTCCTAGTTCAATAAAACTTTCTCTTATAATTTCCAGTGGAATATGTAATAGAAAAAGACTTAGGAGTATAACAATTATTGCATCCCCAATATAAAGCAAGAAACTAAATGAGGAATTTTCAGGAACTATGGTAGTTAAAATAAGGACTATTCCTATTACAATAGAGAGATACCCGTCAATTTTACTCGATTTGGCTTCCACACTCAATAAGGTACTCGCATCTGCAATTATTTTGTTTTTCTTCCTGTAATAATAGCTTAAGAAAAAACATATAAAGCCCATTAGAATAGAATAATAAAGAATAATTCCAGGTTCTAATCGAACAATGGGCTGTCCGCTGAAATAATCGAAAATCTTTATAATATTCTGAAATAAGGCTGCAACCGTAAGACCCAGAATTAGTAGCCCCTTAAAAAAAACAAAAAAGGATTCGTAAAAGTACTTCCCATATGGAAAAAGAGACGTTTTTTTATGCCTCTTTTGAACAATTAATATAGCCGAAGCTGTGGTGATCGCCGTGACAAAGGAGAAATTTCCGTCCAGGAGCAGAGCTTCCGAATTCGATAAATAATAGGCCAACCATCCTGCAATGGACATTATTAATCCCAATACTGTTCCTACCTTTAAGGCAGCGATTTCAGTTTGATCTATGGTAGCTCTCATTGAATTGTATTTCTGATTCGCCTAATCAGAACTGGTTGGCACGTTAATTTTATCGCCTAGGAAAATGGCATTCAGGAATAATCGGTTCGTACCATACCAGGATCCTCTAAAATTTGGATTGTCCGCAAACAATACCACCCTTCCTTTTCCTAAGGGACTCACAATTAAAGAGGCAGAATTCTTTAAAAACACCTCGGTGTTCTTTTCACTGATATAACCATCAATATGAGGCTTTTTGGAATATTGCAGTACGGTAGAATACGAATTTTTACTGGGCGCCAACCACACATTGTTGTTTTTATATACAGGTATACTCTTGTCCTGATAGCCAAAGCCAATAGGGTGGGTTCTGTCCAGATCTGCTCGTAGAATTATTCCTCCAACCTCTTCTCTTCCTAGGTTTTCTGGCGAATCTACATAAGGGAAGCGCTTCGTATTGAGAGTGTCTACAGGTCCTACCGTTAGTTTTTCTTGTATTAACTCTTTTTCGATTGCCCATTTCGATGCTGTTCCTATGGTAATGAGGGTATTTCCGTTTTTAACCCAATTGGATATTTTTTCTTGATCCGTTTCACTTAGTTTATAATTTCCGGATACCATGACAAGGGTATTGTAGCCATCCAGTTCGGCATTAGAAAATCTGTGTAGGGGTATTTTAGTAATAGGCATGTTTACTCTGGTATCTAATAAATGCCATACCTCACCTGCTTCATAAGAGCGGGTGCCATACCCTATGAGCATAGCCGCTTTTGGTTTGCTAATAGGCTTAACCAATCTACTTCCAAGATCTATACCTTTTGCCGTATACCCAGTACGGACCCCATAGATAGGCACTTTATACTTTTCTTGTGCCTGAAGTACTAGTTGAAACACTTCTTCTTCAGATTTTTTTTGCAGGCTAACGGGTACCACCAAAGCCCCGTAGTTAAATGTCTTATTAGAACCACCGACTAGAATATTTATGGGTTTAAATGAAGAAGAAACAACTAAGCCGTTGTTTTGCAAAAAGTATAAAGCCGCTGGTGTATTGTAATCATCCCAATCCAAAATATAGGCATAAGGGGATTTTTCTACCTGTTCTGGTTGTACTAATCCGTCGGTTGTAGTAATCCGATCTCCTTTGGAATATCTCCTGATGCCACGGTATTTCATGTTATAGAAATTGGCCACGGACCAGGCCGAGGCATCATAGTAGACACTATCCCTATATTTGCTATACGTTTCGAAGAAAGATTGTACCATTCTGTACTGCGGTTGAGCGGTAGGAACTACAAACTTGTCCTCCCCAGATTTATACACTTCCACCTTATGTAGTAGTAATTTGTCAATAAAGGCCTTTGTGCGGTTCTTGTCAAAAGAATCTCCAAATTGATATGCCTTTGTGCCATCTACCGCTGCATTTAACATAGCGGATTTAAAAAAGTCCTTTTGGTAATTTCGGAGCATTTCTTTATTCTCTACTGCGGCTTTTAGTGTTGTAATACTCGAAGTATACTGATTTCTTATGGTAAAGGGGAAGGTTATTTCGCCAAAGGGCGTGGATTGCTTATGCCCTCTGGAACTTGCTTGTTCAAAAAGCAATCCAAGGCCTCCTTGAATATCCGGGTAAGAAGACCCATATCCTGGGTAGGTACCATCGAAAGCTTCTCTGGTAAAATAAAAAGAACCAATACTGTCCAGAGCCTTGGCAAAATAATCTCCAAATAGATTGTTGAGATCTTCATAATTCTCTTTGGGCATTATGGGATCTAAAGAACCATTATCCTTCATCGGCTCAAAGAAGTAGGTACTTTGGGTACCCATTTCATGGAAATCGGTTACCACATTGGGATACCATTGATGATACCAGCTAATCTTTCCACGACTTTCCGGATTAATTCCTAGTAACCAGTCTCTGTTAAGATCAAACCAGTAATGATTGGTTCTTCCTCTGGGCCAATTTTCATTGTGTTCTGCATCTTGAGGATCTGCTACAAGCGGGTTCCCCTGATAACTATTGGCCCATTGGGTATGCCGGTCTCTGCCATCCGGATTAATGGTAGGATCTAAAAATACTACAGCATTATTTATATACTTTAGGATTTCTTTGCTTTCCGAGGCCACTAAGGTATAGGCGGTTAGTAATGCAGCTTCCGAACTTGAGGGTTCGTTTCCATGAACGTTATAGCCTAAATTGACTATTATTGGCAAACTTGGATCGGCTTCCGGAGACTGATTTGGATCGGTATAGTTTAGGTGTTTGCTTTGGATAGCATCCAGGTTTGCAAGATTTTCAGGACTGCTAATAGTCAAAAGTACAAGCCTTCTACCTTCATGAGTTTTACCGTAGTCCATTAGGGTAGCACGCTCTGAAAGCTCCGCCAATTTTTCAAGATAAGCCACGATTAAATCATGTCTCGTATGCCTTTCACCAATAGCATATCCTAAAAATTCTTCAGGAGAGGGTATGGAATTCTCAAACGGCTGGTATTTTGAGAAATAATAATTTTGAGCGAATAAAGAAGTGGAGCAAAAAATACTGAACAGGAGTACTATTTTCTTCATGGAGTGCGTGTTTTGGGTTAGTCGCCCAAATATAAGTATAAATAGGAAAGGACTATAGCGAAATGGCAGGACCTTAAAGGGAAGAATAAAAAAAAACCAATAAAATAAACGATTTAGGCTACGGTTGGGTGAAACTCCGTTTGTCCGATTTCTTGGAAACGAATGATGTAATTCGTGCCTTTTTTGGAAAAATCTCTTGTTATATTACCTTTTAGTTGGCGGGCGAGGTTATGGATTAGCTTTAGTCCCAGAGACCTGGAGTTTTTAAAGCTCACTTCTTCTGGAAAGCCTACCCCATTATCTCCGATATTGAGAACATAATTCTTGTCTTCAATTTTTTGAAGTTCGATATGTATTTCCCCTTCGCTATTATCACGAATACCATATTTTAGGGCATTGGTCAGGGCTTCGTTAATTAAAAGACCCAATGGAATGGCAGTGTCAATTCCAAGTTCTATCTGTGGGATATTAATGTTTACCTGTACCTTGCTGTCCGCTCCTTTGACAGATTTTACGAGGTATTCGCTGAGCTCTTCTACATAAGACTTATATTCTATCTTGGATAAATCTTCCCTCATATAGAGCATTTCATGAACCATAGCCATAGATATCACCCTGTTTTGACTACTTTTTATTAGGTTCTTTACCTGATCGTCTTCAATTCCTCTGGATTGGAGACTTAATAAACTCGAAACCGTTTGTAAGTTGTTTTTAACGCGATGATGTACTTCTTGTAATAAAGTTTCTTTCTCTTTAATTCGCTCATCTACGACCATTTTAGCCTTAAATAAATCCGTGTGCAGTTTTAATAAGTTTTTACCCAAAACGCCTCCCAGAAGGTATACGGCAAAGAGAATACTTATAAAGCTGAATATATTTTGTGACTCGGGAGGAATCACATTTTTGGTAATACTAAAATCCGAATTACCTTGAAGAAAGATCAGTGCTATTATTAGTACCGCCAGATACAAATAGACCTTACCATAGGATCTCGTAGTAGCATACCCGGCAAAAACAACGATTGCTAAGACAAAGATAAATGCACTATTAATACCCCCTGAATAGAGCGTTATTACGGTGGCACAAGCCAGACCCAAAATAGATATGATATTATAGGTTATCGTTAAATTCTGATGCGAGCTGTACAGTAAATTATTTAATAGATTTAGGCCTCCAAAAAGGAATAGAACCACAGGAATTACTTCAAAAATATCAAGGAAAAGAAGACAGGCAGCACCAAAGAGTATGGAGAAGATAGAGGCGTAAAAGCTAATTTTTAGCGTAAGCTTCGTCCTGTCCTCTTTGTTAAACTCATAAGAAATTAAGTCTGTCATGACCTCTGGGTTGTTTTGGAATATATCAAAAGTACCCAGCCTTTTCAAATTCAGGGAACTTTTGAATCATCTACCTTGTAAAACTACTTATGTTTTGTCATATAGTCAATATCAATGTCACAAATATATCGTAGGAAAGCTATATTAACCACGAAGCACTTTTGGTTCAAGGCTACTTAGGTCGGCTATTTTTACAGCTTGCCCGCTTTCAATACTTTTTCTAGCTGCAATACCAATTAAGATGGACATGGCGCCATCCCTGCTTCCTGCCGTTCTTCCATAGGGATCTGGTTGGGAGGAAGTTCTAAACATTTTGTCTTGGAGCCGTTGGTCTCCTCCACCGTGGCCACCTCTTTCCATCTCCACCTGTACGGTATCATAATCCTTCCAAAGCTTATGAACAATCATAGGTTCATACTGTAAGTCTTCTTCTTTGGATTGATCCATTTCGGCAGCGTGCATTTCGGACTGACTAACACCTATATTTTTGTTATAGGGGATGTCCATCCAGGCTTCTATTCTGCCTTCCGTACCGTTAAATGCCACACGCCATCCTTCAAATGGGGAGTAGGTGGTAAGGGAGTAGTTCAATTGTACCTTATTGGCATACTTTACCTGAGCAGACATCTTATCATAGATATTGATTTCATTTCTAAACAGGCAATTATCCCGTATGTAGCCGTCGTACTTTTCATTGTCTGCGTATAGGTTTTTTAGAAATGTATCCTTGTTTATATCCCAATGAAAGTCGCAATTGTTTTTATGCTGGCAATTGCGGCAGTTTTCACCTCGATAAGGACCGTTGGCACCATAAAAGTCGAGATCACCTAATGCGTATACCTCAGAAGGCTCTGAGTCTATCCACCAATTAAGCAGATCAAAATGGTGTGTGGCTTTGTGTACCCATAAAGAACCACTGCTCTCCATTTGTCCGTGCCACCTTCTAAAGTAGCTCGCCCCGTGATAGGTATTCAGATACCAATGAAAATCTACAGAAGTAAGTTTGCCAATACTATTATTGGAAAGAAGCTCTTTTATTTTAGTGTTGTATGGGCTCCATCGATAGTTAAAGCCTACTATAATATTTTTACCCGACTTTTTCTCGGCTTGTAATATGGCTTCACACTTATCCTCGTCGGTGGTCAATGGTTTTTCCGTGAGGACATCGCAGCCCATCTCCAAAGCTTTTATAATAAATTGATGGTGGTTCGAATCTTTCGTGGTGACAATGACCAAATCTGGTTTTTGGTCGCTTATCATTTTATCAAAATCCGTAAAGGTATCGCAGTTGGCCCCTGTATATTGCAGGCCAAAAGCAAGTCTTCCCGGATTAATATCGCATAGCCCAACAAATTCTAATATATCCGAGTATTCCTCTACCAATCTTTTCCCCCAAAACGTTATACCTCGTATTCCGGTACCTACAAGTGCGACTTTTAGTTTTTTGTTTATTCCGAAATCAAACTGGTTTATGGGCATTGCTGTAGCAGCCGCCAACATACTGATGGAGGTAAGAAATTTTCTTCTGGTTGCTTTCATAAAAAGAATAGGTTATACCATAAAGATATATGTTTTTAATAAAAAAGGCACTCTCACGAGTGCCTCCAGTATTATTTAAAGACTTTAGTCTTCTATAAGTACCCATTCTCCTTTGTCGATGAGGGGTTCCGCTTGCTTGTATTTCAGCTGTTTGCTCTCGCCACTCATAACGTTCTTTATGGTAACGCGTTCATTACGACCAATTTTTGGTTTAACACGCGTAATCGTCTCTGTAACTGCAGGTCTGCCACCCTGATTTTGACCAGCCGCACGGTTCTGTGCTGCCAATTCATCACTATTTGGAATTTCTTCCTTAGAGGTCTGTAGTTTTTCTTTAGTTCTTCGAACGTTTCTAGCCTCTTGAATTTCGTTAGAATCGGAGGAGGGTAATTCTCCCTTGAACAAAAAGGACACCACTTCTTTGTTTACCTTATCGATCATGCTCTTAAAGAGTTCAAAAGCTTCAAATTTGTAAATTAATAAAGGGTCTTTTTGTTCGTGTACCGCCAATTGAACCGATTGTTTTAACTCGTCCATTTTCCGAAGATGGGTTTTCCAGGAGTCGTCAATAATGGCCAGTGTTATATTCTTTTCAAAATCGGTAACCAAATCTTTACCGTTAGATTCATAGGCGTTTTTAAGATTGGTAATTACATTTAAGGATTTTATTCCGTCTGTAAACGGTACTACAATTCGCTCATAGGAGTTGCTGTTATCTTCGTACACTCTTTTTATCACAGGAAAAGCAGTAGCAGCACTTCTCTCCATCTTGTCCTTATAATAAGAGTACGCCGCCTCATATGTCGTATTTGCAATGTCCTGAAAACTTAACTTAGCAAATTCTTCCTCGGTGATAGGGGAAGTAATGGAGAAGTATTTAATAAGCTCGAATTCGAAATTTTTATAGTCATTTGCTCCTTTGTTGGTCTCTGCAATGACCTCACAAGTGTCATAGACCATATTGGCTATGTCGACCTTCAGTCTTTCTCCTTGTAATGCATGTCTTCTTCTTTTGTAGACCACTTCTCTTTGCGCATTCATTACGTCATCGTATTCTAGGAGCCGCTTCCGAATACCAAAGTTGTTTTCTTCCACTTTTTTCTGAGCTCTTTCAATAGACTTGGTCATCATGGAATGCTGTATTACTTCTCCTTCCTCCAAGCCCATTCTGTCCATCATTTTAGCAACCTTTTCCGAACCAAAGAGACGCATTAGATTATCTTCTAAAGAAACATAAAACTGCGAGCTACCTGGATCTCCTTGACGGCCAGACCGACCTCTCAATTGTCTGTCAACTCTTCTGGAATCGTGTCTTTCGGTACCAACAATAGCAAGGCCACCAGCCTTTTTTACCTCATCAGTTAGTTTAATATCGGTACCCCTACCAGCCATATTGGTTGCAATGGTGACCACGCCAGGATTGCCAGCTTCTGCCACGATATCTGCTTCCTTTTTATGTAACTTGGCATTCAGGACGTTGTGAGGAATCTTTCGAATACCTAACATACGAGAAAGTAACTCAGAAATTTCTACTGAGGTTGTTCCAATAAGTACGGGTCTTTTTTGCTGAGAAAGTTTTGTAACCTGATCAATAATAGCGTTGTATTTTTCTCTTTTTGTTTTGTAGATAAGATCATTCTGGTCATCTCTGGCGATAGGTCTATTCGTCGGAATTTCCATTACATCCAGTTTGTATATTTCCCAAAACTCTCCAGCCTCCGTGATGGCAGTACCAGTCATCCCTGCGAGTTTTTTATACATCCTGAAATAATTCTGCAAGGTAACGGTTGCAAATGTCTGGGTCATTGCTTCGATTTTCACATTTTCTTTGGCCTCAATAGCCTGATGCAAACCATCGGAATACCTCCTTCCATCCATGATACGGCCTGTTTGCTCATCAACAATCATGACCTTATTATCCATTACCACGTATTCTACATCTTTTTCGAAAAGAGTATATGCTTTTAAAAGCTGACTCATGGTATGAATCCTTTCGCTTTTTACGGCAAAGTCTTTAAAGAGGGCGTCTTTTTCAGCAGCTTCTTTTTCTATTTCGAGATTTTGACTTTCAATTTTAGCAATCTCACTACCGATATCGGGCATTACAAAAAAATCGCTTTCCTGATTTCCCGAGATATAGGCTATACCTTTGTCGGTAAGTTCAATTTGGTTGTTCTTTTCATCAATTACGAAAAGCAACTCTGAATCTACCTGCGGCATCTCCCGATTATTATCCTGCATGTAGAAATTTTCGGTCTTCTGGAGCAGTTGTTTAATCCCCTCTTCACTAAGATACTTTATCAGGGCTTTATTTTTTGGCAGACCTCTGTAAACTCTTAGCAATAGAAAACCTCCTTCTTTGGTATTTCCCGCTGATATTTCTTTTTTGGCCTCTGCTAAAACACCCGTTAGATACTGTTTTTGTTTTTGCACTATATCGGCCACCTTTGGTTTTAACTCATTAAATTCATGACGATCCCCTTCTGGGACAGGCCCAGATATAATTAAAGGGGTTCTTGCATCATCAATTAATACAGAGTCTACCTCATCTACAATAGCATAGTGATGAGGTCTTTGTACCAAATCCCCTGGCGTGTGGGCCATATTATCTCTTAGGTAGTCAAAACCAAACTCATTATTGGTTCCGTACGTAATATCAGCGTTGTAGGCGGCCCTTCTACCTTCCGAATTTGGTTGATGTCTGTCTATACAGTCTACAGACATCCCGTGAAATTCGAAAATAGGAGCCATCCATGTGCTATCCCTTTTTGCCAAATAGTCATTTACGGTCACCAAATGAGCTCCTTTACCAGCAAGTGCATTTAGGTACATAGGAAGGGTTGCGACGAGTGTTTTTCCTTCTCCCGTTTGCATTTCGGCAATTTTCCCTTGATGTAAGGCAATACCTCCAATTAATTGAACGTCGTAATGGATCATATCCCAGGTTACCTCTTTACCTGC